>CAYFVG010000146.1:3015-6675 GCA_964346365.1 uncultured Alteromonadaceae bacterium
CCATCACCCCGAGCAAGGAGACTGCCTGTGAGCGATACCCCGCGACGGCGCCGCGGCGCGCCCCTCTTCACCGCGCCTGCCTGCGCCCTGCCTGCCTCCGCCCCGGGCTCCTTGGCCGCGCTCCTCCTAGCGGCGACCCTGGCCGCCGGCGAGACCTGCGCCGCGCCCTCCGTGGACGAGCTGGTACGCGAACTCGGCCTCGAGGCGCACGTGGAGGGCGGCTACTTCCGGCGCACCTACGCGGCCGAGGAGCATCCGCGGGTGCAGACGGCCGCCGGCGAGCGCTACAGCATGACCTCGATCTTCTACCTGCTGACCCGCGAGGCCCCGACCGGGCATTTCCACCGCAACCGCTCCGACATCGTCCACTACTTCCAGCTCGGCGACCCGATCAGCTACTACCTGCTGCACCCGGACGGGCGCCTCGAGACCGTCGTCATGGGCCCGGACGTCACCGCCGGCCAGCGCCTGCAGCTGACGGTGCCCGGGGGCACCTGGAAGGCCTCTTCCCTGGCTGATGGCCCGCTGGGTTACGGCCTGATAAGCGAGGCAGTCAGCCCCGGCTTCGACTACGCGGACATGACCCTTGGGGAAGCGGAAGCGCTGGCCCGGGACTTTCCCGAACACGCAGCACTGATCGGGCGCCTGACGCGCGGCGCCGGTGACAGGGATGGCGTTGGCGGCGGGATTGGAGGCGGCAAAAGTACCGGGGGCGAGCATTGACGGCCCGCCTGACCGGGCGCACCATTCCGGTGCAATTGCGCCACCGTGAGGATACCATCACATACATCGGCACGCGCCGTGCCGTGACCCACGCCCGGCCAGCGACGTTGCTAATACGCTGTTATAGAACGAAAAACTTCCGGGTAGCGGTTAGCGGACTGGTTTGGCATCAAACCTGCAGGCGATCGGAGCAGGTAATCTGAGTTGAGCTGAAGACAGCGCAGCCGCCTGATAGCGAGCCTGATAGCCAGAGAGTACCGAGAAAGCACCGAGCGAGAGAATACCGAGCGAGAGAGTACCGAGCGAATACCGAAAGAGTCGCGAGAAGCAGCGCAGGATGCGCGGGAATAAGCGCACAAGAAGCGAGAAAAAGCAGTTAAACGTGGCCAAGCGCGTCGGGAACAGGCCCTGAGGACTCCCCGCCGCCCCTTGTCTGGACTTGTTGAGGAGTAATCATGAACGCACCCGCAAAACGCCTGCCCCTGGCCGCGGCGATTGCCGCAACCCTGACCGCCGGCCAACCGCTGCTGACCCAGGCCCAGGACAGCGCCGACGACAATCCTGCGCTGGAAGAAGTCGTCGTCACCGGCTCGCTGCGCACCCTGCCGGGGGAAGACGTCGATGTCTTCGGCTTCGGCAAGTCCCTGCTAGAGACGCCGCGCTCCGCATCTACGATCAGCGCCGACCAGATGGAGCGTTTCAATATTAACGACATCGACGAACTGGTCGCCTTCTCGCCGGGCACGTTCACCCAATCGTTTTTCGGCGTCGCGGGCTCCCTCGATATCCGCGGCACGCAGGGCGAAAATTACTTCCGCGGGGTCCGTCGAATCGACAATCCCGGCAACTACGCCACACCCATCGGTGCAGCGGACCGCATCGATATTGTGCGTGGCCCGGCTTCACCCATTTACGGGCCGGCGAAGGTCGGTGGCTATCTGAACTTCAACCCAAAGAGCGCCCGGGCGGGCCGCGGTGAATACCTGGATAGCACCACCGGGGGTGTCTCCTACACCGCAGGAAAGTGGGACCGTAATGTACTCAGTATCGACGTCGGCGGGCCGCTGTCCGACCGCGCCGGTTACTACCTCTACGGAGAATTCGAGGACTCTGACAGCTACTACGATAACACCGAGACAGAACAGACCATCCTGCAGGCGGCTTTCGACGTGGATGTCACAGACAAGCTGCACCTGCAGTTTGGCGGTATGTATCACGACTTTCTCGGCAACCAGGTCGCTGGCTGGAACCGGCTTTCGCAGGATCTGATCGACAACGGCACCTACGTCACCGGCACTGCGCAACCGCTGGACGCGGATGGCGACGGCAAGATCTCGCACCAGGAGTACTCGCCGGCGGGGATTTCGCAGTTCATCCTGTTCCCGGACTTTGTTACCGAGGAAGACCTCAACCCGCTCAGCGCCCTGGAGAATCCGGGCACCACCCAGCTGAGCGGCAGTAACGTCCTGGTCGACCCCAGAGACGAGCTGGACAACCAGGTGCTGACGCTCTACTTCGACGCGATCTACACCGCTGACAGCGGCCTGGAGGTCAAAAACCAGTTGTTCTACGAAAGCCTCGAGAACAACAACGAGAACGCCTACGGTTTCTCCCAGGGCGGCGAAACCTGGGTATTCGAGGAAAAAGTCGTGTTCGCCTATACCCTCGAGGGCGACAGCGTCACATCGCGGCTGCAGTTTTCGCCGTCGGTGCGCTACACAGACTTCGAGCGCGGTGATGACTTCAGCAACGAGTATTTCGACCGCCGCGATCTGAGCCAATCCGCTGCAGAGCGCGACCCCTCCCTGGATACCCGGCTGCTGGCAACGCAGATCGATGCCGATTACGACAGCTACCGCTTTGGCGACTACACCATGTGGGGCCTTGCCTTCCTCGGCGATTTTGTCTGGAACAACGGTTTCAATATTACCCTCGGTCTGCGTCAGGACTGGCTCGATATGGAGTCAAATCTTGACCTCAACCGTCAGCGGGCCCCGGATCCGGCGCTGGTAGCGGCCAACCCCGACGGCATCGCCTCCTGGAGCGACAACGACAGCATCACCTCCTGGAACTTCAGCGTGAGCTGGGACACGCCGCTCGGCCTGATCCCTTACGCGACCCTCTCGGAACAGGCCACCGTCGTCGCCAGCCAGATGGGTGACCTGCCCGAGGGCCTGGTAGCCGACGGCAACGCCACCGACGTATCGGAGATGTGGGAAGTCGGCGTCAAGGGCAGCTATCTGGAAGATTCCCTCTACTTCGCACTTGCCTACTACGAGCAGGAGCGCACCGACTTCAGCGCGCAGGCGATCGTGACCAATGCCTCCACAAACACCGAAGGCATCGAGGCGGAACTGCGCTGGGTGGTCACGCCACAGCTGGTGTTGACAGCCGCCTGGACCAACCTCGAAGTCACCATGCTCTCGGCGGTTGAAGAAGGCACCCTGTTCAGTTTCTTCGGCGCCGACGACATGCCGCAGATCGACCCTGCGCTGGTCTATGGCGGCCAGGTCATAGGTCTGATTCCCGCCGGAGACGGTCTCAAGCAGGGCATCCCGGAGAACATCTACTCGGCGACCGCGACCTATGATTTCGACAACGGGCTGGCCATCAACGCCAGTGTTATCGACGTCGACTCGACTTTCTCCGGCTTTTCCCGAGCCGTGGAGCTGCCGGCCTACACACTGGTCAATGCCGGGGTTACCTATGAAATGGAGAACTGGAAGCTCAGCGTTACCGGCAAGAACCTGACGGACGAGGAGTACTTCCGGGGCAACTTCACCAATCTCTTCGGCAGCCAGATCGTGCTGCCGGAACTCCCGCGTCACTGGGTCGCCAAGGTGGATTACCGCTTCTAGCGCCCCGAACGACTGCATCCAGTCCATGGAGCTTTCAAGCCCTCGCGAGAGGGCTTTTTTTTGGCCGTTCGTCTTCGGC
>CAYFVG010000147.1:0-6637 GCA_964346365.1 uncultured Alteromonadaceae bacterium
GAGGTCGAGGAAATAGAGATAGGGCGACGGGTTCAGGTTGCGCAGGGCCCGGTAGAGGTTCAGCGGCGGCGCCGCGTAGGGCACGCTGATGCGCCGCGCCGGCACCACCTGCATGACGTCGCCGGCGAGCACGTACTCGCGCACGCGCGCCACGGCGGCCTCGTAGCGCGCCCGATCCATGCTCGTACGGGCGCGGTCCTCGAGGCCCGTCTCCGCCCGGGCGGCGAGATCCACCTCGGGCAGCGCGGCGATCGGCTCACGCAGTTGCCGGGCCAGCGCCGCCAGCCGCGCCTCCCCGGCGGCCAGCGCATCGGGCGCGGCCGGGTCGATGTTGACGATGAGCCTGAGGGTGCCTGCGAGGTTGTCGAAGACCAGCACCTCATCGGAAACCATGAGCAGGATATCCGGCGTGCCCAGGCTGTCCGGCGGGCAGCTGTCCGCGAGACGCGCCTCGACGAAGCGCACGGTGTCATAGCCGAAGTACCCGACCAGGCCGCCGTGGAACACCGGCAGGTCGGCCGCCGGGGCCGCCTTATAGCGCGCCTGGAAGGCCTCGACCCAGGCCAGCGGATCATCGACGGTCTCGCTCGCGGCAAGGGCGCCGTCTGCCCAGGTCTCCACGCGCCGGCCGTAGACCTTGACCAGGGTGCGGCAGGGCAGGCCGATGATGGAGTAGCGGCCCCACTTCTCGCCGCCCTGCACGGACTCGAACAGGTAGGAATAGGCGCCGCCGGCGAGCTTGCGGTAGGTGCTGACCGGCGTTTCCTGGTCCGCCAGTACCTCGAGGCTCACCGGGATCCGGTTGTAGCCCGCGGCCGCCAGCGCTCGAAAGTCCCCCGGGGTCATCGGGCCGCCGTGGCGAGCGCGGCGCGCAGCTCGCCGATCACCGCGGCGTAGTCCGGCTGCTTGAAGATCGCCGAGCCGGCGACGAAGGTGTCGGCACCGGCGGCGGCGATCTCGCCGATGTTCGCAGGGCCCACACCGCCGTCGACCTCGAGGCGGATGTCGCGCCCCGAGGCATCGATGCGCCGGCGCGCCGCGCGCAGCTTTTCCAGCGTCGCCGGGATGAAGGACTGACCGCCGAAGCCCGGGTTCACGGACATGAGCAGCACCAGGTCGACCTTGTCCATGACGTAGTCCAGCGCGTCGAGCCCCAGGTGCGGGTTGAACACCAGCCCGGCCCGGCAGCCGGCGTCGCGGATCAGCTGCAGCGTGCGGTCCACGTGGGTGACCGCGTCCGGGTGAAAGGTGATCCAGCTGGCCCCGGCCTCGGCGAAGTCGCCGACAAGCCGGTCCACGGGGCTGACCATGAGGTGCACGTCGATGGGCGCAGTGACGCCGTGCTGCCGGAGCGCCCTGCAGACCATGGGCCCGACGGTCAGGTTGGGCACGTAGTGGTTGTCCATGACGTCGAAGTGGACCACGTCCGCACCGGCGGCGAGCACGCTATCCACCTCCTCGCCGAGGCGGGCAAAATCCGCCGACAGGATGGATGGCGCGATCAGGTAATCGGGCATGGGAGTCTCCAGCGGGCCTGGCCGCGGATTCTAGCGTTTTGCGCCCCGGGGCACACCCTCCCCGGCGCGGTCTGCAGCGAGAGCCGCGTCCAGCGCGGCCAGGCGCGCCGGCGTGCCCACGTCGACCCAGCGGCCGCCGTGGTGCTCGCCAGCGAGGCGCCCGGCGGCCATCGCCGCCGCGAAGACCGGGCGCAGGGGCCGCGAACCCGGGGCAAGGCCCGCGAAAAAGTCGGGGTGATAAAGAGCTGTGCCGGTGAAGGTGAGCGTGGCCTCGCCCGCGGCGGGCTCGGCGACGCGACCGTCGCGCAGGGCGAAGTCGCCGCGGGGGTGGTGCGCCGGATTGTCCGTGAGCAGCAGATGCGCCGCGGCCCGGGGCAGAGCCGCCGCCCGCGCCGCGAGGGCGCCGACATCGTAGTCCATGAAGACGTCGCCATTCACCACCAGGAACGGCGCTTCCCGGAGGAGCGGCAGCGCCTGCACGATGCCGCCGGCGGTTTCCAGGGGCTCGGCCTCCCGGGAGTAGCGGACGGACAGGCCCCAGGCGCCGCCGTCGCCGCAGAAGGCCTCGATCTGCTCGCCGAGCCAGGACAGGTTGATCACCACCTCGCGGACGCCACCGGCGGCGAGGCGGCGCAGGTGGTGCTCGAGGAGCGGCCGGCCGCCGACGACCAGCAGCGGCTTCGGGGTCTCGAGAGTGAGCGGCCGCATGCGCTCGCCGCGCCCGGCGGCGAGAACCATGGCTTTCACGGGACGGCCCTCACAGGATGGCCCTCACAGAGATGGTCCTCACGGGGCCGTCCACCAGGGCTGGGCGGGCAGGCGGGGCGCGACCGACGCATCGAGCCAGGCCGCGAAAGCGGCGAGCGCGGGCTCCCCGGGGTGGGCGGCGAGCACGTCGCGGACGTAGCCGTAGACCCGCGGCAGGTCGCCCAGGTAGCCGTCCTTGCCGTCGCGCAGAGAGAGACGGGCGAAGATGCCGAGCACCTTCAGGTGTCGCTGCAGGCCCATGAGGTCGAAGGCCACGAGGAATGCGTCGGCCGCCGGCAGCCCGGGCAGGCCCGCGCCGGCGAGCCGGCCGTGGAAAGCCCGGGCCCAGCGGTAGACATCGGCGTCGGGCCAGCGGCAGTAGCAGTCCCGGAGAAGGGACACGAGGTCGTAGGTGACCGGGCCGCAGAGCGCGTCCTGAAAGTCGATGGTGGCCAGGCTGTCACCGGTGATGAGCAGGTTGCGGCTGTGGAAGTCCCGGTGCACCGGCACCCGGGGCTGGGCCGCGGCGCTGGCGAGGAGCCGGTTGCCGAGGGCGTCGAGGCATTCGCGCGCGGCGGCGTCGACGGGCAGCCCCAGCAGCTGTTCGCAGAACCAGGCGGGAAAAAGGTCGAGCTCGGCCTGCAGGGCCGGACCGTCATAGGGGGGCAGCTCGCCGCAGGGCGCCGCGGCGAGAGTCAGGAGGAGATCCATGGCCTCAGCGTAGCGGCGCTCCACCGTTGCCGGGCTGAGCGCGGGCAGCAGCAGCTCATCGCCGAGGTCCTCGAGAAGCAGGTAGCCGCGGTCGAGGTCGGCCCCGAGCAACCCGGGGACGCGCACGCCGGCGGTGGCGAACTGCTCGCGCACCGCCAGGAACTCGGCGTTCTTCTCCGTGGCCGGGGGCGCCACGCAGGCGACGGCGGTGCCGTCGTCCCAGCGCAGGCGGAAATAGCGGCGAAAGCCGGCGTCATCGGCCAGGGGCGAGAGCGCCGCAGCGGCGGCCACCGGAAGCTGCGGAAGCTGCGCGAGGCACCAGGGCAGGAGGTCCGCCGGGGGAGCGCTCACGGACAGCGCACCGCGGCAAAGACCCCACCGGGGGAACGGACAAGGGCCGGGCGATGCTTTATGATCCGCGGCATAATTCGCTGCCCTTCGTACCCGCGTCGCCATCCACCGCTCAAAGGCCCGTACCCGACATCCCATGATCCCGGCCCCAGCGATCCACACGCTCCTGCGCGCGACGGCTGCCGCCCTGCTGCTCGCGATGGCCGCGCCGGGCCGGGGGCAGGATAGCAACGGGGCGAGCTGCGCGGCCAGCGATGACTAGCTACGGCAAGTAGCGGCGGCAGCAGGCCCACCCGCATCGCCTGCCGGGGGCTTCATTCCGCTTCGCTGTCGACGGCGATGCATTCGACCTCCGTGCGCGCATCGAGGCCGAGGCCGTTGGCACCGAATGCACTGCGGGCGGGGTAGGGCGCGGTGAAATAGCTGCGGTAGATCTCGTTGAAGATGCCCCACTCGGACATGTCGGCCAGCATCACGGTGCATTTGACGACATCGTCGAAGCCCAGGCCGTGCTCCGCCAGTAGCGCGCCGATGTTTTCCATGGTCTGCCGCGCCTCGCCCTCGATGCCGCCGGGGACGAGCTGCATCTTGCCCGGTACCACGCCGACCTGACCCGATAGGTAATAGGTGTCGCCGATACGTACCGCTTCTGAAATTGGTAATTCATCGGGCATCACCCCGCTGCCGTTGAGGAACTCGACCTCCGCAAGCAGGGGTGCTGACAGGGCAAACAGGCATGCCGCAACGACGGTGGGGCTGGTGATTCTGCGCAGGGGCGAGGGCATGCTGTGTGCTCCGTGTTGTCTGCAGGGGATCACTGGAACCTCCATGAGACTTCCAGGCCGTAGGTGCGCGGATCACCCGGGAAGAAGGCGAGTGTGCCGAGAAAGTCCGAGGTCCAGTTCAGATTGTAGTCCTCGTCGAGGACATTGCGGCCCCAAAGGTAGGCGGACCAACTCTCTCCTTCCAGGCCGATGCGTCCGTTCAGCAAGGCGTAGCTGTCCACCGCGCCCCAGGGGATCGCTTTCGCCGGTGTTGCGAAGGCGACGTTGTCCTCGCTTGAAAAGAAATCGTCCGTATAGGTCCAGTCGAGGCGGGTCACCAGCTCGGCCGACAGATTCGGCAGGGGCATGTTGTACTGTGCCGCGAAGGCGGAGGTCCACTCCGGGGCCACAGGCAGCTTGTTGCCGGCGAGATCCGCGCCCAGGCCGTCGGGGTTGCGCACGCTGCCGCCGCCGGGGAAGGAATCGAATTCTGCGTCGTTGTAGCCAATGGCGCCCTTCAGCATGAGGTTGTTGGTGGGGTACCAGGTGACTTCACCCTCGAGACCGCGCGACTGGACCTCGGCTGCGTTCTGGATAGTGATGGTCGAGGTGTTGTTGGACAGCTGAATGAACTGGTTCAGCTGGTAGTCCTGGAAGTCCATCTGGAAGGCTATCAGGCTGAAGCGCAGCTTGTTTTCCAGCGCCGTGCCCTTGAGGCCAAGCTCCCAGGACTCGACGGTTTCCATATCGAACGCGATACCTTCATCGAGCACGCTCTGTGACACGAAGTCGACGTTGAAGCCGCCGCTCTTGAAGGCCTCGGAGTACTTGATATACAGGTTGATATCGTCCGCGAGGGCGTAGCTGAGGCTGAGCATGGGCGAGAAGTCGCTGAAGTTCTGCTTGTCCTGGAAATTGAGGACCGTCTGCCCGTCGACCACGGGACCCACCGCGACGCCGAACAGCGCCGCCGCCGGAATCTGCGTGAATCCGAGGTCGGCCACGCCCCCAACGAGGTTGTAGTCGACCTCGCGCTCCTCATCCGAGTAGCGCGCGCCGAAGCCCAGGGTCAGGCGCTCGGTCAGATCGTAGGTGCCGTTGATGTAGGCGGCGTAGCTCTCCGTGTCGACGGTGCCGAAGGTGCCGACGGTCAGGCCTGCGAACTGGGAGCCGAAGGGCGCCAGCGGCGGCGAGAGTGCGCTGAGGACAATGCCGATATCGTCGCCGGTGGGAACACGGCGTTCTGTTGTCGCGTCCTCGTAAAAGATGTAGAGCCCCGCCACGTACTTGAAGCGGCCCGTGTCGGGCGAGAAGATCTGGAACTCCTGGGTCGTCTGCTCGTAGCTATCCGGGTAGATCACCGACAGCATGTCATTGAAGGAGTGATCTGTGTCCTGCCGGCGGTCGACGAAGGTGTCGCGGTAGGCGGTGATGGAGGTGAGTGAGTAGTCGCTGCCCAGATCCACGTTCACGGTGGCGGACAGTCCCCAGATCTCGCGTTCCTCGTAGTTATCCACGTTGTTGTCGATATTGAAGCGCCCGGGGGAAGCGGTATTCGGGACACTGCCGGACCAGTCGGTCACCGGTGTGCCGAAGAAAGACACGCGCTCGGACTCCATATAGTCCCCGGCGATATTGACGTCGTAGTTCTCGCCGCCGAAAGCCAGCTGGCCGCGCAGTGTGGTGCCGTCGCGCTCGTTGTGCCGCGTGCCGGTCGTGACATTCTTGATAAAGCCATCGCGGGCGTGATCGACGATGGAGAAGCGCGCTGCAGCGGAGTCGTTGATCGGCAGGTTGGCAACCGCAGACACCCGGTGCGAACTGTAGTTGCCGAGTTCACCGGTTACCTCGAGTTCGCGCTCCTGGCCCGGCTTCTTGCTGACCAGGTTGATCGCACCGGCCACGGTGTTCTTGCCGAACAGCGTGCCCTGGGGGCCACGGGCGATTTCCACGCGCTCGAGGTCGACGATATCCAGGTTCTGTGCCGGCGACTGTCCCATGTAGACGCCGTCGACGTACACGCCGACCCGTGTGTCAAAGCCGATGTTGCGGGTGTTCGCGCCGACCCCGCGTACGCGCACGGCGGTTGAGCTGTCGTTACCGCTGGAGATGCTCATGTTGGGCACGAACTCGGCAACCTCGCGCATCTGGCGCACGCCGGTCTTTATAAGCGCCTCGCTGCTCATGACGGCGATGGAAATGGGTACATCGGTAAGGCTCTCGGTGCGTTTCTGCGCGGTGACCACGACTTCCTCGAGAGCGCCGGGACCCTGCGCGGCGGCGCCTGCGGATGTGACCAGCAGGGCAGCGAGCGTCAGCGGAAAAGAGCGATAGTTGGCGGACATGCGGGACCCCTTGCTGTTATAAATAATTTGCCAGCGAGTCTAACTATACAAGTCGCAAATTTCCTGGCGAATTTTACCAGTTTGCCGCAAACCCAGTGGTGTGCCGCCATGCCCGGCAGCAGGTGTCGGTCCGCGGGTTTCAGCTGTCGCTCTCAAAGTGAAGCGAGGTATGGGCGGGCCTACCGCCGGTCGTCGCCGATCT
>CAYFVG010000148.1:0-6547 GCA_964346365.1 uncultured Alteromonadaceae bacterium
CCGTGCTGGATTACAGGCGTGCCGGAGTGATCCGGCACGGTCGCGGTGAGCGAGGCCGACGGCGGGTCGTGCTGCACCCGATCAGACCGTCTACCCGGTTCGTCTACTCAGCCCGTCTGTCCAGACCGTTTGTTCACTCCGTCCGTTCAGACCGTTTTTTTCATACATTGAAGCGGAAGTGGACCACATCGCCGTCCTGCATGATGTAGTCCTTGCCCTCGAGGCGCCACCGTCCTGCGTCCTTCGCCCCCTGCTCCCCGCCGCCCTTGATGAAGTCGTCGTAGGCGACGACCTCGGCGCGGATGAAGCCCTTCTGGAAATCCGTGTGGATGCAGCGGGCGGCTTCCGGAGCCGTGGCCCCGGTATGCTCGGTCCACGCGCGAACCTCCTTCGGGCCGGCCGTGAAGAAGGTGAGCAGCCCGAGCAGCCCGTAGCCGGCCCGGATCACACGGTTCAGGCCCGGCTCCTCGAGGTCCATCTCGGCAAGGAAGTCGATCTTCTCCTCGTCCTCGAGCTCCGCGATCTCCGACTCGAGCTTGTTGCAGATCGGCACTACCACGGCGCCCTCGGCCTCGGCGCGGGCGCGGACGGCGTCCAGGTGCGGATTGCCCTCGAAACCGGCCTCGTCGACGTTGGCGATGTACATCACCGGCTTGGCGGTGAGCAGGAAGAGATCGCGCAGGCGCGCGCGCAGGGTCGGCTCCGCATCCACCAGCAGCGTCCGCGCCGAATGGCCGGCTTCAAGCGCATCCTTCACCCGCTCGAGGAGTTCCGCGTCCGCCTTCGCGTTCTTGTCACCGACCTTCGCTGCGCGAGCCACGCGGGCAAAGGCGCGCTCGACGGTCTCGAGGTCCGCCAGCATCAGCTCCGTGTCGATGATGCCGATATCCGCCACCGGATCGATGCGGCCGTCCACGTGGACCACGTTCTCGTCCTCGAAGCAGCGCACCACGTGGGCGATGGCATCGGTCTCGCGGATATTGGCGAGGAACTGGTTGCCGAGGCCCTCGCCCCTCGAGGCGCCGGCGACCAGACCGGCGATATCGACGAACTCCATGGTCGTCGCCACCTCCCGCTGCGGCTTGACGATGGCGGCGATGCGCGCCTGCCGCGGGTCCGGCACCGGCACCACGCCGGCGTTGGGCTCGATGGTGCAGAAAGGGAAGTTCGCCGCATCGATGCCGGCCCGGGTGAGCGCGTTGAACAGGGTCGACTTGCCGACATTCGGCAGGCCGACGATACCGCATTTGAAACCCATGCTCGTATCCTTCTTCAGGTGGTCGTCGCTTGCAGGGCCGTCTCTCGCAGGGTCGTCTCTCGCAGGGTCTTCGAGGCGCTCAGGGGGCGGTGAAGCTGTGCAGCTGCGTCTGTGCCTTGACCAGGTCGCCCGCGAGGAGCAGGGGCAGCGCGTCCAGGGCGGCGTCGATGGCCGCCGCAGTGCGCGTCGTTTCCGCGGCGGGTGCGCGGCCGAGGACATACCCGCTCACGGCCGCCGCGCTGCCGGGGTGACCGATACCGATCCGCAGCCGATAGAAACCGCTGTCGTTACCCAGGGCGGCCACGGTGTCGCGCAGGCCGTTGTGGCCACCGTGGCCGCCACCGCGCTTGAAGCGGGCGCAGCCGGCCGGCAGATCCAGCTCGTCGTGGGCGATAAGGATTTCCGTCGCTGCAATCTTGTAGAAACCGGCCAGCGCCGCAACGGCCCTGCCGCTGCGGTTCATCCACGTCGTCGGCAGGAGCAGGCGCAGGTCCTGCCCGGCGACGGCAATCCGCGCCGTTTCGCCGCAGAACCGGCTCTGGGCAACCAGCGTCGCGCCGTGCCGTCGCGCCAGGGCCGTAACGAAGTCGGCCCCGACATTGTGCCGGGTGCCGCGGTAGGCGTCGCCCGGGTTGCCGAGGCCGACGATGAGGCGGATGCTGTTGCCCAAAGCGACCTCGCCGAGCGGGGATCAGTCCTCGTCGGCTTCGTCCTGCGCCGAGGGGACATCGCCGGGTGCCGGCTCGTCCGCCTCCGCGTCCTCCTCGTCGGACTTCAGACCCCGGGGCGCGATGACGGTGGCGATCGCCTCGTCGTGGTCTTCGCCGTAGGACAGGGCCACGGACTCGACGCCCTCCGGCAGGGGCACGTCGGACAGGTGCAGGCTGTCACCGAGGCCGACCTCCGCCATGTCCACCTCGAGATACTCGGGGATTGCAGACGGCAGGCACAGCACTTCGATTTCGAGGGCCTGGTGTTCGATCACGCCCCCCTCGAGCCTGACCCCCCGGCAGCTCTCCTCGTTTATGAAGTGGATCGGTATGTTCACCTTCAGGGCGACCTTTGCATCGGTCCGCAGGAAGTCCGCGTGCATGACGCGTTCCTTCGACGGGTGGCGCTGCAGGTCCTTGAGGATGGCCTTCTGCACATCGTTGCCGACCTTCACGTCGATAACCTGGGAGAAAAAAGCCTCGTTTTCCAGGCACTTCTCGAGGTCCTTGCGGATGATGGCCAGCGGCTGGGGATCCCTGCCGGCCCCGTAGATGATGGCCGGGATCGTGTCCCCGTTACGACGCAGGCGGCGGCTCGCACCTTTCCCCAGGTCGTTCCGCGGGGTCGCGGCAATTTCAAGCTGGTCAGACATTGTCTGGACTCCTTTTCGTCAATAAGACACGCGAGGGCTTGCGACCGGCCCCGGCGCGCGTTCCCTGTGCGCTGTCGTCGCGGGCGCCCTGCGGGCTCCTCAGGAAAACAGTGCGCTGATGGATTCCTCGTTGGACACGCGGCGAATGGACTCCGCCAGCAGGTCCGAGATCGTCAGCTGGCGGATCTTGTCGACCGCCCGTGCCTCCTCACCCAGGGGAATCGTATCGGTCACCACGAGCTCGTCGAGCTCGGAGGACCGGATGTTTTCCAGCGCCCGGCCGGAGAGCACCGCGTGGGTGCAGTAGGCGACCACCTTGGTGGCGCCGCGCTCCTTCAGGGCATCGGCGGCGTTGCAGAGCGTCCCCGCCGTATCGACCATGTCGTCGACGAGGATGCAGGTGCGGCTCTCGACACTGCCGATCAGGTTCATTACCTGCGCCTCGCCCGGCCGCGGCCGGCGCTTGTCGATGATCGCCAGCTCCGCGTCGTCGAGCTGCTTGGCGATGGCCCGGGCCCGCACCACGCCGCCGATGTCCGGCGAGACGACCACCAGGTCGCTGTAGGCGCAGGCGATGATGTCGTCGTTCAGCACCGGCGACCCGTAGACGTTGTCCACCGGGCAGGCAAAAAAGCCCTGGATCTGCTCGGCGTGCAGGTCGACGGTCAGCACCCGGTCGACGCCGACGCCGACCATCATGTCGGCCACGACCTTCGCCGAGATCGGCACCCGCGACGAGCGCACCCGGCGATCCTGGCGGGAGTAACCGAAGTAGGGCACCACCGCCGTGATCCGCGCCGCCGATGCCCGGCGCAGGCCGTCGATGATCAGCAGCAGTTCCATCAGGTTGTCGTTCGTCGGCGCGCAGGTGGACTGGAGGACAAACACGTCCTTGCCGCGGACATTCTCGTTCAGCTCGACGGCGATCTCGCCATCGCTGAAGCGACCGACGTCCCCTTTGCCGAGAGAGAGGTAGAGACGGCTGGCGACGCGTCGCGCCAACTCGGGGTTGGCATTGCCTGTGAATACCATCATTTTCGAAGACACGGCACGTTCCCCGGGAGCACGGACGGGTGTGAGGAAATGGCTGGGGTGGCAGGATTCGAACCTGCGAATGCCGGGATCAAAACCCGGTGCCTTGCCACTTGGCGACACCCCAAATAACGCTGGTCAGGTCTGTGCCTCTGTTGCCAGGGCAGGGGAGCGGTTGACCCCGGCCGCGACAATGGCACGCCACGGTGCCGGGACCCGCGCCGCGATTGCCTTTCCCGCCTGCTCGTCGGCACAGCGGCAGAACACGCACGCGCCCGTTCCGGTCAGCCTCGCTTCCCCGAATTTCTCCAGCCAGATCAACGCCTTGTCTACCTCGGGGTAGAGCTTGCGCACCACCGGCTCGCAGTCGTTGCGGGAACCCCCCGCGAAAAAGGTCGGCATTGTGATCGGCGGGCTGTCACGTGTCAATTCCGGCCGGGAAAATATTTCCCGGGTATCGACGTGAACGCCCGGATGAATCACCAGGTACCAGGCGGGCGGCAGGGCGATCGGCGCCAGTGCCTCGCCGATCCCCTCTGCCCAGGCACTGCAGCCGCGGACGAAGACGGGCACGTCGGCGCCGAGGCCGGCACCGATCCCGGCCAGCCGGTCCACGGAGAGCCCGAGGTCCCAGAGACGGTTGAGGCCGAGCAGGGTGCTGGCAGCATCGGAGCTGCCGCCGCCCAGCCCGCCCCCGGTCGGGATGTCCTTGGCCAGCGTAAGCTGTGCGCCCGCCTCCCCCGGCGTGTCGGGCAACGCCTGCAGCGCCCGGGCGGCGCGCACGGCGAGGTTGTCATCGTCGGCGATGCCGAGGGCCGGGCCGGCCAGGGTGATTGCGCCATCGTTCCGGGCCTCGAGCGTGACCCGGTCCCCCCAGGCCAGCAGCTGGAAGACCGTCTGCAGCGTGTGGTAGCCATCGGCTCGGCGACCGGTCACGTGCAGAAACAGGTTGAGCTTCGCCGGCGCAGCCAGCGTCAGGCTGCGCCCGCTCACGGCGCGACCCCCGGCTGCCAGCGGGCGGCTGCCAGGCGCAGCTCCAGCGCCCCCGGCGGATACTGCAGCGTCAGTGCCTGCGGCAGGAGCAGACCGTCCACGGCGCTGAAGCGGCCGTAGCTCACGGTCCAGGCGCCCTGCGCCAGCTCCTGCGGCAGGCCGCCGGCCCCGTAAGCCACCTTCGCCCGGCCGGCGCCGGGCGCCGGCAGGGCGCGCAGCCACCAGGCGAGGGCGTTTACGGGCACCGGCCACCCGGTCGCCGCGGCGAGCGCGGCCGGGTCGTCCGCGGGCAGGGAGCGGGTGCCGCCGCCGTCGCGGATGTCGAGCCGCGCCCCCCGGCGCTGGATGGCGACGGCGCCCGCGCCGAAGGGGCCGGCCAGGGTGAGATCCGCGTCAGCGCCGCGCTGTTCCCATTCCAGGCGGGCCGTCTCCGCGCCGTCGGCCCAGCGCAGGGCAACCTTGGCATCCAGGCGCCAGTGGCTCAGCTGCTCGAGCCGCTCGCGCTGCGCGGCCCAGGCCCCGGGCGGCGGGCGCAGCTCGCGGCCCGCGCAGGCCGCCAGGCACAGGGAGAAAGCGACGATGGCGATGCGGGTGAGTGTTACCGAACGTACCGCGCGGCCCACTAGGGCGAGTCCGTGACGCCGAACCGTTCGAGGGTGGCGCGCAGCACCGGGTGCGCGGGATCCTCTTCGAGGGCACCCCGCCAGATGCGCCGCGCGCCCTCGCGGTCGCCGGACGCCCACAGCACCTCGCCGAGGTGGGCGGCGACCTCCGGGTCCGGAAAGGCCGCATAGGCGCGGGTCAGGTAGTCCAGGGACTGCCCGTACTCGCCCTGGTGGTAGAGCACCCAGCCCATACTGTCGAGAATGGCCGGCTCGTTCGGCTCCAGTGCCAGGGCGCGCTCGATAAGAGCGCGGGCCTCGTCGTGGCGGTCGGTGCGGTTGGCCAGGGTATAGCCGAGCGCGTTGAGCGCCGTGGCGTTGTCCTGCTCCCGGGCGAGAATGGCGCGCAGGTCGCGCTCCGCCGCCGCGAGGTCCCCGGTGCGCTCATGCGCGACGGACCGGCTGTAGCGCAGCGACGTGGACTCGGGGTGCGCGGCGAGGCCCGCGGCGAGGACCTCGAGCACCGTCGCGCTCTCGCCCGCCGCGTTGAGCAGGTTGGCCTGCAGGGCGTAGAGCTGTTCGCTGCGCGACGGGTAGCTCTGGCGCAGCGTGGCGAAGTGGCCGAGGAAACGGGGCAGCTCACCGGCGCCCAGAAGCAGTTCGCCGATGCGCGCGTTGGCGGCGACAAGCTCCGGGCCGTCACCGACCTGCATGTAGTGCTCGATGGCGGTGCCGAAGTCGCCCGCGTCCTCGGCCATGCGCCCCAGGGCGAGATAGGCGTCGTCGGGCCGCTGGCCCAGGGCGAGCACCTGCCGCAGGTAGGCCTTGGCGGCCACCCGGTCCCCCAGTTCCTCGTTGATGAGGGCCAGCGAAAAGAGCAGGTCGCCGTCCCGCGGATTGTTGGCGGACAGGATCTCGAATTGCTCCCGGGCGGCGGGCATATCCTCCTGCGCCAGCAATCGGGCGTATTGCAGCCGCAGCCGGTCGTTGTCCGCTTTGGCGTCCAGGGTGGCCTCGATGCGGGCCAGGGGGTCGCGCTCGCCCGCCTCCATGCGCAGCCGCGCATCGAGCAGAAGCGCCTGGTGCTGCTGCGGGTCGAGGGCGAAGACCGTGGCCAGGTGTTCCCGGGCGCGCGCCCGGTCGCCCCGCTCGGCGGCGACGAGGGCCGCCGTGAGCTTGAGCGCCACGCTGTCGGGGAAGTCCGGCAGCAGGGCGCTGACCGCGTCGTCGAGGGCGGCCTGCTCCCCCTCGGGCAGTGCGTCGAAGCGGTTGAGGAGCGCGGGGAAGCGGGCGTCGCCC
>CAYFVG010000149.1:0-6493 GCA_964346365.1 uncultured Alteromonadaceae bacterium
GGGGCTCGCCGGCGGGAGCGGACCGGCGACGGAGCTGCTTATCGGCGGCGCGCACGGGCGGCGCCTCAGGCGCGCAGGTTATCCGCCATGAAGGCCTGCACGGCGGCGAGGTCGTTCGGCAGCACCGTGTAGCGCTCCTCGCGCTCGTAGAGATCGGCGAGATGCGCCGGCAGTGCCGGTTCCCGGTCGATGCCGGCGCGGCGCACGGCATCCGGGAACTTCGCCGGGTGCGCCGTGGCCAGCGTGACCATGGGCAGCGCCGGGTCCCGGCTCGCCGCCCGGGCGGCGGCGAGGCCGATGGCACTGTGCGGGTCGAGGAGGTATCCGCTGGCCGCCCAGGTCCCGGCGATCTCCGCGCAGGTAACGTCGTCATCCACCCGATGGCTGGAGAAAAGCGACCGCGCATCGGCCAGGGCTTGCGAGGACAGCCGGATCTCGCCGTCGTCGAAGGCGCGCATGAGCCCGGCGACGGTAGCGCCGTCGCGGCCGTAGAGGTCGAAGAGCAGCCGCTCGAAGTTGCTGGAGACGGTGATGTCCATGCTCGGCGACAGGCTGGGCTCCAGGGGCTGGCGGTCGTACAGGCCGCTGGTCAGCACCCGGTGCAGCACGTCGTTGCGGTTGGTGGCGATAACCAGCTGCGACACCGGCAGGCCCATGCCGCGGGCCAGGTAGCCGGCGAAGATGTCGCCGAAGTTGCCCGTGGGCACGGAGAACCCGACCGGGCGGTCCGGCCCGCCGAGGGCCAGGGCCGCGTGAAAGTAGTACACCACCTGGGCCATGATCCGCGCCCAGTTGATGGAGTTCACGGCCACCAGGCGCCGGCCGGCACGCAGAAAGCCCTGGGCAGCGAAACTGGCTTTCACCATCGCCTGGCAGTCGTCAAAATTGCCCTCCACGGCGAGGTTGTGAATGCCCGCCCCGGGCACGGTGGTCATCTGCCGCCGCTGCACCTCGGACACGCGCCCGTGCGGATGCAGGATGAAGATATCGACGTTGGCGCAGCGCCGGCAACCCTCGATGGCCGCCGAACCGGTGTCGCCGGAGGTGGCTCCCATGATCACGACCTTCTCGCCGCGGCGCTCGAGCACGTAGTCAAGAAGCCGGCCGAGGAGCTGCAGGGCGAAATCCTTGAAGGCCAGCGTCGGGCCGTGGAAGAGCTCCATGACCCAGTGGTTCGGGGCGAGCTGCGTGAGCGGCGCCACGGCCCCGTGGCGGAAGACCGCGTAGCAGTCCTCGAGGATGGTGCGCAGTTCCTCCGCGGGCACCGCGTCGCCGACGAAGGGCCCGATCACCCGTTCGGCCAGGGCCGGGTAGGACAGGCCGCGCAGCGCGGCGATCTCGTCGCGGGAGAAGCGCGGCAGGGCCTCCGGCACATAGAGGCCGCCATCGCTGGCCAGGCCCGCGAGCAATACCTCCTCGAAGGAAAGAGGCGGCGCAGCGCCGCGGGTACTGAGGTAGCGCATGGCCGCCGCCCTACCCGTCCAGAGACTCGACGCGGATGCGCGTCAGCGGGCCGGCGATGCTGTCGAGGGCTTCCATGGCCAGGACCGCCCGCTCCAGGTTGCCCTGGCTGGCCACGTTGGTCACCGCAACGACCGCTACCCGGGACTGCCCCGGCTGCGGCGCCTTCTGAATCAGCGCCTCGATGCTGATGCCCTGGTCGCCGAGAATGCGCGAGACCTCGGACATGACGCCGGGCCGGTCCTCCGCCTCCAGGCGCAGGTACCAGGCGGTGCGCACTTCGCCCATGGGCAGGATGGGCAGCTCGCGCAGCTCGCCCGCCGGCAGCCCCAGGGAGGGCAGCGGGCAGCGCTGGCCCCGGGCCATCTCCCGGGCGAGGTCGATAACGTCCGCGAGCACCGCCGAGGCGGTGGCCCCGCCGCCGGCGCCGGCGCCGTAGTACAGGGTCGGGCCCACGGCATCGCCCTCCACCAGCACCGCGTTCTTGACCCCGGCGACCTTGGCCAGCAGCAGCTCCTTCGGCAGCAGCGTCGGGTGCACGCGCAGCTCCAGGCCCGCCGCGCTCTCCCGGGCGACGCCGAGGTGCTTGATCACGTAGCCGAGCTCGTCGGCATAGGCCAGATCCTCCGGGGTCAGCGCGCTGATGCCCTCCGTATAGACCGCGTCGAAGCGCAGGGGCGTATTGAAGGCGATGGCGGCGAGGATCACCAGCTTGTGGGCGGCATCGATGCCCTCGACATCAAAGGTCGGATCCGCCTCCGCATAACCGAGGTCTTGCGCCTCCGCCAGCACGTCGGCGAACTCCCGCTCCTCCTCGGCCATCGCTGTCAGGATGAAGTTGCCGGTACCGTTGATAATGCCGGCGAGCCAGGAGACGCGGTTCGCGGCGAGCCCCTCGCGCAGCGCCTTGATGATCGGGATGCCGCCGGCGACCGCGGCCTCGAAGCGCAGGCTGACGCCCTGCGCCTCGGCGAGCGCGAGCAGCTCGTTGCCGTGCTCGGCGATCAGCGCCTTGTTGGCCGTGACCACATGCTTGCCCGCCTTCAGGGCGCGGCTCACCAATTCGTGGGCGTCGTCGATTCCGCCGATGGCCTCGACGAGGATATCCACGGATGGATCCGCGGCGACGTCGAGAACCTCGCGGCTGACGCTCGCACCGCCCGGGTCCACGCCGTCACGGTCGCGGCGCGCACCGATGTGGACGACCTCGAGGGGCGCCCCGGCGCGCCCGGCGAGCGCCTCGCCGTTGCGGCCGAGGAGCTCGAGGACGCCACCGCCAACGGTGCCGATGCCGCAAAGGCCGAGTCGAATCGGTGTCACTGTGTCACCCCCTGGTCCGCGCGCAGCATGCGCTTGATGTTGCGAAGAGCCTGCCGCGTGCGGTGTTCGTTCTCGATGAGGCCGAAGCGCACATGGCCCTCGCCGTACTCGCCGAAACCGACCCCCGGCGACACGGCCACCCGGGCCTCCTCGAGGAGTTTCTTGCTGAACTCCAGCGAGCCCATACCGCGGAACGGCTCCGGGATCTGCGCCCAGACGAACATGGTCGCCTTCGGCGGCGCCACGGGCCAGCCCGCGGCATTGAGGCCGGCACAGAGCACATCGCGCCGGCGCTGATACATGGCGCGAATCTCGTCGACGCAGCCCTGGTCGCCCTCGAGAGCGGCGATGGCGGCCACCTGCACCGGCGTGAACATACCGTAATCCAGGTAGGACTTCATGCGCGCCAGGGCGCCGACGAGGGTCCTGTTGCCGCAGCAGAAGCCGACGCGCCAGCCGGGCATATTGTAGCTCTTGGACATGGAGAAGAACTCCACCGCCACCTCCCGCGCCGCCGGCACCTGGAGGATGGAGGGCGCCTCGTAGCCGTCGAAGCAGAGGTCCGCGTAGGCGAGGTCCTGCACCACCCAGATGCCGTGCTCCCGGGCCACGGCGATGACCTTCTCGAAGAAGTCGAGCTCGACGCAGTGGGTGGTCGGATTGGAGGGGAAATTCAGCACCAGCATCTTCGGCCGCGGCCAGCTGTTGCGGATGGCGCTCTCCAGTTCTTCGAAGAAGGCGTCCTCGTCGGCCATGGGCACGTGGCGGATGTCCGCGCCGGAGATCACGAAACCGTACGGGTGGATCGGGTAGGACGGGTTCGGCACGAGGATCGCATCGCCGGGGCCGGTGGTGGCCAGGGCGAGGTGGGCCAGGCCCTCCTTCGAACCGAGGGTGACGATCGCCTCGCTCTCCGGGTCCAGGGTGACGCCGTAGCGGCGGGCGTACCAGTCGCAGATGGCCTTGCGCAGCCGCGGGATACCGCGGCTCTGGGAGTAGCGGTGGGTGTCGCCGCGGCGGGCCGTCTCCACCAGCTTCTGCACGATGTGCTCGGGCGTGGGCTGGTCCGGGTTGCCCATGCCGAAGTCGATGACGTCCTCGCCGCGGGACCGGGCCTGCTGCTTGAGGTCGCCGATGATCGAGAAGACATAGGGCGGCAGGCGCTGGATGCGCTGGAACTGCTCCTCCACGGGGTTAGTCCAGGCCGAGGGCGGCGACGAGATCGTCCGCGGGACGGTAGCCGGGGACCATCTGCCCGTCGGGCATGATGATCGCCGGGGTGCCGCGCACGCCGACCGCCTGGCCCAGGGCGTACTCGTCGGCCACCGGGTTGCCGGGGCAGACCGACTGCTCGACCTCTTCCCGCGCCTTCAGGCGGGTGAGCGTGTCCTGACGGTCGCTGGCGCACCAGGCGGTGGCCAGGAGCCGGAAGCCCTCGGAGCCGACGCCGGCGCGCGGGTAGGCGAGGTAGCGCACCTCCACGCCGCGCCGGTTCAGCTCGGGCACTTCCTTGTGCAACTTCTGGCAGTAGAAGCAGGTCACGTCCGTGAACACGGTAATGCTGGCGCGAGTCTCGCCCTCGGCGGGAAAGACGATCATGTCCCGGTCGGCAACGGCGGCGATGGCCTGCCGGCGCTCGCCGTTGCGGCGCTGCTCGGCAAGGTTGACGTAGCCGGCGGCGTCGACCTGGTACAGGTCACCGAGAACGAAGAAGCTGCCGTCCGGCGTGGCGTAGACCGTCGGACCATCGGCGAGCTCCACCTCGAGGAGCCCCGGGACCGGGGAGCGCCGGGCAGACTCCACCCTGAGCCCGCCGGGTGCTTCGAGGGTCGAACGCAGCTCTTCCAGGGCCTCCCCGGTCACCGCATCATCTGCGCGAGCGGGGCCCGGGAGCGCAAACAGGGCGAGCATGAACGGGAGCAGCGAAGGAGCGATAAAGCGTCGGAAACCTGTCATGGACTGTACCTTCTCGTCTGCGGCGACTGAGAGCACCACGTCGGCGCTCGTATCCGGTTGAACCGCGCCTCGCGCGGTTCAACCCGGGGCGGCTTTCAGCCGCGCGGGTGGTGCTGCGCATGCAGGTCCTGCAGGCGCGCGCGGGCCACGTGCGTGTAGATCTGCGTGGTGGTCAGGTCACTGTGGCCCAGCAGCATCTGTACGACCCGCAGGTCCGCACCGTTGTTCAACAGATGCGTTGCGAAGGCGTGCCGCAGCGTGTGTGGCGACAGTGCTTTGCCGATACCTGCACTGCGTGCGTGCATTTTAATACGATACCAGAAGGTCTGGCGAGTCATCTGCCGGCCGCGCCGGCTCGGGAAGACCACGTCGACGGGCACGCCGCGGAGCAGCTCCGCCCGCGGGCCGGCGAGATAGCGCTGCAGCATGCGCAGAGCCGGCTCCCCCATGGGCACCAGGCGCTCCTTATTGCCCTTGCCGAAGATGCGCAGCACGCCCTGATTGAGACTGACCTGCGACAGCTGCAGGGCCGTGAGCTCCGACACCCGCAGGCCGCAGGCATAGAGCAGCTCGAGCATCGTGCGGTCGCGAAAGCCCAGAGGGTCATCGAGATCCGGCGCGGCGAGGAGCTTCTCCACATCGGCCTCGGAGAGGGACTTCGGTAGCGGCCGCCCGAGCCGCGGGCTCTCCACATCCAGGGTCGGATCGACCGTGAGGCGCCCCTCGCGCAGCTGGTAGCGGAAGAAACCGCGCAGGCAGGACATGACGCGGGCCGTGGAGCGCGGGGACTGGCCCGCCGCGAGACGCGCGCCAAGGTAGCGCTGGAGATGCTCGCGGGTGGCCATGAGCAGACTGCCCCCCGGCTCGCCGCCGAGGTAGGCGTCGAACTGACGCAGGTCGCGCCGATAGGCATCGAGGGTATGGTCGCTGAGGCCCTTCTCGATCCAGAGCGCATCGATGTAGCGCTCGATCTCGGGATGGGTGTCAGCGCGGCCGGGCATGGGCAAGAGCTTACTGTGCGAACCGGCCCGACGCCATGGCACGACCCCGTCGGCGCGGGAGCGCGCCTCCGACAGGGACGCCGTCAACGCCTCAGGAGGACAGCTTCTCCTTGATACGCGCGGACTTGCCGGAGCGCTCGCGGAGGTAGTAGAGCTTGGCCTGGCGCACGTCGCCGCGGCGCTTGACCGCGACGCTGTCCAGCAGCTTGCTGTAGGTCTGGAAGGTGCGCTCGACGCCCACACCGTGGGAGACCTTGCGCACCGTGAAGGCAGAATTCAGGCCGCGGTTGCGCTTGCCGATAACAACGCCTTCAAAGGCCTGCAGGCGCTCGCGGTTGCCCTCTTTCACCTTGACCTGGACCACGATGGTGTCACCGGGGTTGAAAGCCGGCAGCTCCTTGTCCATCTGCTCTGCGTCGAGCTGGGAGATAATGGTGTTGGTGCTCATGGGCCGCTCCTCGCGTCGTTCCCGGGGCCCTGCGGCCCGTTCGGTGTCAAAGTCACAGTCAAAATCAGCTGTCTAACCCGCGCTCGCGGCAATACTCCACGAGCAGTTGTTCCTCTTCCGGGCCCAGCGCCCTGCTCGCGAGCAGGTCCGGGCGCCGCTCGCGCGTCCGGCCCAGCGCCTGCTTCAGGCGCCAGCGGCGAATGCGTTCGTGGTCGCCGCTCAGCAGTACCTCCGGCACCCGCCGGCGTTCGAACTCCACGTTGACCGCGCAGCAAGGCGTGCAAGTTGAATTCAGGCTGGGCGACTG
>CAYFVG010000150.1:0-6450 GCA_964346365.1 uncultured Alteromonadaceae bacterium
GGTCTGGCCGGAGAACTGCGGATCCTCGAGCTTGCTCGAAAGCACGTAGCAGCAGCGCTCCCAGATATCCTCGGGAGTCAGCTTGACGCCCCGGGGCAGCAGATTTCTCAGCTCGCAGAACTCGCGCATGGCCTCGAGGAGCCCGCTGCGAAGACCGTTGACGTGGGTGCCTCCCTGGGGGGTGGGAATGAGGTTCACATAGGACTCGGCGACCAAGTCGCCAGCCTCCGGCAGCCACTGCAGCGCCCAGTCGACGGCTTCTCCGGCGCCGGAGAAACTGCCGGTAAACGGCGCCTCGGGAATCGCCGGCCAGCCACTGGTGGCATCCGCGAGGTAGTCCGTGAGGCCGTCCTCGTAGTGCCACTCCGTGCTCTCGTCTCTTTTTTCGTCGGTGAAGCGCACGCGCAGGCCCGGGCAGAGCACGGCCTTGGCACGCAGGACGTGCACGAGCCGGGGCACGGAAAAGTTGATCGAGTCGAAGTACTGCGGGTCCGGATGAAAACGCAGACTGGTGCCCGTGTTGCGCTTGCCGCAGCTGTCGATCACTTCGAGGTCGCGGGTCTTCTCGCCGCCGGCAAAGGTCATGCAGTGCACCCGACCGGCGCGGCGGATGGTGATCTCCAGCGCCTGCGACAGGGCATTGACCACGGACACGCCGACGCCGTGCAGGCCGCCGCTGTACTGATAGTGCTTGGAGGAAAACTTGCCGCCTGCATGCAGCGTGCAGAGGATCACCTCGACCCCCGGGCGGCCCTCGCCGGGGTGTGTATCCACCGGCATACCGCGACCGTCATCCGCGACCGTGACCGAGCCGTCTCCGTGCAGCACCACGTCGATGCGGCTGGCGTGGCCGGCGAGCGCCTCGTCGACGCTGTTGTCGATAACTTCCTGGGCGAGGTGGTTGGGGCGGCTGGTGTCCGTGTACATGCCGGGGCGCTTGCGCACCGGATCCAGCCCGGTGAGGACTTCGATGTCTTCGGCGGTGTAGTCGTTCATGGCTCCTCGGCTGGCTGCGGGGCGCGCGTCGGGAGACGCCGCAGGGGCGCGATTGTACACGAGGGACTGCGCCGCGGACCCGCGGCGATCACGGATAGCCGCTGGAATCCAGGTCCACGGGCAGATCCACCGGGACCCGGGTCACGCCGCTGTCGATGCGCCCGTCGGGTGCGAGCGCCAGCCAGCGGTAGCCGGGAGCCTCGTCGTCGACGGCGAAGTCGGCCTGGCCGGGCTTGAACTGCACGCAGGTGGACGGGGTGCAGAAAAGCTTGAGGCCGTCCCGGTCACGCTCGAGCGCCTGGTGCACATGTCCCCAGAGGAGCCCCTGCGCGCCCGGAAAACGCTCGAGGATGGCAAACAGCGCGCTCGCATCGGCCACGCGCTGCTCATCGAGCCACGCGCAGCCCACGGGCACCGGCGGGTGGTGCAGGCAGACCAGCGTGTACAGGCCCGCCGCCGCTGCGGCGCCGAGGCCGTGCTCGAGGCGGGCGAGTTCCCTCTCGCCAAGGCGGCCGCCGACCTCGCCGGGCACCTGGGAATCGAGCAGCAGCACCTGCCAGGCACCGAGGCGCAACTCCCCGGGGAGCCGATGCTCCCCGGCAACCGCCGCCATGGCGGCGCGATCGTCGTGGTTGCCGGGGAGCCAGAAATGCCGCGGCGTCACACCGTCGAGGTACCCGAGGAGCCGCCGATAGGCCTCGGGGGCACCGGCATCAGCGAGGTCGCCGGTGGCCAGGAGCGCGTCCGGGGCCGGATGGGCCCGCCGCAGCGCGGCCAGCACGGCCTGGAGGGAACGGTCCGTATCCATGCCGATAAGGGTGCCGCCGGTGACGGCCGCCAGGTGCGTGTCGGTGACCTGCAGCAGGTGAACGGTGCCGCCGGGGTCGGAAACGGGAAGCTCTGCAACCGCGGCGCCAGCCATGGAGCCCGCCCGTCAGGCCTTCGCGCCGCGCTCGGCGACACCCCGGGGCAGGGGCGCGAGGCCGTGCTGCAGGCAGTGCTCGAGCCAGTCCGCAAGAAAACGATTCTGCTGGTTTTTCTCGTCCTGCTGGTGCATCGCTGGGTTGGGGTACTGATAGCGACCGCGGACACTGCCACTGGTCTGGAAGGAAATGACCTCGAGCATGCCGGCATCGTGGTAGGCGCGCACGTCGATGCGCAGCGGCGCCAGCCAGCGCTCCACGTGCGCCAGGGAGTGCAGACGGAAATGTGTGGTGTAGCGGCTGCGCTCGAGCACCTCGAGCACCACGCGCTCGTCGCCGAGGTGGAACTCGCGCCGGTTGCTCGCCTCGTAATCCGGGTACAGCCGCAGGAGCCGCGCGTAGTTGGCTTCACACAGCGCATGCAGAGCTGTCAGGTCCACTTTGTAGCGGGGTTTGGGCAGGGCCGGATCCTCCGGGCGAGTCGGGTGAAAACGACGGAGTGAAGGACCGGCTGCAACGAGCCTCCCCATCAACCGTGACACCCCACCATTGTAACACTTACGATAGCGCTTGCTGTGGGAGCCTCTTTTTTTGTTAACTGCTGCTCAGGCGTCTGCGCCGGCACCGGTGCCCCTGCTAAACTCGCCCTCCCGGCAAGATCGACAGATCAGACACAGGAATGCTCGCATGAAAGTAACTGGCGCGGCCCCCCTGGCCCTGGCCCTGGCCCTGCTTACCGGGACTGCCGGCGCCGAGTCGCTCACCGACATCTACGAGCTGGCGCTGGAGAACGATGCCCAGCTCAAGACCGAGGAAGCGCAGTACCGCGCGTCCCTGGAGGACGAGAAGGTGGCGCTGGCGGCGCTGTTGCCCCAGGTGAGTGCAGGCTACAGCTACGAGGACTCGGACACCGATACAACGAGCCCCGGCATCATCCGTTTTGACGGAAACGGCTCGCCGATCTTCGGCGACACCTTCGACAACACCGATATAGCGACCGAGACCTATCAGCTGTCACTGTCCCAGGCGATCTTCGATCTGCCGGCATGGTTCAGCTTTCAGTCGGGCAAGGAACTGACCCGGCAGGCCGAAGCGACCTTCGCCGCCAACCAGCAGAACCTCATCGTACGGGTCGTCGAGGCTTACCTCGCGGTCCTGCGGGCGGAGGACAACCTGGCGGCCTCGAAGGCCCAGGAGCGGGCCTTCGAACGTCAGCTGGAACAGACGCAGCAGCGCTTCGAGGTGGGCCTGATCGCCATCACCGATGTCTACGAGGC
Source organism: uncultured Alteromonadaceae bacterium (assembly GCA_964346365.1). GTDB lineage: Bacteria > Pseudomonadota > Gammaproteobacteria > Pseudomonadales > Halieaceae > Pseudohaliea. Next base: position 3,197 of record CAYFVG010000150.1, read on the forward strand.
GCAGGCGGCCTACGATCTCGGGCAGGTCACGCGCATCCGCGACGAGAACGCCCTGGACGTGGCCCGGGAGCGTCTGTCCGTACTCACGGGCAAGCGCCACGACAACCTCGAGGTGCTGGCCGAGGCCTTCGAGCCGAGAAAGCCGGACCCGATCGAGCGCGACGCCTGGGTCGAGTTCGCCCTCGAAAACAACTTCAATCTGCAGGCCGCACAGTACGCTGAGGAATCCGCCCGGCAGAACGCCAAGGCGCGCAAGCTCGCCCACGCGCCGACCGTCAGCGGCACTGCCCGGTATTCGGAGTCCGAAACAACCGGCTCGCGCTTCCAGGACCCGGCCAGTGTCTTCAACTTCCCACCGGAACAGGAGCGCGACGTCACCGCCTTCGGCATCGAAGTCAACCTGCCGCTGTATTCCGGTGGCGCCGTCAGCGCGAACCGCCGCCGCGCTGCCCAGGAGTTCATCGCCGCGCGGGAAAATCGCATCAATCTGACGCGCAACACCGTGACTGAGGCCCGCTCCCTGCACCTGACGGTGCTCAGTGACGTGGCCCAGGTGGCGGCTCGCAAGCAGAGCATTGTCTCGTCAAAAAGCGCCCTCGACGCCACCCAGGCAGGCTACGAGGTGGGGACCCGCAACGTCGTCGACGTACTCAACGCCCAGAACACCCTGTTCGCCGCCCGGCGCGACTACGCCAACAGCCGCTACGACTACATCCTCAACATGCTGCGGCTCAAGGAGCAGGCGGGGCTGCTCAGCCCCGAGGACATCTATCGCCTCGACGGCTTCCTGATCGAGCCGCCGGCGCCGAAGGCCTCGGAAGACGGCGACGGGGGCCAGTGAGTGGGCCACTAACGACCGCGCCGTGGCTCCCGACCTGCCTGTCACCATCGCCGCGGTGCCCGGCTTCCTCGCGCCGGCCGAGGGCGCGGCCCTGTACCGCCACGGTGCTGCGGCCGCCGGCCTCGGGCCGCTGGTGGAAATCGGCAGCTACTGCGGCCGCTCCACTGTCTACCTCGGCTGCGCCTGCCGCGATGCCGGCGGCGCCCTCTTCGCGGTGGACCATCACCGCGGCTCCGAGGAGCACCAGCCCGGCGAGGCCTTTTACGATCCGGCCTTCACGGACCCCGCGACGGGCCGCGTGGACACCTTCCGCCGCTTCCGCCGGACCCTGTTCGAGGCCGGCCTCGAGCATGTCGTCCTGCCGGTGGTGGCGTCCGGCACGCTGTTCGCCGCGCACTTCCCGGGCCTCGCAGGCCTGGTCTTCATCGACGGCGGGCACAGCCTCGACGCCGCCCTCGCCGACTACCGGGCCTGGGCCGGCAAAGTCGCTCGCGGCGGCCTGCTCGCGATCCACGATGTCTATCCGGACCCGGCCACCGGCGGCCAGGCCCCGGCGGCCGTGTACCGCCTGGCGCTGGACTCGGGGCTGTTCGAGCACAGCGACGCCGCCGGCAGCTTACGGATCCTGCGCCGCCTGTAGAAAGCCTGCAGGAGGCGCGCCGTCGCGGCGACGGCGCGGCGCCCACTGCGGAGCCAAACCCCGGGGGGAAGATCAGCCGCGCGGCGGCCCGGCGCTTTCCCGGGCACCGCCTGCGTCCACCAGTTCCACGGCCGTGAACAGCCGCGAGGCCCCGGTGTGCCCGGTGAGGGCGTCGGCGGCGAGCAGTATCGCGCCGCCGGTCCAGGTGGGTTTCTCCGCCGGCCAGAGCAGGTCTTCGACGAACTGGTAACCGGTCCAGTAGGCACCGTCGCCGTCCCGCCACTGATGCAGCCAGCTGTAGAGCTCTACGGCCCGGGCCCGGTCACCGGCGGCGAGCAGCGCCATGACCAGTTCGCAGGATTCCGCCACGGTCACCCAGGGCTCCTCGACCACGCAGCGGCAGCCGAGGCCCGGCTCCACAAAGGCCTCCCAGCGCGCCGCCAGGCGGGCCCGGGCGGCCGGCCCGGCGACCGCGCCGCTCAGCACCGGGTAGAACCAGTCCATGGAGAAACGCGCCTTGCTCTCCCAGCTGCGATCGAAGCGCTCGGGGCGCTTGCACAGCGCCTCGCCGAGCCGCGCCCGCGCCTGCAGCCAGGCGGGCCGGGGCCTGCCCAGGGTCGCGGCGATGTTGGCGGCGCACTCGAGGCTCTTGAAGATGGAGCTGCAGCCGGTGACCAGGGCGTCACCCTTCGCCCGCCCGTCGCCGTCCACGGCCCAGTCGATCTCGCCGTGCCCGGACTGCAGCGAGAGCACGAACTCGATGGCGCGCTCCACCATGGGCCAGGCGCGGTGCAGGAAATTGCCGTCCCCCGTGACCAGGTACTGGTGCCAGATGCCGGTGGCGACATAGGCGACGAAATTGCTCTCGCGCCGCTCGCGGTTGTCGGGCAGCTCGCCGCGGTAGGCGGCCCACCAGCTGCCGTCCTCGAGCTGACGCTCCGCCAGCCAGCCGTAGGCCCGCTCCGCGGCGCCGTGCTCACCGCCGATCGCCAGGCCCATGGCCGCCTCCACGTGGTCCCAGGGGTCCGTATAGTTGCCCGGAAACCAGGGGATCTCGCCGTTATCGCACTGGCTGTCGAGAATAAACTGCACCGTCGGCCGGAGGAAATCCCGCGGGAACAGGCCCGGGCTCAGGTAGAGACCACTCACGCGCTCACCTCCCGGCGGAAGTAGAGCACGACGCTCTTGCCGAGGAAGGGGTCCAGCAGGCCCTCGAGGCGTCGCGTCAGCCAGGGTGCCTCGAGCATGTCCCAGAGCAGGAGCCGATGCCAGGCCCGGATCAGCCGGTTGCGCTCACGGCTTTCCCAGAACAGGCACTGCAGCCACCAGTAGGGCGTGTGCAGCGCGTGGGCACCGTGCCGGTAGAAGCAGCGGTAGCCCGCCCCGGCGATCTCCCGCTCGAGGGCCTCGCGGCGGAAGATACGCAGGTGGCCGCCGCGGACCTGGTGGTAGCACCGGCTCAGGCGCCAGCACAGGCGCTCGGGCCAGGCCCGCGGCACGCTCACGCAGAGCAGACCGTCCCGGCGCAGCACCCGGCCCGCCTCGGCCAGCGCGGCGCGGTAGTCCGGGATGTGCTCGAGCACCTCACTCACGATGACCGCGTCGAAGGCGCCGTCGGCGAAGGGCAGCCGCAGCGCATCGGCGGCGAGCACCGCCGCGGGCGCCGGTGGCGGCACCTCGGCCAGGCGCTCGCGGGCCCTGGCGAGATCGCCGAGGTCGAGATCCACGCCCACGGTGTCGAAGCCGGCAGCGCTGGCGCCGTGGACATGACGC
>CAYFVG010000151.1:0-4611 GCA_964346365.1 uncultured Alteromonadaceae bacterium
ATGGTGCTTCCCCCGGGCCGGTCAGGCGACGCTGCCATCGGCCTTTAATTGCTGGATTTCCTGCTCGGCAAAACCCATAGCCGTGAGAATACCATCCGTATCCTCGCCGGCGCCGTGGGCGCCGTGGCGAACCGTCGACGGCGTCCGCGCGAAGCGCGGCGCCGGCGCCGGCTGCACGACGCCCTCGACGTCAATATAGGTCTCCCGGGCCACATTGGCCGGGTAGGCTGGTGCCTCGGTGAAGCGCAGCACCGGCGCGAAGCAGACGTCCGAGCCCTCCATAAGCGCACACCACTCGTCGCGGGTCTTTTCCCGGAAAACCGCGGCGAGCTTCTCGCGCAGCCCGGGCCACTTTGCCGGGTTGTTCTGATCGCCGAAGTCCTCGGCGGCAAGGCCCGCTTTCTCGAGCAGCAGTGCGTAGAACTGCGGCTCGATGGAGCCGATGGCCACGAATTCGCCGTCACTGCACTCATAGGTGCCGTAGAAGTGGGCACCACCGTCCAGGAGATTGGACTCGCGCTCGTCGGGATTCCAGGCGCCCATGGCCTGGAAGTTGTGGAACATCCACATCAACTGGGCGGCGCCGTCGACCATGGCCACGTCGATCACCTGGCCCTGGCCGGAGTTGCCGGCCTCGAGGAGCGCAGCGAGGACGCCGTTCACCAGCAGCATGCCGCCGCCGCCCATGTCGCCGATAAGATTCAGAGGCGGCACGGGCCGCCCGTCCTTCGGGCCCACGGCGTAGAGCGCACCGGTCAGAGCGATGTAATTGATGTCGTGTCCGGCGGCGCGCGCCAGCGGACCCTCCTGGCCCCAGCCGGTCATCCGGGCGAACACCAGCTTCGGGTTGCGCGCAAGGCACTCATCCGGGCCGATACCCAGCTTCTCGCAGACGCCGGGGCGAAAGGGATCGATGAGCACGTCGGCGTTCTCGACCATACGCAACAGCGCCTCGACCCCGGCGGCATCCTTGAGGTTAATGACGACGGACTTCTTGCCGCGGCCGCTGACGCGCTCCGTGAGCTTCGGATCAACACCGCCGGCGCGGTCGACGCGGATCACCTCTGCGCCCATGTCGGCGAGGATCATGCCGCCCATCGGCGCCGGGCCGATACCGGCGAGCTCGATGACCGTGTAGCCGTTGAGGGGCCCCATAGCCGTCTCCCTGTGTGCTGTTGACTTACCTGGGCTGCATGCGGATGCCGCCGTCGAGGCGGATGCACTCGCCGTTGACGTAGTCGTTCTCGGCAATGAACACGGACAGGTGCGCAATCTCCTCCGCCTTGCCGAGACGGTGCGGGTAGAGCACGCTGGCTTCCAGCGATTTGTAGGCCGGCTCCGGCAGCGATTCGAACAGGGGCGTGTGGATCAGCCCCGGTACAATGGTGTTGACGCGGATGCCGTACGCGGACAGGTCCCTGGCCATGGGCAGGGTCATGCCGACCACCCCGCCCTTCGAGGCGCTGTAGGCGAGCTGCCCGATCTGGCCCTCGTAGGCGGCAATGGAGGCCGTGTTGATGATCACGCCGCGGCCATCGTCACCGAAGACCGGGTCGTTCTTGGCCATCTGTTCGGCGGCGTAGCGGGAAACGTTGAAGGTACCGATCAGGTTGACGTTGATGACGCCCGTGAACATGTCGAGAGGAAACACGCCCTTCTTGCTCAAAGTCTTGCAGGCGCTGCCGATGCCCGCGTAGTTGTTACAGATATGCAGCGCCCCGAACTTCTCCACGACGCCGGCGACGGCGCTGCTCACGGAGTCCTCGTCGGCCACGTTGACCTTCCAGAAGGCGACCTTGTCGTCGCCGAGGGCCTGGATCAGCTCGTCGCCGGCCTGCTCGTTGAGGTCGAAGATGGCGACCTTGACGTCCCGGGCGACATAGGCCTCGACAGTGGCGCGACCGAGGCCCGAAGCCCCGCCGGTGACGATGGCGACTTTCCCTGACAGATCCATGGTATCTCTCCGTGCTTCAGAAATTGCGGGTGTTGAATGGCGCGTAGTTGTCCGACAGGCAGTCGCGGCTGATGATGATCTTCATCACCTCCGAGCTGCCGGCATAGATCGTCGCAATTCGTGCATCGGTATACTGACGGCTGATCGCGTATTCGTCCATATAGCCGGCGCCGCCGTGCAGCTGCACCCCGATGTCCGCGGCCTTGACCTGCAGCTCGCTGGTCGCCAGTTTCGCCTTGGCGGCGTCCACCGCCGTCAGCTGGCCGGCGTTGAAGGCGGCCACGCACTGGTCGATATAGCTCTGGACGATGTCGAGTTCCGAGCGCACCTCCGCCAGCTTGAACTGGGTGTTCTGGAAGGCCGCCAGGGGCTTGCCGAAGGCTTTGCGCTCACGCACGTAGTCGTAGGTCAGATCCCAGGACAGCTGCGCCGCGGCGAGGTATCCACAGGCGCCGATGAGCCGCTCTTCCGCGAGGCCCTCCATGAGATAGATGAAACCCTTGCCGGGTTCACCGAGAACGTTGGCCTTTGGCACGCGGACGTCGTTGAAAAACAGCTCGGCCGTGTCCTGGGCTTTCATGCCCATCTTGTTGAGATTGCGGCCGCGCTCGAAGCCTGCCATGCCCCGCTCGACAATGAACAGGGTCATGTGGTGCGGATTGTTCTCCGGGTCGGTCTTCGCCGCGACGATCACCGCATCGGCATTGATACCGTTTGAGATGTAGGTCTTGGAGCCGTTGAGGACCCACTCGTCGCCGTCTTCCCGCGCCGTGCTGCGCATACCGGCAAGGTCCGAGCCGGCATCGGGCTCGGTCATGGCGACCGCCAGCACACACTCGCCGCGGACGCACTTCGGCAGGAAGCGCTCGCACTGCTCGTCGCTGCCAAAGCGCGTGAAATAGGGGCCGACCAGGCGGCTGTGGAGCGTTGCGTACCAGTCGCCGACCCGGGCGTAGGCCGTTTCTTCGATGATCACCTGCTCGAAGCGGAAGTCATCATCCCCCATACCGCCGTACTTCTCGTCCGGCCAGACCATGAGGAAACCCTGCTCGCCGGCGCGCCGGAAGGCCTCGCGATCGACGATACCCGCCTCACGCCAGCTTTCCATATGTGGGACGATCTCGTTCGCGAGAAACCGCCGGTAGGCATCGCGAAACATGGTTTGTTCTTCGGTAAAATTGCGTGGCAACATCACAACGCTCCATGATGAACAGAAGGCACAGACGTCAGTATGTGCAGCGCCACCGGGGGCGGCAATGACCGTCACGAACACATTTATTGACCCAAACTGACAGGACGGGCCCTTGCGCGAGCAATCGATCTCGGTGCACTTCGCCCGCGCCGTGCTCCGCCACACGGTACGCCTCGGCGTGGACCCGCTGCCCCTCCTTCGCCGCAACCGCATCACGCCCCGCCTGCTGCACGAACCCAGCGCGCGCATTGCCATCGAGCGCTTCGCGGACCTGCAGGTCGCCACCATGCAGGCCCTGGGCGACGAGGCCCTGGGCTATGGCGAGCGCCCCATGCCTCTGGGCAGCTGGGACATGATGTGCCACGCGGTCATCGGCTGCGCCACCCTCGGTCAGGCGCTGGCGCGCCTGTGCCGCTTTTACGCTCTCTTCGGCCACGACCCGATGCCCGCCCTCGAGATCGGTCGCGACCACGCCTCGGTGCAGCTCCGGGTAGCGGATTCGACGGCCGTGGACCCGTATCTCAAGGAGCTGTTCCTGTTCAACGTGCACCGCTTCGGCAGCTGGCTGGTGCAGGAGCACCTGCCCCTCACCCGGACCCGCCTGGACTACCCGCCGGCGGCCCAGCCCGACGATTACCGGCGCATGTTCCTCGCCAGCCCCGTCGACTTCGAGTGCCGGCACTGCGCCCTCGAATTTCCCGCCGGCGTTATGGACCGCCCGGTGGTGCAGAACGAAACCACGCTGCGGCGTTTTCTGCGCCACCCGGTATTGATCATGCTCACCCTGCAGTATCACCGGGCCAGCTGGACTGCACAGGTACGCGACCTGGTGCGCCGGGACCTCCTCGCGATGCCCGAACTCGGCGCGGTGGCCGCCGCGCTCGAGGTGCATCCGCAGACCCTGCGCCGTCGACTGGCCAAGGAGGGCACCAACTTCAAGGAGATAAAGAACCAGCTCCGCCGGGACGTGGCCCTGCACTACCTGGGTCGCCGGGGCCTGTCCATCGAAGAGATCGCGCACCGGGCGGGCTTCTCCGAGTCCAGCGCCTTTATCCGCGCCTTCAAGGGCTGGACCGGCGTCACGCCCTACGCCTACCGCAAGGGCTTGTAGCGGCGCCGCGGAACCGGGCCACAGGCAGCATCGCGTCATCGACAGTGCCGAACCGGCGCCAAGCTGGTAACTTGTCGGACCGGAATGGGCCGGGGGGATCAGTGAACAGCGGCGAGCAAAGGGAACCCGGCCGGGGTCCGGCGTGCGGACGTGAATGCAGCGACTGTACCTGTGGCTGGGGCTGGTGCTCGCCTGCTGTGTCACCGCGACGGCGGCGCCCGCATCGCCGTCGTCCCCGGTGCTGCGTTACAGCGATTACCATCAGCGCCTGTGGACCACCCGAGACGGCATGCCGCAGATCTCTGCCACCAGTATCGTGCAGGATCAGGCTCGCTTTTTCTGGGTTGCCACGGA
>CAYFVG010000151.1:4711-6397 GCA_964346365.1 uncultured Alteromonadaceae bacterium
TTCTGGGTTGCCACGGAAGGTGGGCTTGCGAGTTTCGATAGCTATCGTTTCAGGATTCACGATGCGGGGCCGATCAGCGCAATGCTCGCCCGGCCGGATCGCCTGTGGGCGCTTTGGAACTCTTTCTGAAGCCCCCTATTTTCAGCATAGTCCGGTGAAGGTTGCCTACCGGACCACAGCGAATAGCGCAGGCGTGACCGGCGCCACAGTTCCGGGCCCGCGGCCTTGCCTGCCGCGCACCCGGGGGTACCATCCCGCCCATCACACAGCGCAGGTATTCCCGTGGTCCCGTTCTTCCTGGCACGCCAGCCGATCTTCGATCGAAACCTGCACATGCACGCCTACGAGCTGCTGTTCCGCGACTCGCCCCGCAATGCCAACAGCGGCGCCCTCGACGATGACGCGACCACCGCGCAGGTCATCAGCAACGCGGCGGAGGTCGGTTTCGAGCGCCTGACCCGGGGCCACCCGGCCTTCATCAACCTGCCGCAGCGCTTCCTCGAGGAGCCGGAGCTGATTCCCCTGGGCCCGGAGCAGGCGGTGCTCGAGATCCTCGAGACCGTAGAGCTCAACGACCGCGCCATCGCCGGCATCAAGGCGCTGCGGGCGCGCGGTTTTACCATCGCCCTGGACGACTTCGCCACCGGCCACGCCTTCGACCGAATCCTCGATCTTGTGGATATCGTCAAGCTAGACGTACTCGCCCTGCCCGAGGCCGGGTGGCCGGCGGCGATCGAACGCCTGCGCAGTCACGGCTGCCGGCTGCTCGCCGAGAAAGTGGAAACCCGCGAGGCTCTCGACAGGCTCCGCAAGCTTGGGGTCGACTACTTCCAGGGCTATTTTTTTGCCCGGCCCCGCGTCATCAGCGGCCAGCAGCTGCAGCCAGTACGGATAAACCTGGTGCAGGCCCTGGCGCGCCTCAACGACCCAGAGAGCACGGTCGACGAACTTCACGAGCTGGTGAGCCGGGACGTCGCCCTCGGCGTGAAGGCGCTGATCCATGTCAATTCCGCCGCCTATGCGCTCGGCCGGCGGGTCGAATCCATCCGCGAGGCGATCGTCTACCTGGGCCGCGACCGCATCCGCCGCTGGGTCTCCCTGTTCGTGCTGGCCAGCGTCGAGAGCAGACCCGATGAGCGCATGACCCTCGCCCTGCAGCGGGCCAAGCTCTGCGAGCTCATTGCGATTCATGGTGGCCGGGAAGACGCGGACGCCTGCTTCACCGTGGGCCTGTTCTCGATGCTCGACACGCTGCTCGATACGCCGCTGCCGGAAGTCATCCGGCACATGAGCCTGAGCGGCGAGATGCTCGCGGCCCTGCTTTCGGAAAGCGGCGGCAGCGGCGCCGTACTCGCCTGCGCCCGGCGCCTGGAAAGCGGCGATACGGCGCAGCTAGCCTGCCTAGGCCTGGCTACGGAGGACCTCGGCGAACTCCTTACCGAGGCGATCGGCTGGACCGACGACTCGCTGCGCGAGCTGGGCCTCGACTAGGCTAACGCCGCTGACAGCGCGCGCTGAAGAACTTGTCGAGCTCCACGGCCACGAGGGGCGGGAACGAGCTGAGGAGGGTCAGCGGCCACCAGTCCGCCGGGAACTCCGCGGTCCGGAACAGCGCTTCGGCCGCGGGCACCAGGGTCAGCAGAAGCGGATCCACCAGCTCGCCGCCGACCATGGCCGCGCTGCCGA
>CAYFVG010000152.1:0-6381 GCA_964346365.1 uncultured Alteromonadaceae bacterium
GGCCTCGGCCACCGCCGGGTCGCCGGCCACCGGCCGGGCGCGCACCAGCGCCTGGTGTTCCCAGGTCCAGGCGTCGTCCCGCTGGTAATTGGCGAAGGCGGCGAGGCTGCTCACCAGCAGGCCGGAGGCGCCGGAGGGCCGCAGGCGCATATCCACCTCGTAGAGCTGCCCCAGCGCCGTGCGCGTCTCCAGGATATGAATGATCTTCTGCCCGAGCCGCGTGTAGAACACGCTGTTGTCGATGCTGCGGCCGCCGTCGGTCATCCCGCGGGCCTCGGCGTCCCAGAGAAACACCAGGTCGAGGTCCGAGGCGTAGCCGAGCTCGATGCCGCCGAGCTTGCCGTACGCGCAGATGGCGAAGCCCGTGCCCCCGCCCCGGCGGGCCGGCTCGCCGTAGCGGGCGGCCAGGGAGGCCCAGGCGACCCGGAGCACCTGCTCGAGAACCACTTCGGCGATGAAGGTGAGCTTGTCGCTGACCTTCATGAGCGGCAGACGCCCGAGGCGCTCGCTGGCGGCAACACGGAGTACATGGGCGGCCTTGAAGTAGCGCAGGGCGTCCATCTGCGCCTCGAGGTCCGCGAGGGGCAGCCGGTCCACCTGCTGCACCAGCTCCCGGCGCAGGCGCTCGCGGTCCGGGGCGCGGTAGAGGCTGGAACGGTCGAGCAGCTCGTCGAGCAGTACCGGGTGCGCCGCGAGCAATTCGGCAATCCAGGGACTGGCCTCGCAGAGGGCGACCAGCTCGGCGAGCGCGGGCGGGTTCTCCACGAGCAGCACGAGATAGGCGCTGCGTCGCAACACGGCCCGCACCAGCGGCAGGATACGCGCCAGCGCCAGGTCCGGGGCCTCCACCTCGGCGCAGGCTTCGAGCAGCAGCGGCATGAACTGTTCGAGGCGCTCCCGGCCCTCGGACTGCAGCCCGCGCAGGCGGCTGCCGTCCTGGAGCTCAGCGAGAAGGCCAAGGGTCGCCTCCGGGTCCCGGTAGCCGAGGCCGGCGAGGCTCATGGCGTCCACGGCACCGAAGGCGACGCCGTCCAGGGGCGCCGCCGGGGCATCGGCCGGCGGGGCGATGAGCGCATCGAAGTGGCGCGCCACCCGGCGCCGCTGCACCTCGAGCTGGCGGCGGTAGTCGTCCCAGCCATCGCAACCCATGACCAGGGCCAGGGCCGCGCGGGCCTCGGGCTCCGTCGGCAGCTCCTGGGTCTGGCGGTCGTTGTAGCCCTGGATCGCGTGCTCGCTGTCGCGCAGGAAGCGGTAGGCCTCGACGAGCTCCGCGACCACCACCGGCGGCAGGATGCCGAGGGCGGCGCAGCTGTCGAGCACCGGCAGGAGTTCGCGCTGCTGCAGGGCCCGGTCGCGGCCGCCGCGAATGAGCTGCAGGCACTGGGCGATGAACTCCACCTCACGGATGCCGCCGCGGCCGAGCTTGACATTGTCCTCGAGGCCGCGGCGGGCGACCTCCGTGGCGAGCATGCCCTTCATGGCGCGCAGGCCGTCGATGACGCCGAAGTCCACGTAGCGGCGGAACACGAAGGGTCGCAGCGTGCGCATGAGTTCCTCGCAGCGCGCGGGGTCGCCGGTCAGCGGCCGCGCCTTGATGAGGGCATAGCGCTCCCAGTCCCGGCCCTGGTCCTGGTAGTAGGCCTCCAGCGCCGCAAAGTTCTGGGCGAGCGGACCGCTCTCGCCGTAGGGCCGCAGGCGCATGTCCACCCGGAACACGAAGCCGTCCACCGTCACCGGGTCCAGGGCGGTGATGAGCGCGCGGCCGAGGCGGGTGAAGAACTCCTCGTTGCTGATGGCCTTGCGCTCACCGTCCGTCGCCCCCGCCTCCGGGTAGGCGAAGACCAGGTCGATGTCCGAGGACAGGTTCAGCTCCCGGGCGCCGAGCTTGCCCATGGCGATGACAATGAGCGCCTGCGGCGTGCCGGAACGGCGGCCGATCGGCCGGCCGAAGCGCGCCTCCAGCTTTGCCTGGCAGGCCGCGAGGGCCTGGCGGATACAGGCCTCGGCGAGCAGGGAGGTGTCGCGCACGGTCTCGGCGGTATCGGCGAGGCGGTTGAAGTCGCGCCAGAGGATGCGCAGCATGGCGCGCTGGCGAAAGCGGCGCAGCACCACCGGCAGATCGGCCTCCGGCGCGGCCAGGGCCGCCGCGAGAGCGCGCTCCCAGGCGTCTTCCGGCAGGCGCTGCCAGAGCTCGCCGCTGGCTGCGAGCTCGGCCAGCAGCGCCGGGCGCCGGGCGCACTGCGCCGCTGCCCAGGGGCTGCAGGCCAGCACCCGGGCGAGCTCCCCGCGACGGCCTTCGTCCCCGGCGAAGGCAGCGTGGACAGCGCCGGCGCTGTCGGCCTCGCAAAGGTCGTCCCGGGCGCGGGCGGCCGCGTCGGCCAGCGTGTCCGGCAGCGCAGCCAGGGGCAGGTCCAGCATCGGGCCGCCTCAGCGCTCGATCGCCGGGGCCACGCGCATGACCTCCTCGATGGTTGTCTCCCCGCGGGCCACACGGGCGGCCCCGGACATGCGCAGGGACTGCATACCCTCGTCCATGGCCGCGTGGCGGACCTTGCCGCTGTCCAGCCGGGCGGTGACCAGGTGCTGCAGCGCCGGCGTCATGACCAGCACTTCGTAGATACCGCGACGGCCGAGGTAACCGGTCTCCCGGCAGCGCTTGCAGCCGACGGGACGGGCGATGGTCTCGGGCATGGGCATGCCCCGGGGCGCGGTGAGTTCGCGCCAGGCCTCGGGATCCGGCGCCGCCGGCGCCTTGCAGTCCGGGCAGAGGATACGGACCAGGCGCTGGGACATGACCCCCCGGACCGTGGCGCGGATGAGGTAGGCCGGCACGCCGAGCTCCAGCAGCCGCGACAGGGAGGCGGGCGAGTCGTTGGTGTGCAGTGTCGACAGCACCAGGTGCCCCGTCAGCGCCGCCTGCACCGCCATCTCCGCGGTTTCCAGGTCGCGGATCTCCCCCACCATGATGATATCCGGGTCCTGGCGCAGCAGCGTGCGCACGCCGGTGGAGAAGTCCAGGTCGATGCCGTGGTTGACCTGCATCTGGTTGAACGCCGGCTCCACCATCTCGATCGGGTCCTCGATGGTGCAGACGTTGACCTCGTCCGTGGCGAGCTGGCGCAGGGTGGAATAGAGGGTGGTCGTCTTGCCCGAGCCGGTCGGACCGGTAACCAGCACGATACCGTTGCCGCTGTCGGTCATGGCGTGCCAGTGGGCAAGGTCCCGATCCGCGAGGCCCAGCTCCTCAAAGCTCTTCTGCAACACCTCCGGGTCGAAGATGCGCATGACCAGCTTTTCGCCGAAGGCGGTCGGCAGCGTGGACAGGCGCAGCTCGATCTCGCCGCCGGCGGGGGTGCGGGTCTTGAGGCGGCCATCCTGCGGCCGGCGCTTCTCGGCCACATCCATGCGGCCGAGAATCTTGATGCGGCTGGTCATGGCGGCGCAGACCGGCGTCGGCAGCTCGTAGACCGTGTGCAGCACGCCGTCGATGCGGAAACGCACGTGGCCCTGCTCCCGGCGCGGCTCCACGTGGATGTCGCTGGCCCGCTGTTCGAAGGCGTACTGCAGGAGCCAGTCGACAATACTGACCACGTGCTGGTCGTTGGCGTCGAGCTCCTTCGTCTGGCCGAGCTCGAGCATCTGCTCCAGGTTTGTTACCGAACCTCCGGTCGGCCCCCCGGCGCCCGCGGCGCCGGCTCCGCGCACGGAGCGGGCCATGGTGTAGAACTCCCGCGTGTAGCGCTGGATCGCCCGCGGGTCCGCGAGCACACAGCGCACGGGCCGGCGGGTAACGTGCTCGAGGTTGTCCTGCCAGTCCCGGCGCCAGGGCTCGGCGCTGGCCACCACCACCTCGTCCGGGTGTACCTCCACGGCGAGGATCCGGTGCCGCTCGGCAAAGGCCCGGGACATGACCTCGGCCACCTCGCCGACGTTGATCTTCAGCGGGTCGATATCGTAGACCTGCTGGCCGGAGCGCTCGCCGAGCCAGGCCAGCAGCCCCGCCATGTCGAGAACCTGGCCGGGGCGGGCGGCGTCCGGGAGCTTCTGCTCGGCGAGGAACACCAGCGGATGCACGGAGCCGACATTCACCCCCGCAAGGCGTCGACGGTCGGCGGCGCTGAGGCGGCCGTCGCGGTGCAGATCGTCCACCGTCTGCTCGAGGCGCAGGCCCGGATCGCCCTGGTGATGTGCTGCCTGGCGGCTCATAGACGGCCTCCAGCCCGAATGATTCATGAATCGCCTGCTGCGGTCGCAGAGCTACCTGTGAGTACAGCGCGTTGCGACCCACTCTCTGATGCTACCACAGCTGCGCGGGAGCCCCGCTTCTCCGCTAGTGGCCCACTCGGGTTCATATTTCTGTAACTTTCCGGCTTTACCGTGCCCGGCGAGCGAGTATTCTCAGCGCCGCCGCTGTGCGAAGCCCTGGCGTGAAGCTGTTGTGTGAAGGCGCGGTGTAAAGTCGCCGCGTCAAAAGGGAGCCGTGCCATGCTGGATCTGGACCTCTGGGCGCTGGTGGGCTTCGCTTTCGCCGCCTACGCCGTGGTCGGCAACGACTCGCTGCAGACGCTCGGCACGTTCATCAGCTCCAATCAGCATCGGCACTGGACCGTCCTGTTTGCCTACGCCGGCGGTATCCTCGTGCTGACCTTCGTCGCCGGCTGGCTGCTCAACGACGGCGATCCGTCCTTTGGCCGCCTCGCCAACGAGGAGAAGTACCCGCCGATCGCGATCCAGTGGTACCACACGCTGCCACCACTGATGCTCCTCGTGATCACGCGCCTCGGCATTCCCGTCTCCACGTCCTTCATGGTGCTGACCATCTTCGCCACCGTGGGCGGCTTCGGCTCCATGATCGAGAAGTCCCTGATCGGTTACGCCCTCGCCTTCGCCATCGGCCTCGGTGTCTACCTGGTCGTCAGCAGGACAGCCGAGGCCTATTTCGACCGCTCGGAGCTTTCCACCCATGTGCCCCTGGGCCTCATCGGCGTGGTCGGCGGCGCCTTCTTCCTGGCGCAGTACTTCGTCTTCGGCACCCTCGAGGACCCCGGGGTCCTGGCCTTTGGTCTCGCCGCGGTGCTCGCCGTGGAGCTGACGGCGCTCGCGCTGGCTTTCCGGCGCAGCCGCGGCCTCTACTGGGTCGTCACCCAATGGGCGACCACCGGCTATCTCTGGTCCATCTGGCTGGTGCAGGACTTCGCCAATATCTTCGTGTTCCTGCCGCGGGAACTGACGGCGGCGCAGGGCTTCGCCGGTCTGGCCGTCATCGTCGTCTTCCTCGCCTACACCTTCGCCAACGCCGGCGGCCCCGTGCAGCGCATTCTGCGCACCAAGACCAACGTGGTCGACATTCGCTCGGCGACGATCATCGATTTTCTCTACGCATCGCTGCTCTTCTTTTTCAAGGAACTGTCCGACATCCCCATGTCGACCACCTGGGTCTTCCTCGGTCTCATCGCCGGGCGGGAATACGGCTTCGCCCTGACCCGGCAGGCCGTGCGCCTGACCGCGGCGGTCATCGACACGGCCGAGGATGTCGCCAAGGCCTTCATCGGGATCGTCATCTCCATCGACCTGGCCGTGGGCCTGCCGGCCCTGGCGCAACGCGCCGCCGGCGAGGCCCTCGCCGTCGCCGACCTGTTTCCGTCGCAGGGTTTCCTGCTCTTCGTCGCGGTGGCCAACCTGATCATGCTGCCCGCGGCACTGTTCGCCTTCTCGAAACCGGAAGAGGACCGCCTGCACGTTCGTCGCAATTTCGCCGTGGGCATGGTGGTTCTGTTGCTTTTTTTCTTCGGTCTGACGCTGTCCCTGCAGGCGTTCGACTGAAGTCCGGCCTATCCCCGCGCCGGCGACTGTCAGCCGCGCCTGCGGCCCCCATGCGGGCGCGGACCGGGAGGCGTCTGCCGGGGTTTTTCGGTAGGCTCTGTCTTCCCGCCAGGACAGGACAGACAGCAGTGAGCAGCGACAGCACCGGCGATTTCGCCAGATTCCGGAGCACGGCCCCGTATATCAATGCGCACCGGGGCCGGTGCTTCGTGCTCATGCTCGGCGGCGAGATCGCCGAGCGCGGGGAACTCGCGCCGCTCATTCACGACATTGCACTCCTCGCGAGCCTGGGCGTGCACCTGGTGCTCGTGCACGGCAGCCGTCCACAGATCGATGCTCGCCTCGCCGGCGCCGGCCGGCACTGCGCCTTCCACCGCGGCCTGCGCATCGCCGATGCCGCCGCCATGGCCCACGTGCGCGATGCCGCCGGCGCCCAGCGCGTGGAGATCGAGGCACTGCTGTCCATGGGCCTGCCCAACTCGCCGATGCAGGGCGCCAATCTGCGCATCGTCAGCGGCAACTTCGTCACCGGTCGTCCCATCGGCGTCCTCGACGGCG
>CAYFVG010000153.1:0-6346 GCA_964346365.1 uncultured Alteromonadaceae bacterium
GGGGGGGGATTTCGCTCGAGGGATTAGCGCTGCCTCCGCGCGATCGACTTGCAGGCGCCCCTCGATGGACGGCGGGGCCGGGGTATGGTCGATATCCACGAGTTCGGGCAGCGTATCGAGGTGCTCGCGGATTCGCGTAACCGCCGGTTCGAGCAGCTCCCGGTCCCGGGAGCGCAGCTCGATCTGGATCGGTTTGCCCACCGGCGGACCGTTCTCCTCGGCGAAGACCTCGACGATAATGCCGGGGAAGCCGCTGGTGCGCTCGCGGATCTCGCGGAAGATATCGTTGCCGGAACGTTCGCGCTCGCTCTCCGGGTACAGCTCGACAAAAATCGAGCCGATGCGGTCCGCCGTGGCGTCGGCACCCCGGCCGAGACCGTTGGCGCCGGGCAGGATCGTGCGCGCGTTGACGGCGCGGATACCCTGGATCTGCAGAATTTGTTCCTCGACCTGCCAGACCAGCCGGTCGACTTCATCGGCGGAGAAGTTGCCGCGGCCGCGCACCGACACCTGGATGAACTGGGGGTCTGCGTCGGAGAAAAAGACCATCCCCACGCCGAAGCGGCCGTAGGCCCAGAAGATGCCGGAGAGCACGGCGCCGATCGCCAGCAGGGCGATGCCGGGCCGCGCCGTCACCTTGGACAGAAAGCGTGCATAGCCCCCGGTGAAGGAACGCAGGCGGGTGGGGTCGCCGCTTTCCAGCTCGTGCATCTGCGCCGCCGTGGCGTCTGCATGCCTGCTCGGGCGGCCGAAGACGGTGCCGAGGACCGGGCCGAAGAACAGGGCGTAGAGCAGCGAGCCGGCCAGCACCGTGAACACGGTGATCGGCAGGTAGCTCATGAACTGCCCCGGGATGCCGGGCCAGAAGATCAGCGGCAGGAAGGCCGCGAGCGTGGTCGCCGTGGAGGCGACGACGGGCCAGAACATGCGCTTGACGGCCTCGGCGTAGGCCACCCGGTGTTCCAGCCCCTCGCCCATCTTCCGGTCCGCGTACTCCGTGACCACGATAGCGCCGTCGATGAGCATGCCGAGGCCGAGGAGCATCCCGAACATCACCATGAAATTGAAGGTGAAGCCGAGCAGGTAGATGATGATGACGGCGAACAGCAGCGACACGGGGATGCCGAGGCCGACGATGAGCCCGCTGCGAAAGCCCATGCTCGCCACCACCAGCACCATTACCAGGGCGAGAGCCGTGAAGATATTACCCTGCAGCTCGGTGACCTGCAGCTCGGCGAACTCGGCCTGGTCCTGGGTGATGAGCAGCTCGATGGCGTCGGGAATGCGCGGGCGCAACTCGTCGATCCTCTCACGCACGGCGCTGACCGCCTCGATGATGTTGCCGTCGGAGCGCTGCGTCACGGTGACCGTGATCGCCTCGCGGCCGTTGACCCGGGCGTGGCTGGTGCGGTCCTTGAAGGTCTTGCGGATGGTGGCGATGTCGCCGAGCGTCACCACGGTGGAGTCGTCGCTGCGCACGGGCAGCGACAGGACATCCGCGGGTTCCTCGACCACCGACGGTACCTTCACGGAGAAACGTCCCGAGCCGGTGTCGATGCTGCCCGCGGGGATGAGCCGATTGTTGCGCTGCAGCGTCGTGATGAGCTCTTCGCTGGAAATGGCGTAGTTCTCGAGGGCCTCCGGGTCTATCAGGACCTCGAGCATTTCCTCCCGCTCACCGCGCAGGTCCGCCTTGAGTACCGAGGGGATTGCCTCGAACTCGTCCCGGAGCTGGATCGCCGCTTCGTAGATATCCCGCTCGGGCACGTTGTCGCCGATGAGGCTGACCTGGATCATGGGGAAGTCGTTGATCTGCAGTTCGCGGACCAACGGTTCCTCGGCGGTGCTCGGGATCTCCGCCTTGGCCCGGTCCACGGCCTCGCGCACGTCGACCAGGGCCTGGTCAATGTCTGCCTTGACGTCAAACTCGACGAACAGGGTGGCGTTGCCCTCGGAGGCCAGCGCGGTGATTTCCTTGATGCCCTCGACCTTGCGCAGCTCGATCTCCATGGGCTGGATGAGCAGCCGCTCGCTGTCCTCCGGGGAGATACCCTCGTGTATGACGCCGACATAGAAGTAGGGCACTTCGATGTCCGGGTCGTTGGCGATGGGCAGGATCGACCTGGCGATGAGGCCTGCCAGCACGACCATGAACATCATGAGGAGCGTCGTGCGGGTCCGGCCGATGGCCGCATCGATAAACCCGATCATCGGACGGACCTCGCCGACAGGGTCGCGGCGTCATCCCGCTCGACGCGCACCCGCTGGCCCTCGAAGACGAACTCCTGGCCGACGGTAATGATGCGGGCGACCGGCGGCAGCCCGCTGACCCAGGTGCCCTCCGGGCCGTCCTCGATAATGGTCACGGTGCGGAAGTCGACGCGGTTGTCGTCGTCCAGGATGCGCAGGCCCAGCCGGCCGTCGTCGTCGAGGGCGAAGAGGGCGGGGGAAACGCGATGGGCGAGCACCTCTTCGACGGGGATGCGCAGGGTCGCCGGAACGCCGGAACGCAGGGCGTAATCGGGGTTGGGCACGGCCGCCTCGAGGGGGTAGGTGCGCGTCGCGCTATCGCTCTGCTGACCGACAAAGCTCAGCACCGCCGTCAGCTCACGGCCCGTGGCGGTGACCGTGTGCACGGGGGAGCCGGTGCTGAGCCTGCTGGCGTCCGTCGCGGTGACCCGCGCTGTCACCAGCATCGGGTCCAGGTCGAGGAGGGTGGCGCAGGCGGTGCCCGGTGTCGCGTAGTCGCCGATCTCCAGCGCCACGGCCTCGACCACGCCGGCGAAGGGCGCGCGCAGCGTTGTGCGCTCGAGGTTGAGCTGCTCGCGCCGGAGCGTGGTGCGGGCGGCGGCCAGGCTGGCCTCGGCCTGGGCGATCGCGGTAGCGGACTGCAGGCCTTTCTCGCGCAGCTTGAGTGCGCCCTCGTACTCGATGCGCGCCCGCTCCAGGGAGGCCTCGGCTTCGGTGACGGCCTCCTGCCGGTCGTCCAGAGAAAGGCGGCAGAGTACGTCGCCCTCAGCGACGCGGCTGCCGCGCTCGACGGGCCGCTCGACGACCCGGCCGGTGATCTCGGCGCGTACCTCCACGGTGCGTTTGTTCTCCGTGCGCCCGCGCAGGGACAGGATGCGCTGCCGCGGCTCGGCGCGGCTTTCGCGCGCGCGCACGGCAACCGGTTCACGGCTGGTCTCCCGCGGCGTCTGTACGTCGGCCAGGGCCGGCGGGTTGTCGGGTCGATCGCCATCCTCGCCGCCGAGGACGCCGGAGAGAAGCCACAGCAGTATGCCGACGGCGATCAGCGTGGCGATGATCAGGTTTTTGCGCATAGGGCATGGTCCGGGGCGGTACCCTGCAAATGGGCTCGGCGCGCGCAGTATAGCACTCGCTCAGCGCTCCTGGCCCCCGTAGTGTTCCTGGAATTCCTCCAGGTGCCGCTCGACGAGGTCCGTGCGCCGGCCGTAGCGGGCTATGTGGAACACGGCGTCGCCCTCGTAGACCAGGGGCAGGTTGCTGCGGCCGATGACGACCCCGTCGTGGGTGGCCTCGAGGGGGCTCTCCCTGCTGCCGAGGGGATCCGCGACCACGGCCAGGGTCTGCCCCGCGACGACCTTGGCGCCGAGGGGCACCAGGGCACTCAGGATGCCGCTCTCCGGGGCGCGCAGCCAGCTCGACTGGTCGCTGACGATGGGCGGGCTCAGCGGCTGCCTGCGCCGGCTGGGCCGCAGCACCCCCAGGTGCCGGAGCACGTTGACGATGCCGTTCACCCCGGCGCGGATGTACAGCTCCTCGAAGCGCAGAGCTTCGCCGGCCTCGTAGAGGATGACCGGGATGTCGGCGTCGCCGGCCGCTTCGCGCAGGGAGCCGTCGCGGATTTTCGAGTCCAGGGCCAGAGGCACACCAAAGGCCTCGGTCATGCCCCGGGCGCCCGCCATGTCGAGGTCGGCACGGATCTGCGGGTAGTTGGCCCGGTGCCTGGCGCCGGTGTGCAGGTCGATGCCGTAGTTGCACTTGAGCACGATTTCCTGCAGGAACGTCGCCGCCACCCTGGCCGCCAGGGAGCCGGCTTCGGAGCCCGGGAAGGAGCGATTCAGGTCGCGCCCGTCCGGCAGGTAGCGCGAGTGATGGAGGAAACCGTAGACGTTGACGATGGGGATGGCGAGCAGCGTGCCGCGCACGGTCCGCAGGGAGCGGTGCTTGAGCACCCGGCGGATGATCTCGACGCCGTTGATCTCGTCGCCGTGGATGGCGGCGCAGATGAACACCACCGGCCCCGGCTGGCTGCCGTGGATGACCTGCACGCTGATCGACAGGTCGTCGTGCGTGTACAGCGGCGAGACCGGGATATCGACGGTGCGGTGCTCGCCGGCGGCGATGCTGATGCCGCCGACGACGATGGGGTCCCGGCGCGTCCTCGCCACGTCAGCCCCGGGTCCGGCGGCTGTCGCGCTTGGTGGGTCGTGCGTGTTCCTCGACGAAGTCGATGATCCGCCCGGCGATGTCCTTGCCGCTGGCCTCCTCGATGCCGCGCAGCCCCGGCGAGGAGTTCACTTCCATGATCAGCGGGCCGCGGGAGGAACGGAGGATATCGACGCCGGCCACGGACAGGCCCATGGTCTGCGCCGCCTTGACCGCGGTGCGCCGCTCCTCCGGCGAGAGTTTGGTGCCCAGGGCGCTGCCCCCGCGGTGCAGGTTGGAACGGAACTCCCCGTCCGCGGCGCTGCGCTCCATGGCCGCGACGACGCGGCGGCCGATGACGAAGGCGCGCACGTCGGAGCCCCCGGCCTCCTTGATGAACTCCTGCACCAGGAAGTCCGCGCCCAGCTCGATGAAGGCATCGATGACGGATTCCGCCGCTTTGTAGGTCTCCGCGAGCACCACGCCCCGGCCCTGGGTACCCTCGAGGAGCTTCAGGACCACCGGCGCGCCGCCGACCATCTTGATCAGCTGCCGACCGTTCTCGACGTCGTGCGCGAAGCCCGTGACGGGCATGCCCATGCCCTTGCGGGACAGGAGCTGCAGGGCCCGGAGCTTGTCCCGGGAGCGACCCAGGGGGATGGACTCGGTGAGGCAGTAAACGCCCATCATCTCGAACTGGCGGATGACTGCGGTGCCGTATTCCGTGATCGAGGCGCCGATGCGCGGGATCACCGCATCGTAGCCCTCGAGGGGCGCGCCCTTGTAGTAGATCATCGGCTTGGCCGAGTTGATGTCCATATAGCACTTGAGCGTGTCGAGGACGTGGACTTCGTGGCCCCGGGCCGCCGCGGCTTCCACCAGCCGTCCGGTGCTGTACAGGCGCTTGTTGCGCGACAGGATACCGATTTTCATGATCATGCGGTCTTTCCCTTGTCTGCCGCCGCCGCCCTGGCCGGTCGTTTGCCGATCAGGTACGAGCGACCCGGGTCGACCAGGAAGCGCCCGCGCAGCGCCGTGCGCCCGAGCAGGCAGCGGAAGAGCATGGTGTCGCGGCTGGTCAGTGTGACTTCCGCCTCGAAGCTATGGGGCCCGATTGCCACGGGCACGGCGATCACGTAACGCTGCTCGGCATGGCCGCCGGAGTCGCGCACCCGGCGCTGGTCGATGACAGGCGCCTCGCAGCGCACGACCGTGGTCGTGTCGCGCTGGAACGGGTGCAGCGCAAAAGCGACCCATAGTTTCCCCTTGCGCTCGAAGGGGTCGAGCTCGAAAGCGTGCAGGCAACTGGTGCGTGCCCCGGTATCGATCTTGGCCTTGATTGCGTCGAGGCCCAGGGACGGAAAGCGCAGCCACTCCCGCCAGCCGACGGTAGCGCGATCCTGGGTCAAGGCCGGATGCTCGCCTGGCGCCCGGTCACCCGTGGGCGATGGGCTTGTCGGTGAACAGGTAGTCCTTCAGCTCGCTGTCGAAGGCCGGATCGCGCCGGCGGATCCATTCCAGGACCATGGCCGCGTGTTCCTTTTCCTCGTCGCGGTTGTGCGCGAGGATACGCTTCAATTCCCCGTCGCGGCAGGCGTCGACGCGCTGGTTGTACCAGTCCACCGCCTCAAGTTCCTCCATCAGGGAAATGATCGCACGGTGCATGTCGCGTGTTTCCCCGGACAGCTCCTCGACGGGTTCGTGGTAGCCCTCGTTTGCCATGGTATCTCCTGAAATCACCTCACGATGTTTAGATCGCGTTAGTGTCGCCTGCCACCGCTGCCTTTGCAATTCGCCGAGCGTTCCTCGGCAGCGCCGGGGTCGGGCCTGCCGGCTGCGGCGATGGCCGGCGCCTGCACAGGCACCCGGCCCCGGCGTTGTTCAAGACGCGGGGAACCGGCTATCCTCTGCGCCCACGCAAGGCCGTGGTTTCCGCGGTCGATCAAGCCACCCC
>CAYFVG010000154.1:0-6342 GCA_964346365.1 uncultured Alteromonadaceae bacterium
GGCGGGTCAACTGCGGCGCAAGCGCAAGTCGCTCAATGTCACCATCCCGGCGGGTGTCGGGGATGGCGAGAGAATCCGGGTCAGGGGTCAGGGGGCACCGGGCCAGGGTGATGCGCCGCCGGGGGACCTCTTTCTGCACGTTCGCCTGGTCCCGCACCCTGTCTTCGATGTCGAGGGCCACAACCTCCTCGTGACCGTGCCGGTCGCGCCCTGGGAGGCGGCGCTGGGCGCGAAAGTGACGGTGCCTACGCTCGACGGGAAGATTCGCCTCACCGTGGCGCCGGGGAGCCAGGCGGGCCAGAAGCTGCGGGTCCGGGGAAAGGGACTCGTCGGCAAGACCGGGCACGGTGATCTCTACGCCGTGCTCAAGGTCGTCATGCCCGGGGAGGCGAGCGAGGAGACCAGGGAACTGTGGCGACAGCTGGCCGAGCGGGCAGCCTTCGATCCCCGGGCCGACTGGGAGGGACGACTATGACGACCGGTGTGACGATCATAACGATCGGTGAACTCTGCGAGCGCGAGGGGGTTTCCCGGGCGGAACTTCTGCAGCTCGTCGACTACGAGATCGCGTCCCCCCTGGCGGGCGACGCGGCCGAGGACTGGGTCTTCGACGTCGCGGGTGCCCTCTGGATCAAGCGCGCGCTGCGGCTCCAGCGCGATCTCGAACTGGACTGGGCGGCGGTCGCCATGCTGGTGGATCTGTTGCGCGAGCGCGAGCAGCTGGAGCGCGAGAACCGGTGCCTGCGCCAGCGGCTCGAGCGCTTCCTGGCGGAGGACGTTTTTTAGGAAACACGCAAGCCGCCGTTTGGCTCATGATCCGAGCCGATGACTGACCCGGGCCATTGCCGTCAGCGCATTGCAGGCCGCTGTCGATAAACCTGTTGCCGGCGCGCGCGGGCGAGCGGCCCCGCAGCGCCTCCGAGAAACATTCGTTGTGCGTGAGGGCGTCTCCGCGGGGACGCTTTTCGGTTATGGGCGGCAGATTACTTCTTGAGTTGCCGGTAGACCGCGAGGAGCACGATGGCGCCGACTGTTGCGGTGGTGATGCTGCCGAGGTTGATGCCGCCGCCGACGCTACCCAGGCCGAAGAAGCTCCCCGGGAAGCCGCCGACGAAGGCACCGGCAATGCCCCGGGGCGCTGGTCACGAGCCAACCGCCGGGGTCTTTGCCCGGCAGCAATAGCCTGCCCCGTATGCCGGCAATCAGGCCCAGTACAATCCAGGCGATACTGCCCATTGCTTGCTCCTATGTGCTGATGAAAGTTGCCCTCACGACGCGCCGGGAGGAGGATAACGCTGGTAGTGTACGCGGGCATGTACCGCGCGCAGCAAAGGGCCGGTACGAGACCCTCTCACCTTGAAAAGAGTAACAACGCTATGCCGGAGCGTATTTTCATTCTGAATGGCCATCCAGGCCCGACCTCGATCACCCGTCAGGCCGTGGACCGTTATGCGGCGGCGGCACAGGCCGGCGGTCATGAGGTGCGTCTGTCTCAGCTTAACGAGCTGTCGTTCGACCCTGATCGCGGTAAGGCGGGCTATGACAATGCCAAACCGCTTGAACCGGTTCTGGACGAGGCGCTGGGGAACCTCGAGTGGTGCTCGCATTTCGTCCTCGCCTTCCCGCTTTGGTGGGGCGGATTTCCCGCCAAACTCAAAGGCTGGATCGACCGGGTTTTTGCCATCGGGAGAACCTTCACGACCGACGAGACTACGCCTCTGGGCTTGCCGGCGCCGCTTCTGAAAGGTCGCTCGGCACGGGTGCTCATAACGTCCGACACGCCGCGCAGCTTTTTGTGGCTGGCGTACGGTGATGCCATAATAAGGCAACTCAAGGGTCAGGTCCTCGGCTTCGTGGGGTTCAAACCGGTGAAGATCACCTTCTTCGCGCCAGCCTCGGATCCCAAACCCGGCGCGGTTGACCGCCTGCTCGCGCAAATGGACGAGCTGGGCCGCGCCGCCTCATGATGGAGGATGCGGTATGAAGGCATGGGTGCTGCACCCGGTTGCGGCGCCGGCTAAGCCCGCCGGCGATGCGGCCCGTCACCGGCATGGGCGCGTACCGTTGATCGCCGGTCTGACGGCGGCGGTCGCCGGCGGGTTATGGCTTGGCGGGAATGCAGGGACTTCGGGGAGCTCGGCAGCTTTCTCAGGTGATCCCGCCCTGGCGCTGCTGCTGCAATTCATGGGCCTCATCAAGCTGGGTGTAGCCGCCGGCGCAGCGGCCCTGCTGTTCTGGCGCTTGCGCTACCCCATGGCCCCCACCGCGCGCCGGCTTGCGTTCTTCAGTATCTGGTGTCTCGCCGCGTGCGCGACGGTGATAGCGCAGCTTGCGTACCTTGTCCCCGCGGCGCTGCTGTTTCACCTTGGCCTGGCTACGTTGCTGATGCTTGCCTGGCGCGAAGGGCGCCATGATGCGAGGCGCGCGCAGCGCGGCGAGTGACACACGAAAGCGCGGCGAGCAGCCCGGTGAAGGAAGCGGTCAAGTGCAGCGCCTTTGCTGTGCGCGGAATGACAGAACGCTTTCTTCAATGCCCGCAACCTTTTCTGCCGCTTACCGCTTTTGTACGGCGATCTCCATTGCCTCAGCTTTGCCGGTAACCACGATGCCCTGTGTATCCATTGACAATCACCCTGCTACGACTTCTGAGGTATTGCTCACCCAAAGCGGTAACTTGTATTGCTTACAGCTGGCGTACGGCTAGCGCCGGGTTCCGTGCAGGCACCCGGGCGGCTGGTGTCACATGATTGAGCCCGTGCAGGCGCGACCTGCGTACGCAATTGTGAGGTCATTCTGTATTGCGATGGAATCGGCAAAAAAATGATTGATATGACGAGAACGTTGCTTGCTATCTGCATCCTGGGCCTGGCGACCGCGTGCGGCGGGCCATCTGCAGCCGACGGGCGCGTCGAAGCCGGCCCGGGTCCTTACAGCGAGAAGGCACCGTCGCGGGACGGCATCGGCAAGGTGTACCTGGGCCGCGAAATCTCCCAGGTAATGGGTCATCGCGGGGCCGGCTGGCTCGAGCGCCCGGAGCGCGAGCGGCAGGAGCGAACCGATCTGCTGATCGCGCAACTGCCCCTGGAGGCAGACGCTATTGTTGCGGACATCGGTGCGGGTACCGGTTATTTCAGCATGCCCATCGCCGAGAGGGTGCCCGACGGGACCGTGCTGGCCGTCGACATCCAGCAGGAGATGCTCGACATCATCGAACGGCGCAAGCGGAACGGAGCGCCGGGAAACATCGAGACTGTGCTCGGCTCGATCACGGACCCGAACCTGCCGCCGGAGGGCGTCGACCTGATTCTTCTCGTCGATGCCTACCACGAGTTCTCTCATCCCTATGAAATGGGCACCGCTATGGTCGACGCGCTCAGGCCCGGCGGGCAGTTGGTCCTGATCGAGTATCGCGCGGAGGACCCCGCCGTGCCGATCAAGCCGCTGCACAAAATGAGCGAACAGCAGGCCATCGAGGAGATGCAAGCCATCGGTCTCATCCATCGCCGAACCGAAGACTTCCTGCCGCAGCAGCATTTCATGGTGTTCGTGAAGCCCGGGGACGGCGTTTCGCGCGGGGGGTAACCCTGACCGACAGCGGCGCAGTCCCCCGGCCGACGACATTCAATAGGGGGCGTCTGAGCGTTGACGGGGCATTGCAGGATCGGGCCTGGGGCCTGCTGACGCGCGCTATCGGGCGCCAGCCCCGGCTTGCTTCGGCGCGTTGTCTGGCCGGGTCCAGACCTGCGCCGGGGACGCGTTGCAGGCCCTGGCGACAACCTTCGAGCCGGCCTTTGGCGGTCTGCCCTGCACCTGCAGGCACTGTCCCGCCTTGTTCGCCAGGCGGCCCTGTTCGTCGTGGGACCAGATCTGGGCGTTGCCCGTGCCACACTTGCCGAGCCTGCCACCCACGAGGCACTGTCCATTGTGGGCAACCAGGCGATCCTGGTCGTCGGTCTTCCAGCGCTGACTCCCGGCCTCGCTATTGCACTTCCTGACCGTCAGCGTGCCGCTGGCGTCGAGGCAGAGATCCTCGCCGAAGCGATAGCGGCGCGCACCTTCGGCTTCAGCGACGATCTTGTGGCCTTCCTTCTGCATTTTCTTGAGCGCCTCGGGGTTGAACTGCGCGGCGGCCGGGTTCGCGCCGCCGGCGACGCAGAGTGCCGCCACGAGAGCATACCGCTGTTTCATCAGCACCTTCCTTTGCTTCGAATGAGTGTCTAAAGTCGGCAACGTAGCGGCTCCGTCCGGGTGCCGCAACTGCTTGGACTGCAGATGCGCCGACGAGTTCTGAAGTGCTGAAACCTTCCCGGGCGGTGCGCCTCACAGCCCTGGCGTTGCTGCTGCTGTTGCTATTGCCGGTCGCGGGTCTGCTCTGGATCATCACCACCGAAACCGGTACGGCCTGGGCGGCGGGGCTTGTCCGGGAGCGCCTCGGCGATCAGATCACCTGGAGGACGCTGCGCGGCTCCCTCCTCGGCCCTCTCGAGCTCTCGGACCTGCGCATCGAGCAGCCGGGGCTACAGCTATCATCCCGCGCCGTCACGCTGAGCTGGCAGCCCCGGGCGCTGCTGCGCGGGGAGTTGCGGATCGATGCGCTGGCGCTGCGCGATACCGTGGTTGTGGTCGGGGACACCCCTGGCGAGGAACCCGGCGAGCCTTTCCGCCCTGGCTCGCTGCAGCTTCCGCTCTCGCTGAGCCTGCGCGGGATCGTCCTTCGGGAGCTCGAGCTGCGCCGGCCCGGGGCGCCCCCCGCACGCGTTGAATCCCTGGCGATGGCGGCGCACAGCGAGGGCGACGTCGTGACCCTCGAGACTCTCACAGCGCGCCTGCCGCAGGGTACGGTGACGCTCCGGGGCGGTACCGCCCTGCGCGACGCCATGCCCCTGGACCTCAGCCTGGTCGGCGACTGGCGCCTGCCGGGGGAGAGCGCCGCAGAGATCCCGGTCAACTTTTCGGCGTCCCTGGAGGGGACCATTGACTGGGCGGACAGCATCCGGGGGCATCTAGACTACGAGTTCGCTCTCGAGGGCATGGACCGCCTGGCGCCGGAGCTCCCGACGCAGCTCGCTGCGAGGGGCTCGATCGCTGCTGTTCAAGAGGGCGCTTCGCTGCGCCTCGACGCCCTGGAGATCGATCTCGACGATCTGCCGCTGGCGCTCAACCTGCAGGGCGATGTCAAGCGGGATGACGCCGAGGCAGTGGCCTTCACTGCAGCGCTCTCCTGGCGCGGTGCGCAGTGGCCCCTCGATGCCCCGACACCCCTGGTCAGCAGCCCCGAGGGCAGTATCGACCTGAGCGGCACGCTGGACGATACGCTGGCCTACCGCGTTGCGCTGACCGCGGCGCTGGCCGGGGAACAGCTGCCGGCAGGTCAGTGGCAGGGATCGGCCGAGGGTAACGACGACACGCTTACCGTCGAAACCCTGGTGGGCGAGCTGCTCGGGGGGCAGCTGCGACTCAGCGGTCCGGTGTCCTGGAGCCCCGAACCCGCCTGGAAGCTGGAGATCGATGGTACGGGGCTTGCCGTCAACACCCTGGTCCCGGAAATCACCGGGCCGCTGGAGGCGCGGCTGCAGACCGCGGGCCGCCTCGACCCGGAGGGCATGGTGCAGGCGACGGCTAAGGTCGGGAAGCTGGCGCTGGAGGTTCTCGACATCCCTGTTGCCCTTACCGGCGATGGGCGCCTGGCCGGGGAGACCCTGGCACTGACAACGCTGGAGGTGACCAGCGGTGCCAATGCGCTGCGCGCAAACGGCACGCTGTCGCCGGCACAGCTTGCCCTGGACTGGCAGCTTTCGAGTGAGGAACCCGGGCGTTTCGTCCCGGGTGCGCAGGGGCGCGTCGAGGGCGAGGGGCGCATCGAGGGCAGCCCCGAAGCCCCGTCCGTGCAGGCGCGGCTGCGCGGCACCGCCCTGGGTCTGGACACGCTCGCAGCCACATCCCTGGCGCTGGAGCTGCGCGCCGGGCTCGCGGCGGATGCGGCGCTCGATGTCGAGCTCACGGCGGCGGGCATCAGCGATGGCGGCGACCCGCTGGTGGACACACTGTCCCTCGGTGCCCGGGGCGGTAACGCTGCCCACACCGTTGATCTTAAGATCGACACCCCGGACGGACAGCTCAAGTCCCGGCTCGAGGGCGGCCTGTCCCTCGCTGAGGCAGCCTGGCGGGGGCAGCTCGCCGGGCTCGCCGGTCAGGCCCCCGCCATCGGTGACTTTCAGCTCGAGGCGCCGGCATCGCTGTCGCTCGCCGCGGAGCGCGCCAGCCTCACCCGGGCCTGCCTGCGCGGCGGCGAGCGCGGAGAGACCCTGTGTCTGGCGGGCCTGTGGCAGTCTCGCGGCGGGT
>CAYFVG010000155.1:0-6329 GCA_964346365.1 uncultured Alteromonadaceae bacterium
CCGCAGTTTGCCGGCGCAGACACCAGCTACTGGATTCGCCAGGCTGTACCGCTGATCGGCGGTGGCCGGGTCGCGCTGTCTGCGCGCAATGGCGCACTGAATTCGCTGCGCGCGTCCAAGGAGCACGGCCAGTCGAACTTCACCAATCCTGGGCTCATCCTCGCGGGCCTGGGGACGGACCTGGAATTGCTGCCGGAGCTGCGGCTGTCCTTCAACGCCAACTACCTGGCCTTCGCCGAGACCGGCGTCCTCGAGGCCGCGCGCAACCAGGGGCCCGTCGACAGGCACATCGGCTACGACCTGTCCGCCGCGGTCATCTGGCGGCCCTTCATGACCCAGAACGTGGTGCTGCGCGCCTCCTGGGCCCAACTCATCGCCGGCGACGGCTACCGGGACCTGTTCGGGGACGACGACCCCTACTCGGTCCTGGTCAACCTGATCCTGACCTTCTGAGGCATACGCTACCCATGCGCCGAAACCGCCACGCATCCCGCCGCAGCCCCCGCGCCTCGCTCGCCGCGCTGGCCCTGGCGCTGTTGGCCCACCCCATCTTCGCCGCCGAGGGCGAAAAGCCCGTCCAGCGCGACTACACGCTGCAGCCCCCGGCGCCGGCGCAGCAGACGGCGGAAGCCGTCGCCGCCAAGTCCCGCGGCTGCGTCAGCTGCCACGAGGGGACGGACAGCAAAACCATGCACAGCAACCCGGCGGTCAAGCTCGGCTGCACGGACTGCCACGGCGGCAACGCCCGCATCGAAGCGCCCGCGGGCATTCACGACAAGGCCAACGCCCTGTTCCAGAAGCGCCAGGCGCAGGCACACGTGCTGCCGACCTACCCGGAGAGCTGGCACCTCCCCTCGAGCGCCAACCCGAAGCGGAGCTACACGCTGCTGAACCGCGAGAGTCCGGAGTTCGTGCGCTTCGTCAATCCCTCCGACTACCGCGTGGCCCGGGAGGCCTGCGGCGCCTGCCACCTGCCCATCATCCAGGCGGCGGAGCGCAGCCTCATGGCGACCTCGGCCATGTTCTGGGGCGGCGCCGCGTACAACAACGGCATCCTGCCCTACAAGCGCTACCTCCTCGGCGAGGCCCACACCCGCGAGGGCGAGCCGGCCATGCTCACCAACCCGGTCCCCGTGGACGAGACACTCACGGCGGCCAGCATCCTGCCGGAGCTGTACCCGCTGCCGGCCTGGGAGACCGTCAAGCCCGGAGACATCTTCCGCGTCTTCGAGCGCGGCGGCCGCAACATCAGCAACCTGTTCCCGGAAACCGGCCTGCCCAACGCCCTCGGCCAGCTGCAGCGGCTGGAGGAGCCCGGCAAGCCGGATATCCGCCAGTCCAACCGCGGTCCGGGCACCGGGGCTCGCATCTCCGTGCCGGTGATCAATATCACCAAGACCCGGCTCAACGATCCCCACACCGGGTTCCTCGGCACCAACGACCAGCCCGGGGATTTCCGCAGCTCCGGCTGCGCCAGCTGCCACGTGGTCTACGCCAACGACCGCGATCCGCGGCACTCGGGCGCCTACGCCGCTTTCGGCCACATGGGCGAGACGCAGAGCGCCGACAGCATGATCCCCCGCGACGAGCCGGGACACCCGCTCGAGCACCGTTTCACGAACGCCATCCCGACCAGCCAGTGCATGGTCTGCCACATGCACCAGCCGAACATGTTCGTAAACAGCTTCCTCGGCTACACCATGTGGGACTACGAATCGGACGCGCCCGCCATGTGGCCGGAGGAGCAGCGCTACCCCGACGACGAGGAGCGGCGGGCCGTGCTGGAGCGCAACCCCGAGGGCGCGGCGCCGCGCGGCAAGTGGGCGGATCTCGACTTCCTGAAGGAGGTATCGACGCTCAATCCGGAGCTCGAGGACACGCAATTCGCCGACTACCATGGCCACGGCTGGAACTTCCGCGCGGTCTTCAAGCGCGACCGCGAGGGCAATCTCCTCGACGCGGCGGGCGACGTGGTCAGCGACCAGGACCCGGACAAGTTCGACAAGGCCGTGCACATGTCCTCGATCCACCTCGACGCGGGTATGCACTGCGTCGACTGTCACTATGCCCAGGACAGCCATGGCAATGGTCATATCTACGGCGAAGTGGCGGCGGCCGTGGAAATCGACTGCACGGACTGCCACGGTACCGCCGACGCCTACCCCAACCTCTATACCTCCGGCCCCGCAGCGCTCGAGGGCGGCACCGACCTCGGCGCCCTGCGCAACCCCGACGGGAAAAGGCGCTTTGCCTGGGAGGGGGACCAGCTGGTACAGCGCTCGGTCCTCGACCCGGAGCTGGAGTGGGTGATCAGCCTGGTGAAGGACACCGTTACGCCGGGGTCGGGCAGCTACAACGAGAAGGCCGCACGCGCCAAGCTCATGGGCAGCGACCCAACCTCGCAGCATTGGGGCACAGACGTCGCAGCTGCGGACCGGGCCCACAGCAACGCGGAGCTCGAGTGTTACACCTGCCATACGTCCTGGACCACCAGCTGCGCCGGCTGCCACCTGCCCATCGAGGCCAACAACAAGAGCGAGCGGCACCACTACGAGGGCGGCGAAACGCGCAACTATGCCAGCTACAACCCGCAGGTTTCCCGCGACCAGATGTTTCTCCTCGGGCGGCGGGAAACGGCCAAGGGCGGCAAGATCGCACCGGTGCGCTCGAGCTCAGCGCTGATCCTCTCCTCGACCAACGCCAACCGGGAAAAGATCTATGTCCAGCAGCCGCCCATCGCTGCGAGCGGCTTCAGCTCCCAGGCCTTCAACCCCCACTTCGCGCACACGGTGCGCAAGACGGAAACCAAGGACTGCGAGGACTGCCACCTCGCCGAGGATGGCAACAACAACGCCATCATGGCGCAGCTCCTGATGTACGGCACGGGCTTCGTGAACTTCATCGGCCACTACGCCTGGGTCGGCGGCGAGGAACACGTCACCGGCGTCGAGGTCACGGAATGGGACGAGCCGCAGGCGGTGATCGGCAGCTACCTGCAGCGCTACGCCTACCCGGATTTTTACGCCGAGCACAAGCAGCGGGAGGGCGAGCTCCCGCGCGGCTACCCCCATGGCAGCGGGCCCGCTCGCTGCGTCCAGCACCGCGGCGAGTACCTCTATGTCGCCGGGGGTGAGCGCGGTCTGCAGGTGTACGATATCGCCAACATCGGCAACAAGGGCTACTCGCAACGGCTGGTGACCGCGCCCTTCAGTCCTCTGGGTCACGACACGCAGGTCGCGAGCAAAGATGCGACCTGCGTCGTCCTGCCCACGAACCAGCCGATCCATCCACCGCGCAACGAGGGCGAGCTCATGCGCGACGTCAATCTCGAGCAGCCCTTCCACCCGCTCTACAACTACGCGCTGGTCACGGACGCGCAGGAGGGCCTGATTCTCGTCGACGTCAACACCCTCGCCGACGGCGAGCCGCGCAACAACCAGCTGGAACGCGCGCTCACCTGGGACGGGGGCGGCGCCCTGGCCGGGGCCCGCCACCTCGCCCTCGGCGGCCACTACGCCTACGTCGTTGCCGACCGGGGTATTGCGGTCGTGGACCTCGACGACCCCCTCGCGCCGCGCCTCGTTGCCACGGTGCCGCTGGCAGGCGCCCATTCCGCCGCGCTGCAGTTCCGCTACCTGTTCGTCACCGACCGCGACGGCCTCAAGGTCATCGACGTCACCGACCCGACCGCCCCCGCCCTGGTGCCGGACAACGTCATTGCCCTTGCCGATGCCCGCCGGCTGCACCTGGCGCGCACCTACGCGTACGTGGCCGCGGGCCGCGACGGGCTCGCCGTCGTGGACATCACGAAGCCGGAATCCCTGCGCCTTTCGACGCAAGTCACTGAGGGCCTCGAGGACCCGCACGATGTCGCCGTCGCCGCCACCAACGCCTCCCTCTTCGCCTACGTCGCCGACGGTGCCGGCGGGCTCAAGGTCCTGCAGCTCACGGCGCCGGACACGCAGCCAAAGTTCTACGGCTTCAGCCCGGCGCCGCGGCCGGAGCTCATCGCCCGCTACCCGACCGACTCGCCCGCCCTGTCACTGAGCCGGGGCCTCGAGCGCGACCGGGGCGTGGACGAAAGCGGCAACCAGATCGCCGTGTTCGGGCGCGTCGGCTCCCGGCCGCTCAATCTGGAGGAGATGCAACGGCTGTTCCTCGACGAGGACGGTAAGCCATGGTTCGTGGAAAACAAGTGAACGGCGGCCCGCTGGTCGCCGCAGGGAAGGTCGGCGGGTGGACGGTCGGCGTAGGGAAGGTCGCCGCGCTGCTGATCGCGGCGGCGCTCGCCGGCCCGGCCGCCGCGGCGCCACTGCCGGCGCAGGACGATCGCGTGCACGAGGGGGTGGCGAGCTGCGCCTCAACGGTGTGCCACGGCCGCGTCAACCGGGCGCAGGACTCGACGGTCTGGCTCAACGAGTACCGCGTCTGGCTGCGGCAGGACTACCACTCCCGGGCCTACCGCACCCTGCTCACGGACCAGTCGAAGGACATGGCGGAAAAACTCGGGCTCGCCGCCGCGCACACGGCGGACCTGTGCCTGGACTGCCACGCCGACAACGTGCCCCCGGCGCAGCGCGGCGCCCGTTTCCAGATCGACGACGGCGTCGGCTGCGAGGCGTGCCACGGTGGCGCGGAGGCCTGGCTGGAAGGCCACGCGGAAGCCGGCACCAGCCACGCGGATAACATCGCGCGCGGTCTCTACCCGACGGAAGACCCGGCGACCAAGGCCGCGCTCTGTCTGTCCTGCCATCTCGGCACGCGCGACAAGTTCGCGACGCACCGTATCATGGGGGCCGGCCACCCGCGGCTCAGCTTCGAACTGGAGACCTTTACGGTCAACCAGCCGGCCCACTTCACCGTCGATGCAGATTACCGCGAACGCAAGCGCGACAGGGATCCCGTGGCGAGCTGGCTTACCGGGCTGGCGGCCAGCAGCGCACAGCTGCTCGAACTGCTGGCCGGCGGCGCGTATCGGGGCGACGGCCTGTTCCCGGAGCTCGCCTTTTACCAGTGCCACGCCTGCCACCACGGTATGGAGCAGCTGCGCTGGCAGCCCGACCCGGCGTTTCCATCGCTGGAACCGGGCTCCGTGCGACTCAATGACGGCCCGCTGCTGGTGCTGCTGTCGGCGCTCGCCGTCGTCGACAGCGCCGCGCAGGCGGAGCTGCGCGCGGCGCTCGCGGGCCTGCATGGCGTCTCCCCGGGGCAGGCGTCGGCCCTGGCGACACGCGCCGAAGCACTGGCAACACGCCTCGACACCGTGGCTACAGCCCTCGCCAGCGCCTCCTTCCCGGCGGCTCAGCTGGGCTCTCTCCGGCGGCAGCTTCTCGCCGACAGCGCCGCCGGCCGCTTCCGCTACTACACGGCCGCGGAACAGGCCTTCCTCGCGATCGAGACGCTATCCCTGGAAATCGGTGACAACGATGTCCGCGAGGGCGCGCTGGACGCCCTCTTTGACGCCCTGGGCAGCGAGACAGACTATGCGCCGGAGCGCTTTGCCGCGCGCGCCAGGCAGTTCCTGGAGGGGCTGTGACGGCACACGCGTCCGTGGCGACCTCCGCCGGGGCTACGGACCCCGGACAACGCTCGCACAACGAGGACGCTTTCCTCCTCGATGACGGGCTGGGCCTGTACCTGGTCGCCGACGGCGTCGGCGGGCGTGCGGCCGGTGAAGTTGCGTCCCGCGTTGCCTGCGATACGATTCGCGAGCAGGTTGGCAAGGGGCACGGCCTGCCCGAGGCGATCAGCGCCGCCCACCGGGCGATCCGCGGCGTCGCGGAGACCTCGAACACCGCACGCAGCATGGCCGCTACCATCGTCGCGCTCCGGGTCGAAGGCAGCACCTACCGCATGGCCTGGAGTGGCGACAGCCGCGGCTACCTGTGGGACGGACAGCGTCTGCTCGGACTTACCCGGGACCACTCCCTGGTCGAGGCCATGGTGCGGCGCGGCGAGATCACGCGCGCAGAGGCCGGAACCCACCCGCGCCGGAACGTCATCCTGGCGGCGCTCGGCGGCGACTCGGCAGCGCCGGAAATCGGTGTCAACGACGGCGTTATCACGGCCCCGGGGACCTTTCTGCTTTGCAGTGACGGCCTCACCGACGTCCTCGATCACGCCGCGATCTGCCGCGCACTGCGCGAGGAAAGCGAACTGCAGCACTGCGCCAATGCGCTCACGGCCCTGGCCCACGACGCGGGGGGACGCGACAATATCACGGTTGCGCTGGTTGCCTGCGAGCCGGCCGGCGACCCTGTGGCCGGGTCTCCAGACAGCCCCGGAGAAGACGGGGAAGACGACAGGGCAGGGGCAGCGCCGGCGCCCCG
>CAYFVG010000156.1:0-6262 GCA_964346365.1 uncultured Alteromonadaceae bacterium
CATCCGCCTGCGCAAGAAGTACCTCAGGGAGCACGAGCGCAAGCGCGCCTCCCGCGGCTGACGCCGGCAACCGGGCCGCTGGCGGCGCGGCGCCGCCCCCATGAGTTGGCGGCGCGCCGTGGCAGGTGTGCTGTGGCAGGTACTGCTGCAGGAGGTCTGCCCCCGCCCCGCTCTGCCGTCAGTTGCCGGTGCAAAGCGTCATGGGTAGGTGGTCGATGCCGTCCTCGTCGTAGTTGTCACCAGCCCGGACGAAGCCCAGGCTTTCATAGAAGGCGGTCAGTCGGGCCTGGGCGCCGATGCGGATATCGTGGCCCGGCCAGTGTTCGCGGTTGAAGGCGATACCGCGGCGCACGAGCTCCCGGCCGAGGCCCAGACCGCGGCCCGCTTTTGCCACGACGATGCGGCCGATAGAGCTTTCGCGGTACGGCGTGCCGGGCGGCAGGCAGCGCTGGTAGGCGACCAGCTGGCCGTCGCGGCGGCAGAGGACGTGCCACGCTGCCGCGTCGAGACCATCGCAATCGCGGTAAGGGCAATCCTGCTCGACCACGAAGACCGCCTGGCGCAGGACCAGGATATCGTAAAGGCCCTGAACCCCGAGGTCCGCGAAGCGCAGCGCCTGCCAATCCCCGCCCGTCGCCTGCTTTGCCGCCATCGTTGCCCCCATCGCTCGTGGCGGCGCATGCTAGCGCAGCGGCAGGCGCAGGCGCCAGCCGCCGCCTGCACAGCGCAATCGCCTCGCCGCCGAGAACTTGCTATGCTCGCGCCGAGACAGCGGTGCAGGGCCAAGCCGTCTCCCCGGGTTTCCGGGTCGGCCTGTTGACCGGATCCAAGCGCATGCTCGCGACTGTAGACCTCGCCGACGACTTCAAGGCGCTCAACCGCCAGTTCCGGGAGCTGGTCAAGATTCTGCTCGACGACGTCGAGCTGGTTCCGGGTCGGGTCGAGGTGACGCCGACCCGAAGCGGCAACTTCCGCAGCTTCGACGGTGGCAAGTTCTACCTGGTCGAGAGCGGCACGATCACGGTCCGCCATCGCGACCGCCTGGTTTTCCTCCTCGAGGAAGGCGAGCTGCTCCTGCCGGATATTGCCGGCCTCGGCGACCCGGAGGCGGCGGTTTACTACGGCAGCGAGGCGGGGGCCAGCCTGCACAGCTACCCGGCGCTGGAGTTCATGAGTCAGGTTTTCTCGCGCTCGTCGACTGTGAAACTGTGGACGCGCCTGCTGGTGACCTACTCGGGGATGATGGTGCGCCTGACCGCAGCCAACAGCAGTATCGACGTGGTCACCACTCCCGGTTTCGAAGTCTACGAGCCCGACGATACCATCATCACGCAGGGTGACCGGGCCGAGTTCGTGTACCATATGACCGCCGGGGTAGCCGACGTGCTGGTCGACGGGGTCACGGTCGGGCGTGTCGGCGCCGGGGAAATCTTCGGCGCCATGGCTGCCCTGACCCATGGCGACCGCAGCGCCACGGTGCGGGCGCGCAGTGCGTGTTCTGTGGTCAAGGTACCGACGCACCAGTTCTCGGATCTGATCAAGAGCAACCCGGCGACGATCCACGCCCTGCTCTCGGACATGGCCAGCGCCATCGCCAGCCTGAACGAACAGGTCGTGCACCTGCAGAGCGGCGGCGGGAACGACTGAGCGCCCGGGGGAGCTCCCGGGCAGCACCCTCCAACCACCCCCGCATCGGAGCGAGCGACGAGCAACGCGCATGGCTGATACTGACGTGAACGACGGCGACGCCACCGAGCAGGTGTCCCTGCAGCAGTACGCGGAAAAGGCCTACCTCGACTATTCCATGTACGTGATCCTGGACCGCGCCCTGCCGCACGTCGGCGACGGGCTGAAGCCGGTGCAGCGGCGCATTGTCTACGCCATGAGTGAGCTGGGGCTGAAGGCGACCGCCAAGTACAAGAAGTCGGCGCGCACGGTCGGCGACGTGATCGGCAAGTTCCACCCGCACGGCGACAGCGCCGCCTATGAGGCCATGGTGCTCATGGCCCAGGATTTCAGTTACCGCTATCCGCTGGTAGACGGGCAGGGTAACTGGGGCTCCCCGGACGACCCCAAGTCCTTTGCCGCCATGCGTTACACCGAGTCGCGGCTGGCCCGCTACGCCGAGGTGCTTCTGGACGAGGTCGGCCAGGGCACCGTGGACTGGGTGCCGAACTTCGACGGCACGCTGAAGGAGCCGGCGATCCTGCCGGCCCAGGTACCCAATGTGCTGCTCAACGGCACCACGGGCATCGCCGTCGGCATGGCGACGGACATCCCGCCGCACAACCTGCGCGAAGTGGTCGACGCCGCGGTACACCTGCTGGAGAACCCCGGGGCGAGTGTCGCCGACCTCTGTGCCTTCGTCCGCGGCCCCGACTTCCCCACGGAAGCGCGGATCATAACCCCCGGGGAAGAGCTGCACGGGATCTACGAGAGCGGCCGCGGCAGCCTGCGCATGCGCGCCGTCTGGGAGCGCGAGAACGGCGACATCGTCGTGCACGCGCTGCCCTACCAGGCCTCCGGCGCGCGGGTGCTGGAGCAGATCGCCCAGCAGATGCAGGCGCGCAAGCTGCCCATGGTCGCCGACCTGCGCGACGAGTCGGATCACGAAAGCCCCACCCGGCTGGTGATCGTGCCGCGTTCGAACCGGGTCGACGCAGAGGCCCTCATGAGCCACCTGTTCGCCACGACGGATCTCGAGCGCAGCTACCGCGTCAACCTCAACGTGATCGGCATCGACGGTCGCCCCGGGGTGCGCAACCTCGCACGCATGCTGAGGGAGTGGCTGGAATTTCGCCGCGACACCGTGCGCCGGCGACTGGAGCACCGTCTCGATCGCGTGCAGAAGCGCCTGCATGTGCTCGCCGGCTACCTTATCGCCTATCTCAACATCGACGAGGTCATCCACCTCATCCGCACCGAGGATGAGCCCAGGGCCGCCCTCATGGCGCGCTTCGGGCTCTCGGAGGTGCAGGCCGAGGCGGTCCTCGAGCTGAAGTTGCGCAACCTCGCCAGGCTGGAGGAAATGAAGATCCGCGGCGAGCAGGATGATCTCGAAAGGGAGCGGGACAAGCTCGAGCAGATCCTCGGCTCCGATGCGCGGCTGAAGACGCTTATCAAAAAGGAATTGCGCGCAGTGGCAGAAAGCTACGGCGATGACCGGCGCTCCCCCATCGTCCCCGGGGACGAGGCGCGGGCCTTCAGCGAGCTCGAGCTCATGAGCGCGGACCCGATCACCGTCGTGCTGTCGGAGAAGGGCTGGATCCGCGCCGCCAAGGGGCACGAGATCGACCCGCTGACCCTGAGCTACAAGTCCGGGGACGGCTTCAAGCTGGCTGCCCGGGGTCGCAGCAACCAGCCGGCGGTACTGCTGGACTCGACGGGCCGGGCCTACACGGTAGCGACCCACAACCTGCCCTCCGCCCGGGGCCAGGGGGAGCCGGTGACCGGGCGTATCAGCCCGCCCTCGGGCGCCGTGTTCAATGGCCTGCTCATGGGCGACGCGGACCAGCACTGGCTCCTCGCGAGTGATGCGGGCTACGGCTTTGTCGGCCGCCTCGGCGACCTGCAGGCGAAGAACCGCGCCGGCAAGGCCGTGCTGACGCTGCCCGGCGGCGCCCGGGTCATGGCGCCGTCAGCGGTGCCCCGGGGCGCCAGCTGGGTGGCGGCGGTCTCCAATGAGGGCCGGCTTCTGGTCTTCCCGCTGGCGGACCTGCCGGCGCTGTCCCGGGGCAAGGGCAACAAGATCATCGGCATCCCGTCGGCCCGGGTGCAGGCGCGGGAGGAGTTCGTGGTAGGCGTGCTCGCCCTCGGCGAGGACGAGGCGCTGGTGATCCACGCCGGCAAGCGTCATCTGACCCTGAAGCCGGCGGAGCTGGAGCACTACCGCGGCGAGCGGGGCCGCCGGGGCAACAAGCTGCCCCGCGGTTTCCAGCGGGTGGAGCGGCTGGCCCGGGGCTGAGCCCGGGGGCGCCTCAGGCCGCGTCCCGGCGGCCGCGGAGCCGGGCCAGGAGGAGCGCCGACTGCTTTTCCAGCAGCTTGTCCTGGGCCTCAACGAACCCGGCAAGGCGCTTGAAGCCGGGTTTTGCCGGGCGCAGTTCGGCGCGCCCGCTTAGGTCCGCATCCCCGGCGGCCTCCTCCGCTACCAGCACGTGCTCCCGGTCGTGCAGGCAGGCATCGCGGAGCTCGTCGAGGACGCCCTGCAGGTACAGCCCGGGGTAGATATCCGCAGCGTCACCGGGGCCGAGTTCGCTCCGGCCCACGGCCATGCCCATGGTGAGGGACAGGGACATGCCTGCCTCGAGGGTGCCGGCGACCGACCGGATCAGCGCGCCGCAGGCCACGGCGCGCAGCGTCGCGCTGCCGGTGCCGCCACCTTCGGCGAAGCACAGGGCCAGGCCGAACGGACGCGCTACCTGCAGCGCGCCGCCATAGCAGGCGGCCGCGGCATGGATAATGCGGTGCAACCGGTCCGTGTAGCGATGAAGGTTGCGTTCATTCAGCGTGTCTACGTAGCTCGCCAGGCTGGTCAGGTGCAGGTAGAGGACCGTGTTGCTGCGATAGTGCTCCCCGCCGGAGGCGCCGGCATCGCGCGGCCGCAGCAGCTCCAGGGGCAGGGCGTCGACCCTGGCATCCAGCAGGTCCAGCTCGCTGCGGGCACCGGCGCTGGCGCCGCCCTCCAGCGCCAGCCGCTCTGCAGCCCCGGTGATCCGCCCCACCAGCCGTCGGCTGCCGTGACGGGCGAGGAGGAACACCAGCAGACTCAGGAGCACTGCCAGAGCACCCAGGCTCAGCAGGAAGCGCTGCCGGGACTCGCGCGCGCTGCTCGTATCGAGGGCGATGCGTACCCGGCCCGCGATATCCGGGCCGATGCGCACCGGCGCCTCGTAGTGCGCATCCCCCGGCAGGCCCTCGTGGCCCGCCCGGCCCAGGGCCTGGCCCTCCACGTCGTAGATTTCAACGCCCGCGGCCGGCGCCCCCGCCACGAAGCGCTGCAGGGATGCGGCGACGCTGAGCAGGTCCCCGGAGTCCAGGGCGGTGCTGATGCGCCGGGCGATCTGCTGAGCGAGGGCGTTACCGTAGTTCGCCTGCTGCGTTTCCAGAAGATAGCGGCTGGATGTCGCGGCGAGCGTGACCAGGGCGATGGCCACGGCCAGGCTCAGCGCCGCGGCAGCCAGGGGCAGCTGCAGGGTGAGGCTCAGGTCCCGAGGCGAAGCGTTCACGGTGCGATGGCAGTCCTTATGAGGCGGCGGGTGGCAGTATAGCCCGCCGCGGTACGGCCACGCACAGGCCGGACATCACTAGCAGCCTGAGTCCGCCAGGCTGCTAGACTGAGGCCCCGTTGCGGAAGGATCTGCGCCCGTGTTGCCTTCGTCTCTCAAGGCCTTGCTCACCACACGCCCGCGGCCACCGAGCCATGTCGCCACGCTCATCGGTCGGCCCCTCGACGATGGCGCCCTGACGGCCTTTGCCGGACTCCTGGACGGTCACGGCTGGCGCGCGCTCGGTGGCGAGTGGCTGTCGCTGCCCGGGTCGCCCCGGGGCTGCCTGGAAGTCGCTCTCGCCGGCGAAGACGCATCGCTCCCGGCGCTGCGCGAGGCCTGCCTGGCGCTCGCCGCGGAGCGCGCTCTGGATATCTGTCTACAGCCCGAGGACCCGCTGCGTCGGCACCGGCGCCTGGCGGTCTTCGACATGGACTCGACGCTCATCGAGGCGGAGGTCATCGACGAGCTCGCCGGGGCGGCCGGCGTGCGCGCAGCGGTGAGCGCGGTCACCGAGCGGGCCATGCGCGGGGAGATCGATTTCCGCGAGAGCTTCCGTGCCCGCCTGGCAACGCTGCGCGGTCTCGACGGCAACTGCCTGGACGACATTGCCGCCAGTCTGCGGCTGGTCGACGGGGCGCCGCAGCTGGTGGCCACCCTGAGTGCCCTCGGGGTGCAGACGGCGATCGTTTCCGGGGGCTTCGATTACTTTGCCCGGGAGGTGCAGCGGCGCCTGGGCATCGGCGAGGTCCACGCCAATCGCCTGGCGCTGGCCGACGGAGCGCTGACCGGTGAGGCGGTGGAGCCGATCGTGGACGGCGCTCGCAAGGCTCAGCTCCTGCGCGCATTCGCGGCGCGCGAGCGTCTGACGCCGGCGCACGCGCTCGCCGTGGGCGACGGCGCCAACGACCTGCCCATGCTCGCTGAGGCCGGCCTCGGCGTCGCCTTCCGGGCGAAGCCGGTAGTGCGCGCGTCGGCGCGCCAGGCGCTGAGCCATT
>CAYFVG010000157.1:0-6254 GCA_964346365.1 uncultured Alteromonadaceae bacterium
CAGCGAGCCGGGCTGGCACGCTGAAATACTGCGAACTTCTGACTCAGGACACTAGGCAGGCGCAGACGATAATAAGCGCCTTCGAATGGTGAGCGGAGGAGTGCAGCATGAATGACCGGCAGTATTCCGGTGCCGTCGAAACGGCGCGCGCCTACTACGACAGCGACGACGCCGACGCCTTCTACCGGCAGGTCTGGGGTGGCGAGGACATTCATGTCGGCCTCTACAGCGCTGCCGATGAGGCGATCGCCAGGGCGAGCCGTCGCAGCGTCGAACGCATGGCGGAGCTCGCCGCGCCCTTGACCCCGGAGACGCGCGTCCTCGATCTCGGCGCCGGCTACGGCGGCGCGCAGCGCTACCTTGCCCGGCAACACGGCTGTCAGTGCGTGGCGCTCAACCTGTCCGAGGTGGAGAACGAGCGCAATCGCCGCATGACAGAGGAGGCGGGCCTGGCGGGGCAGATCGAGATCATCCCGGGCGATTTCACGGCGCTGGCCTTCGACGATGGCTCTTTCGAGCGTGTCTGGTCCCAGGAGGCGTTGATCCACGCTGATGAGGAGGGACGCGGGCGCGCCTGTGCGGAAGCCGCACGCGTGCTCAAGCCCGGCGGTCGCTTTCTGTTCACCGACCCGATGCGAACCGACGATGCCCCCCTCGATCGCCTGCAGCCGATCTACGATCGCATCCATCTCGACTCGCTCGGCTCGCCGGGCTTCTACCGCGCTACGCTGACGGCTCTCGGCATGGAGGAGATTGCCTTCGAGGAGCATGCGGATCAGCTGATCCGGCACTATGCGCGGGTTCGGGAAGTCCTGGTGGAGAACACCGACAGCCTGCGTGAACACGGTGTCAGCGCAGACTATATCGAGGCCATGAAAGCCGGTCTCAGCCACTGGGTCGATGGTGGTCGGGAGGGCTTGCTGACCTGGGGCATCTTCGTGTTCGAGAAGGCCGGTGCCCGGTAGGGCGCCGCCGCCGGTAAGCTACCGGTGCTGCTTAAAAGCTGGCCTTGTGGGCCACGTCGGGCCGCTGCCGGGCACCTTCGCCTGATCGGGCAGGTGCGTGTTTATTTCCGGATTTTCCTCGTCTCCCGCGATCCCGCCGGTCAACCGGGGAGCGCAGGCTCGACCCGTCACGCGGGTGGCGGACGGGCCCGCCGACGGCACCCTCGTCGGCACAACGACGCGCCTTGGGCGCGATCAGGGCGCGCAGGCACCGGGTGCTCTTCAGCGGGTCGATCCTGCGGCTCGTGCCGAGGACACGACAGCGGCCCGTTCTTCAGAACGCCCGGGGCCCGGGTCTCCGCCAGGACAGTTTGCTGACCTCACCCTGGCGCAGCGCCGGCAATTGACCGAGCTGCGCGCGCGCGATCGCGAGGTCCGCGCACACGAAGCGGCGCATCAGGCGGCCGCCGGACGTTTTGCCGGGCCGGTGCGGTACGAGTTTCAGCGCGGACCCGATGGTCAGCGGTACGCGGTCGGTGGCGAGGTACAGATCGACACCGCGCCCGTTCCCGGCGACCCCGAGGCAACTATCGACAAAATGGAAACCGTTCGCGCCGCTGCGCTCGCGCCGGCCAACCCATCGGCACAGGACCGGGCGGTTGCCGCCCAGGCGTCCCAGGAGCTTGTCCGGGCGCGGGCGGAACTGCTGGCGCAGCGCGGTACTGCGTCCGGTCCCGGTGGCGCGTCGGCGGTCGACCCGGCCGAAGGCGGTGCCGAGCGCCCCGCCGAGGTGGTCTCCACCGCCCGGGCGCCGGCCCCGGTTGCGGCACCGCCGGGCCCGGCGCGTGACGCAGCCCTGGCCTTCAGCGCCGCCGAACCGTTCGGCGGCCTGCCGCCGTCGCTCGCCGTCGACGCCGGCCGCAGCGTGGATCTGTTCGCCTGAGTGCTGTGGCCCAGCGGGGCGAGCCCCGGGGGTGTATCCGATGATCCGGCCCGGCCTCGCGGCGGTTAGTGCGGTCGTCCTCGGGCAGCGCGATGTACGCGCGCCAGGCGCCACACAAGTGCGACACAAGCGCGGCACGGGTCCCGCGGGGCAAACTGTGATCCGCGGCCCGTCGTACATCTTGCGTATGAACAAGACAGACCCACGGATAGCGCGCCTGCTCCAGCTCGGCGGCGCGGCACTGGCCGCGCCGCCGGGCGCGGGGCGCAGGACGCTCGCCATCGTCTCGGGCGCCGTCTGCCACCTCGTCTTTGCCGCGGCGATCCTGTCCATGGTCTATGCCATGTACCACGGTCTGACGCGTGGGCTGGGCGCGCTGCCTTACCCCCTCGCGGCCGCGGCCAACCTCGCACTGATCCTGCAGTTCCCCCTCGCACACTCGCTGCTGCTCACGCGCCGTGGCGGCAGGGTGCTGGCGAGGCTTTTTCCGGGGCGCCACGGCGCAACGCTCGCCACCAGCAGCTACGCAACCATCGCCTCGCTGCAGCTCCTTGCGCTGTTCTGGCTGTGGACGCCGTCGGGCATCCTCTGGTGGCAGGCCGAGGGGGCAACGTACTATTGCGTGGTCACCCTGTACGCGCTTTCCTGGCTGTTCCTCACGAAGGCGATCTTCGATGGCGGCGTGGAGCTCCAGAGCGGCGCCCTGGGGTGGCTTTCCCTGCTCGCGGACCGGGCGCCGCGTTTTCCCGATATGCCCACGCTGGGGCTGTTCCGCATCATTCGCCAGCCGATCTACCTGGCCTTTGCCTGCACGCTGTGGACCGTACCCACCTGGACACCTGACCAGCTCGCCCTGGCCACGCTCTGGACCGCCTACTGCCTGCTGGGCCCGCGCTTCAAGGAGCGTCGT
Organism: uncultured Alteromonadaceae bacterium; assembly: GCA_964346365.1. Classification (GTDB taxonomy): domain Bacteria; phylum Pseudomonadota; class Gammaproteobacteria; order Pseudomonadales; family Halieaceae; genus Pseudohaliea. The sequence goes on from CAYFVG010000157.1 coordinate 2,798, forward strand.
CTGGGTACCCTCTACGGGGAGCGCTTTGCCCGGTACCGCCAGCGCGTTCCCTATATGTTCCCCCGCCGCAAGAAGGAGCCGCACCGCGATGCCCCGGCAGCGTAATAATCTCGCCCTTTACGATGAAGTCGCCGCCGACTGGTGGTCCGACGATGTGCGCTGGATCCGCGCGCTTAAGAACATGGTGCCAGGCCGCCTGGCCTACTTCGATACGAAGGTCGACTGGCGGGGCAAGGCAGTGCTCGACCTCGGCTGCGCCGGCGGCTTTATGAGCGAGGCCCTCGACGATCGCGGTGCGGCGGTGACGGGCATCGATCCGGCGAAGGACGCCATCGCCGCGGCCCGTGCTCACGCGGCGGAGCGATCCGTCCGCTACGACAGCGGCGTCGGCGAGGCGCTGCCGTACGCTGACGAGTGCTTCGACGCGGTGGTCTGCGTGGACGTGCTCGAGCACGTTGCCGATCTCTCCCGCGTCATCGCGGAGATTGCCCGAGTACTGAAGCCCGGCGGGGTTTTCTGCTTCGACACGATCAACCGCAACCCGATCGCGAGCTTCGCCGTCGTCACCCTGGCGGAAGACGTGCTCCGGCTGCTGCCGCGCGGCAGCCACGATCCGGCGCTGTTTATCAAGCCGGCAGAGCTCCTTCAGACGCTGCAAAAAGCCGGGCTCGAAGCAGACGAGATCACCGGCTTCGGTCCCCGCGGCATAGACCGGCGCGGCGACCCCACCTTCGGGCGCCTGCCGTTCACGCGCGTTATCTACATGGGCACGGCACGCAAGACCGGATCCCCGGATCCGGGGGCTTCCGGATCATCGCTCTGACGCCCGATTGGTCCCGGGGGCGAGCGTCAGCCGGCTTGCCGCACGCTCCGCGGCTGCAGCGGGGGACAGTGGCAGGCGCAGCGACGTGCCCGCATACCAGTCCGGAATCAGGTCGCGATAGTGGTCGTGAAAGAGTCGCGCCGCGACGCCGCCCGGGAGGGCGGCCCGGAGCTGGTCCTCGGCGAGATCCGCGACCATGTTGAAGGACGCGAAGAAGGCGACATCGTAGGGTTCGTTGAAGGCGTAGCGGGCACGCCTGACGGTTTCGCCGCTGCCCGCCATGGGGTAGCGGCCGCCGCCGAGGAAATCGCTGCCCAAGCCCGACTGGCGCAGCGGACTCACGAAGCGCAGCTGATGCCGGTCGCCCCAGGTCGCCGCGGACAGGTTCAGCGCGTCCGCAACCTCGGCCACCAGATCCCCGAGCGTCTCTACCGTGTCGTCGGTATCGACCTTGTCGAACCAGGGTGACGTGCCGTCGATGAGCATGGCATCAAAGCGCTCCTGCCAGGTATACCAGGTGCCGAGGAGGTCCCGCGTCAGCGACTCCCCCAGTTCATCGCCGAAGGTCGCCAGAGCCAGCCCCCGATACAGATCCTGGTAATAACCCGGTGCACGTTCATCCGCCCGGTCGTCGTAATCCCAGGCGGCGAGCTCGTCGGCCAGCTCGTCGTGGCCGCTATCACGCAACAGGGGCACCAGCACCGGGACCAGCCGCGCGGCCTGCAGGTTGTGCACGTCCCGCATATAGCGCCAGTGGTCGCTCGGTGTGCTGGCGTCGTTTTCCGTCAGCAGCGCACTGATCCGGCGATAGCGATAGGACGGTGAAAAATAGGTGGAGTAGCCGTACGGGTAGGCCGTGGGCCGGGTGTCGTGATTGGCGGTACCGGACCAGCCCCGGGGCGGATTGAATTCCCCGGGCATTTCGTCCTTGGGAATCCAGCCACGCCAGTAGGGGCCGCTGTCGGTGACCGCTACCGGCAGCGCGCCCGCCCCGCGGGTGCGGAGCGGTATCCGCCCGCTGGATCGGCGGCCGAAGTTGCCCTCCACGTCGGCAAAAACAACGTTGAACATGTGGATATCCATCTGCTGAACCGCGTCATCGACTTCGCGGGCCGAGCGTGCAAAGAGCAGTTGATCAAAGCCCACCTCCGGGCCGAAGGCTTCTGCGGCGCTCCAGCGCAGGCTCACGACGCGATCGCCCAGGTCGACGAGGCCATGGTCCGAGATCACCGGGCCGCGGCGGGTTGAACGGACGGTCAGTGACTGTTCGCGAAAGCCGCCCTCGGCGTCCCCGTCCTTGATGCGCAGCGTTTCCGTTCGCCGTTCGAAGGGTATCGCTCTGTCACCTTCCAGGTAATGATCCTCTGCGTCCGGTGCCCGGGTTTCGATAAACAGATCCTGCACGTCGCCGTAGCCGTTGGTGACCCCGAAAGCGACCCGGTCTGTCCGTCCGATCATCAGGCCCGGCAGCGCCGGCAGCGCGACCCCGGCGGCCTGAAAATCCGGCGTGCTCATGCTCACGGGATACCAGGGCCCCGGCAGAAGCCGGGCATCGAGGTGCGGATCGTTGACCACGATGGCCTCGCCACTGGCCGATCGGTCCGGCCCGACCACCCAGTTATTCGAGCCGAGATGCAGCAGCGCCTGCTCAGCGCGCAGGCTCGCAGCGAGGACCGGTGCGGCGCGCTGTCCGGCAGCGGCGCTGGCGGCCCCGGTCGCTGCGGGAGCCTCCCGGGGCGGCAGGCGCACGGGCAGCGCCTTCGGTTCGCGGTCGGGATTCACGTTCAGCGGCAGCACCTGCGCCGCGCGCTTCGGGCCGACGGCGTCCAGCAGTGCCTGGGCCACGGCCTCTGCGCCCAGGTTGACGGAATGCGACAGGGAAATGAACTGCAGCAGGACGCCGACGTCTTCCAGGGTCCATGGTGCGGGCGTGTGACCGAGCGCGGTCAGTTCCAGCGGGTGCTCATCCGCGCGCGTCCTGATGTAGGCATTGACGCCATCGAGGTAGTCGCCAAAAAACTGCCGGACGGCCGGCGACCACGCCGCTGCCATGCGCCGGCCGTTGACCGGCAGCCCGAACACGCGCATGCGCCGATCCGACGCCACGCCCTGTTCTCCCAGGAGTTCGGCCAGCCGCCCCCAGGCCAGCATGCGGTAGAACTCCATCTGGAACAGTCGGTCCTGCGTCGCCACAAAGCCCTGGGCGCGGAGCATGTCGCGCCGGTTCTGCGCGTCGATATGGGCGATACCGTTGGCGTCCCGGGTCACGACCACCGGTGCGTCGAGGACGGGGAGGGCGATGGTGCCATCGACCTGATAGTCATTGGCCCGGCTCAGCCACCAGGCGCCGGTGAGGAGGGCGGCGATCAATACGACGGCGGTGATGAGCAAGGTCTTTTTCATGGGCGCTGAACCTTTGCAGGGACGTCGGAGCGGAGAGCTGCAAGGTAACACAGCTTCGGCGCCAGCTCCCGGCCGGCAGCGGCAAGGAGTAATGACCCCCGGAAGCTGTATATCCCTAACGAATATAAAAAAATAAATTGGTCTTAGCTGCAGGCATATCACTGCCGTACACTTCGCCTCGTCAACGGGAGGGTAGAACGCTGGTGATTCTCGACAGCCGGGACCTGGACG
>CAYFVG010000158.1:0-6229 GCA_964346365.1 uncultured Alteromonadaceae bacterium
CCGGCTGCTCCTCGAGCAGAGTCCCTGGGCCTCGCCCCCCCGGGTCGAGCAGGTCGCCGAGCGCGACATGGGTATGGCGCCGCCGGCGCTGGATCAGCTGCGGGTGCTGGAGCGATGAGCCGCAAGCCGCTGCCCGCCGTGACCCCCTGGCGCCTCTACCTGGTCTGCGGCCTGCTGCTGGCCATGTTCGCCGCGCTCCTCGGCCGCGTGGTCTACCTGCAGGTGCTCGAGGTGGACGGCGGCCGCGCCTTTCTGCAGAGCCAGGGCGCGGCCCGCGCGGTGCGCACGGCGGAGATTCCGGCCTACCGCGGCCTGATCACCGACCGCCGGGGCGAGCCGCTGGCGGTCAGCACGCCGGTCATCTCCCTCTTCGCCGACCCGGCGGTGCTGGCGGCCAGCGGGGACCTCGGCCCCCTCGCCGCGGCCCTCGACCTGCCCCGGGCGGAGCTTGCGGCGCGCCTCGAGCGCTACGCCGGCAAGCGCTTCATGTACCTGCGCCGGCACGCCGTGCCCGCCGAGGCAAGGCGTATCCTCGCCCTGCGTTTCCCGGGCGTGCGCGGTGCGCGCGAGTACCGGCGCTTCTACCCGGCCGGGGAGGTTGCCGGCCAGCTCGTGGGCTTCACCAATACCGACGGCAAGGGCATCGCCGGCCTCGAGATGGCCTACGACGACTGGCTGCGCGGTGTCGCCGGCAAGAAGCGCTACATCAAGGACATGAAGGGCGAGGCCATCCGCGATATCGGCGTGATCGAGGAGGCCCGCCCGGGCCGCAGCCTGCAGCTGGCCATCGACCTGCGTCTGCAGTATCTACAGCACGCGGAGCTGCAGCGGGCGATTGCCCTCACCGGTGCCCGCGCCGGCACCATCGTGACCCTCGACGCGCACAGCGGCGAAGTGCTGGCCATGGTCAGCCACCCGGTCTACAACCCGAACAACCGCGAGGCGCTGGCGCCGGGCAGCACGCGCAACCGCGCCATGACCGATGTCTTCGAGCCGGGCTCCACCATGAAGCCGCTCACCCTCGCGGCGGCGCTGGAGAGCGGTCGCTATACCGCGGACACCGTGGTCGATACGTCGCCGGGGCGCATCCGCGTCGGGCGGAAGGTGCTGCTGGACCCGCGCAACTACGGCGAGTTGACCCTGGCGCGGGTCATCGCCAAGTCCAGCCAGGTGGGGATCACCAAGGTGGCCCTGGAGCTCGGCCGGGAGCCGATCTGGGACGTGTTCCAGCGCTTCGGCCTCGGCCAGCCGCCGGGGACCGGGTTCCCCGGGGAGAGCGCCGGCCTGCTGCCGAACCGGCCGCGCTGGCGGCAGATCGAGGAGGTGACCCTCGCCTTCGGCTACGGCGTCACGGCTTCGCCGCTGCAGCTCGCCCGGGCCTACAGTGTCTTCGCCAGTGGCGGCATCCTGCCGCAGCTGTCCCTGCTGCGCCGGGATCCCGGCGAGCCCGCCGGGGAGCGCGTGCTGCAGCCGGCCATTGCCGCCGAGGTGCGCGAGGTGCTGCACGGCGTCACCGCCGAGGACGCCACCGGGCACCTGGCTCGCGTGGCCGGCTACGCCGTCGGCGGCAAGACCGGCACGGTGCACAAGGTCGGCGCCAGCGGCTACATCGATGACCAGTACGTGGCCCTGTTCGCCGGCATGGCGCCGGTGCAGGACCCGCGCTTCGTCACCGTGGTGGTGCTCGACCGCCCCGAGGGCGACCGCTACGGCGGCGGTGCCGCGGCGGCGCCGGTCTTTGCCCGCGTGGCCCGCGGCGCCCTGCGCCTGCTGAATGTGCCGCCGGGCACGGCCCTCGAACCGGAAGAGGCCCTCGCCATGGCCGGGGGTGGCGGGTGAACGCGGCGCTGCAGCGTGCCCGGTCCCTGAGCGAGCTGCTGCCCTGGCCGGATGCCCCGGCGTGCACGGTCACCGGGGTGAGCTGCGACAGCCGCAGCGTGCGCCCCGGGGACCTGTTCCTCGCCTGCCGCGGCCGGGAGCACGACGGCCGCGCCTACATCCCCGCCGCGCTGCGCGCCGGCGCCGTGGCGGTGGTCGCCGATGCGGGCATCGCGGACGCCGACCGGCCGGCAGCTGTGCCGCTGCTGGAGGTACCGGCGCTCGCTGCGCAGCTCGGCCCCATCGCCAGCCGCTTCTTCGACGACCCGAGCAGTGCCCTGGCGGTGGTCGGCGTGACCGGCACCAACGGCAAGACCACCGTCAGCCAGCTCCTGGGGCAGCTGCTCCGGGCGCTCGGGCGCCGCTGCGGCGTTATCGGCACCCTCGGTGCGTCCCTGGACGGTGACCCCGGTGCCGCCACCCACACCACGCCGGACGCCGTGGCCCTGCAGGGGCAGCTCGCGGCCTGGCGGGATCGGGGCGTCGGCCACGCGGTGCTTGAGGTCTCCTCCCACGCCCTGGATCAGGGCCGGGTCAACGGTCTCCATGTCGACACCGCCATCTTCACCAACCTTTCCCGCGACCACCTCGATTACCACGGCACCCTGCGCGCCTACGGCGAGGCCAAGCTCCGGCTGTTCCGCCAGCCGGGGCTGCGCCGGGCGGTGATCAACCTCGACGACCCCTTCGGCGCGCGGGTACGCGCCGCGCTCGCGCCCGGTGTCGACGCGCTCACGGTGAGCGTCCGGTCCGGCCGCGGCGCGGACGTAACGGTGGCCGGGCCCGAGCTGGCGCCGGCGGCGGTCGCCGGCACGCTGGTGACGCCCTGGGGCAGCGGCCCCTTCCGCGCGCCGCTGGTCGGCGCCTACAACCTCGCCAACGTGGCCGCCGCCGCCACTGCGGCGCTGGGCCTCGGCGCACCGCTGGCGCCGGTGCTCGACGCCCTCGCCGCGCTGCGCCCCGTGCCCGGCCGGCTGGAGACCGTCCCCAACGAGCGCGGCCTGCAGGTGATCGTGGACTACGCCCATACCCCGGATGCGCTGGAGAAGGTGCTCGCGGCCCTGCGCGAACAGACCGCCGGGCGCCTGCTCGTGGTCTTCGGCTGCGGCGGCGACCGGGACCCGGGCAAGCGCGCCCCCATGGGGACCGTGGCCTGCGGCCTCGCCGACGCGGTCTTCGTCACCAGCGACAACCCGCGCACGGAAGCGCCCGGGAAGATCCTCGAGGACATCGCCGCGGGCTGCAGCGGCGCCTACCACCTCGAGGTGGACCGGGCCGCCGCCATCGCCGCCGCCATCAACGTCGCCCGCCCCGGTGACTGCGTGCTTATCGCCGGCAAGGGCCACGAGGATTACCAGGTGGTGGGCCGCGAGCGACGGCCCTTCTCGGACCTGGAAACGGCCCGCCGGGCCCTGCAGGTGACGGCATGATGCGCCCCTTCACGCTGGCCGAAATGGCCGCGCTCACCGGCGGCCGCGCGATCGGCGGGGACGCGACGGTGACCGGCGCCGCCATCGACAGCCGCGCTATCGCCCCCGGCGATCTCTTCGCCGCGCTGCCCGGCAGCCGCGTCGACGGCCACGAGTTTCTCGCCGCGGCGCGCGATGCCGGCGCGGCGGCGGCCCTGGTGTCCCGGCCCGTGGACCTGTCGCTGCCGCAGCTGCTGGTCGAGGACGTGGCGCTGGCCCTCGGCCGCATCGCCCGCGCCAACCGGGATCTCTATACGGCGCCGCTGATCGGTATCACCGGGAGCTGCGGCAAGACCACGGTCAAGGACATGCTCGCGGCCGTGCTCGGCGGGGCCGGCCCCACCCTGGCCACGGCAGGCAACCTGAACAACGAGCTCGGGGTGCCCCTGTCCCTCCTGCGCCTCGCGCCGGCGCACGCCTTTGCCGTGATCGAGCTGGGCGCCCGGGGCGAGGGGCACATTGCCCAGCTTTGCGAGTTCGCGCGGCCGACGGTGAGCGTGCTCCTCAATGCCATGGAGGCGCACCTCGAGTTCTTCGGCAGTGTCGACGGGGTCGCCCGGGGCAAGGGCGAGATCTTCGACGGGCTCCCGGCGGACGGCTTCGCGGTGGTCAACGCGGACCAGGTCTACCGCGCCGAGTGGGCGGAGCGGGCGGCGCGCACCGGCGCCGCGGTGCTGACCTTCGGCATGGCCGACGACGCGGACTGCCGGGCCAGCGCCGTGGCGCTGCGCGGCGACGCGGGCAGCGCCTTCACCCTGCATACGCCGGCCGGGGAGGCGCCCGTGGAACTGGCCCTGCCCGGCGGCCACAACGTGGCCAATGCCCTCGCCGCCGCCGCCGTGGCCCATGCCTGCGGTCTCGCCCCGACGACCATCGCCGCCGGTCTGTCCCGCGCCGGCGCCGCAGCCGGACGCCTGGCGCGCCAGCGCGGCCGCGGCGGCATGACGGTGATCGACGACTGTTACAACGCCAATCCCGGCTCCGTGCGCGCGGCCATCGACCTCCTCGCCGGCTGCGCCGGCCCGACGGTGTTCGCCCTCGGCGCCATGCTCGAACTCGGCGACGACGCCGACGCCTTCCACGCCGAGATGGGTCGTCGGGCCCGCGAGCGCGGCATCGATGTGTTCGTCGGTGTGGGCGACGCCGTGCGCCCGGCCCTGGAGGCTTTCGGCCCCGGCGGCCACTGGTACGCGACCCGCGAGCAGGCGGCCGCCGCCGCCGACGACTGGGCCGCCGCCGCGGCGACGGTGCTGGTCAAGGGGTCCCGCGGCGCGGGGATGGAAACGGTGCTGGCGGCCCTGCTGCCCGCTGCCGCGGAGGCCGCATGCTCCTGATCCTCGCCGACTACCTGAGCCGCTTCGAGTCGGCCTTCACGGTCTTTCAGTACCTGACGCTGCGCGGCATCCTCGCCGCCGGCACGGCCCTGGCGATCTCACTGCTCGTGGGCCCGAGCATGATCCGGCGCCTGAACCGCTACCAGATCGGCCAGGCCGTGCGCACGGACGGCCCGGAGACGCACCTCGGCAAGTCCGGCACGCCGACCATGGGCGGGGCGCTTATCCTCGTGGCCATCGGCATCAGCACGCTGCTCTGGGCGGATCTCAGCAACGCCTACGTGTGGATCGCCCTGCTGGTCACCACCGCCTTCGGCGCCGTGGGCTGGGTGGACGACTACCGCAAGGTGGTGGAGCGCGATCCCCGCGGCCTGCCGGCGCGCTGGAAATACCTGTGGCAGTCCCTCGCGGGCCTCGCCGCTGCCCTCTACCTGTACACGGCCTTCGACACGCCGGTGACCACGCAGCTCTATGTGCCCTTCCTGAAGGACGTGGTGCTGCAGCTCGGGCCGCTGTTCCTGCTGCTCACCTATTTTGTCATCGTCGGCGCTTCCAATGCCGTCAACCTGACCGATGGCCTCGACGGTCTGGCAATCCTGCCGACCGTGCTCGTGGGTACGGCCCTCGGCCTCATCGCCTACCTCACGGGCCACGTGGACTTTGCCGAGTACCTGCAGATTCCCTACGTCGCCGGCAGCGGCGAGCTGTCGGTGTTCTGCGGCGCCATCGCCGGGGCCGGGCTCGGTTTCCTCTGGTTCAACACCTACCCGGCGCAGGTGTTCATGGGAGACGTCGGCGCCCTGGCCCTCGGCGCCGCCCTGGGCGTGGTGGCCGTGGTCACCCGGCACGAGATCGTGTTCTTCATCATGAGCGGAATCTTCGTTCTCGAGACCGTGTCCGTGATCCTGCAGGTCGGGTCCTACAAGCTCACGGGCAGGCGCCTGTTCCGCATGGCGCCGATCCACCACCACTACGAGCTGAAGGGCTGGCCGGAGCCGCGGGTGATCGTGCGCTTCTGGATCATCACGGTGATGCTGGTGCTGTTCGGCCTCGCCACCCTGAAGCTCAGGTGACGGAGGAAGGGATGCCGAGCGATCTTATTACCAGCAATCGCTACCGCGCCGTGGTCGGCCTCGGTGCCAGCGGCCTGTCGGTGGCGCGCTTTCTGCACCGCCGCGGCGAGCCCTTCGTGGTGCTCGACACCCGGGACGAGCCGCCGGGCCTCGCCGAGCTGCGCGCCGAGATGCCCGCGGTGAGCGTGTTTACCGGCGAGCTGCCCCAGGGCGTTCTCGACGGCGCCAGCGAACTGGTGGTCAGCCCGGGCCTGCCGACGGACCTGGCGCCGCTGGCCGCCGCCACCGCATCCGGCGTGGCGCTCTGCGGCGATATCGATCTCTTCGCCGGCGCGGCCACCGCGCCGGTTGTCGGCATCACCGGCACCAACGGCAAGTCCACGGTCACCGCGCTGGTCGGCGCCATGGCCCGGGCCGCCGGGCGCCGCACGGGCGTCGGCGGCAACCTGGGCACGCCGGCCCTGGATCTTCTCGA
>CAYFVG010000159.1:0-6219 GCA_964346365.1 uncultured Alteromonadaceae bacterium
CGGCGGCTTCGCGGATCAGGGTGTGGATACGCGCCTTGGCGCTGGCGTCGACGCCGCGCCCGGGCTCGTCGAAAAGCAGCACGGGAAAGTCCCGGGCCAGCCAGCGGGCGATGAGCACCTTCTGCTGGTTGCCCCCGGACAGTTCCCGCACCGGCTGGCCCGTGCCTGCACAGTGCACGGCGAGGGCCTCGCAGGAGCGCTCGGCCAGGGCCTGCTCTGCGCTGGCATCCACGAGTCCGAAGCGGCCGCGCAGGGCGCCGTAGCTTGCCAGGCTGACGTTGCGGTCAATCCCCAGGGGCAGGAGCAGACCCTGGGCGCGCCGGTCCTCGACCACCAGGCCGATGCCCGCTGCCATGGCGTCCGCGGGGCGGCGGAAGCGCCGGGCGCGGCGGAAGTCATCGTCAGCGAGGCGCAGCGCACCGCGGTCCGCCGGGTCCGCGCCGAAGAGGGCGCGCAGGAGCTCGGTGCGCCCGGCACCGATAAGCCCCGCGATGCCCAGCACCTCCCCGGCGTGGAGCGTGAAGCTCACGTCCTCGAAGCTCCTGCCGCGGCCGAAGCCCTCGACGCGCAGCAGGGGCCTCCCGGGCTCCTTGCTCGCGGCGCGCGCGGGCCGCTCCAGCGGCGCGCCGGCCATGAGCTCGACGATGCGGTCGCTGTCGAGGTCCGCCGCCGCCTCGGTGGCCACCAGCTCACCGTCGCGCAGCACGGAGACCCGGTCGGCGATCTGGCAGATCTCGTCCATGCGGTGGGAGATGTAGATGATCCCCGCACCGCTGGCGCGCAAACGCCGGAGCTCGCCGAAGAGCTGGTGGATCTGCGGGTCCGTGAGGGCCGCCGTGGGTTCGTCGAGGATCAGCAGCCGGGGCGCCTCCGCCAGTGCCCGGGCGATCTCCAGCAGCTGCTGCTGGCCGACGCCGAGGCGCGCCACGGGCAGCGACGGGTCGAGGCCCTCGAGGCCGACCCGGACGAGGGCCGCTTGCGCCCGCGCCGCGAGGCGGCGCCGGGACAGGAACCCGAAGCCGTTGCCCAGGCGCTGGAAGCACAGATTCTCGGCGACGCTCAGGGTGGGGAAGAGATTGAGCTCCTGCATGACCATGCGCACGCCGGCAGCTTCGGCCTCGCGCAGGGAGCGCGGCCGGTGCGGCCGGCCGCCGAGGGTCAGGTCCCCGGCATCGGCGGCCAGCAGCCCGGTGACAATATTGCAGAGCGTGCTCTTGCCGGCGCCGTTGCTGCCCATGAGGGCGTGGATCTCCCCGGGGCGCACGGTGAAGTCGATGCCGCGCAGCACCGGGGCGGCGAAGGCCTTGTGCAGGCCGCGGATGGAGAGGAGCGGGTCCACGCCGGGGCGGCTTAGAGCGTGTCCGCGGTGATCACATCCACGGGGGTCGTGCGGTCCGCCGGGTCCGTGCCCGCCTCGAGCACCTGCAGGGCGTGCTCGATGCCGAAGACCGCGAGCTTATCGCCGTACTGTTCCGCCGTGGCGAGCATGGCGCCGCCGGCGATGAGCTCCCGGGCGGCGGCGATGTTGTCGAAGCCGACCACGCTGACCTCGCCGCGCCGGCCGGCCTGGCGCACGGCGGCGACGGCGCCGAGGGCCATGCTGTCGTTGGCGCAGAGCAGGGCGTCGAGGTCAGGGTTCTCGTTGAGGATGGCGCCGGCAACGGCGGCGGCCTTTGCCTGCTCCCAATCCGCGGACTGCTCCGTCACCACGGTCATACCGGCCTCGGTCATAGCCGCGCGGAAGCCGGCGGCGCGCTGCCGGGCGTTGAAGGCGCTGGGAATGCCGCCGATGATCGCCACCTCGGCGCCCGGCTCGAGCGTTTCGGCCAGGGCGAGGCCGACGCGGTAGGCACCGTCCCGGTTGTCGGGTCCCACGAAGGGAATGCGCAGTTCCATGCTCGCCAGTGCTTCGGCATCGAGCCGGTTGTCGATGTTCACAACGACGATGCCCTGCTCGGCGGCGCGCTTCGCCACCGGCAGCAGGCCCTTCGAATCCGCCGGGGCGATGACGATCACGTCCACCTGCGAGGCCATCATCTGCTCGACCAGCGACACCTGCTGGGCGAGGTCGCTCTCGTTCTTGATGCCGTTGACGATGAGCTCGTAGCGGTCCGGTTGCTCGGCCTGATGGGCCCGGGCGCCGGCGGCCATGTTGATGAAGAACTCGTTGGCCAGGGACTTCATCACCAGGGCAACCCGCGGCTTGCCGGGCGCAGCCGACCTGGGTTCGCTGTCCCCGGGCTCGCTGTCGCCGCCGCAGGCGGCGAGGAGGAGCGTGGTCAGGCAGGCGGCGCCGGCGGCGCGCAGGAGGCGTGGCAGCGTCATGGCTCACTCCGGATGTCGATGGGGCGCTCGCGGCGGTGCGCCGGGTAAAGGATGCGCCGAGTAAAGCAAGTTCCCCCCGACAGCGCAATCAGTAGGCGCGAGCACCGCCGCGGCTGGCCCGGCCCCGGCAGAGGGCACCGCTCCCTGAGCACCTGCCACGGTGGCAAGTTATTTGCTAACGTTGTTCGGAAGGCCGTAGCGAATTACGTGGTAGCGATGCAGGTGACAGTCAACGGTGAACGTGTGGAGGCGACGGGCTGCCCGCCGGCGCAGACCCTGCTGCGATTTCTGCGCACGCGGGCGGGGCTGCCGGGCACCAAGGAGGGCTGCGGCTCCGGCGACTGCGGCGCCTGCACGGTACTCCTCGCCCGCCCGGGGGAGGCGCCGCGGGCCGTGAACAGCTGCATCACGCTGCTCGGCAGTGTCGCCGATGACGCGGTGGTGACCGTCGAGGGCCTCGCCGGCGTCGACGGCCCCGGCGCCCACCCGGCGCAGGCCGCCATGGTCGATTGCCACGGGTCGCAGTGCGGTTTCTGCACGCCCGGCTTTGTCATGTCCCTGGCCGGGCTCTACGCGAGCGGGGCGCGCGATGCCCGTGCGGTGCGTGAAGCGATCGCCGGCAACCTCTGCCGCTGCACCGGCTACCGGCCGATCCTGGAGGCGGGGCGGCGCATGTACGACTATCCGCCGTCCCCGGTGGTGCCCGAAACCAGTGCGGCGCCGGGGCCGGCGAACCAGCATGCGGCACTCCCTGCCGGGTACCATCGGCCCCGGGACGAGTCGGCCCTGCAGGCACTGCTCGCTGCGCACCCCGACGCCTGGCTGGTGGCCGGCGGCACCGATGCCGTGCTCGAGATCACCCAGCAATACGCCGCGCCGGACCCGGTGCTCGATGTCTCCGCCGTCGCGGAACTGTGCACCGTTGAGACTGCCGGGGACACGCTGCGCCTCGGCGCTTCGGTCAGCTACAGCACCCTCGAGGCGGTCTTCGCGCCCTTGTCGCCGCCGCTGGTGGCGATGCTCGAGCGCCTCGGTTCCCGGCAGATCCGCAATCGGGGCACCCTCGGCGGCAATCTCGCCAACGGCTCACCCATCGCCGATATGCCGCCGGTGCTGCTGGCCTGGGATGCGACGGTGGAGCTTGCCGGCGCCGACGGCAGCCGCCGCGAGGTCCCGGTGTCTGACTTCTACCGAGGCTACCGGGACACGATCCTGGGGGCCGGTGAGTACGTTGCTGCTGTGGGGCTGTCCCGGGCGGCCGTTGCCCGGCCACACCGGATCTTCAAGTTGAGCAAACGCTTTGAGGACGACATCTCGACGGTGCTCCTCGCCGTTTCCCTCGAACTCGACGAGGGTCGGGTGGGGGCGGCGCGCGTCGCCTACGGGGGCATGGCGGCGACGCCGCTGCGCGCCGGGGCGGTGGAGGCGGTACTGGCCGGCGCGCCGCTCGATGACGACGCGATCTCCCGCGCCTGTGCGGCCGCCGAGAGTGCCTTCACGCCCCTCGATGACGTCCGCGCCAGCGCCGCCTACCGCCGCGCTATGGCCGCCGCGCTGCTGCGCCGGGCACTGCTCGAGCTGCGCGACGGCGACGATCTCGGTATCGACGCCGTGGAGGCTCTCCATGCGTAAGCTATCACCCAGCCGGGCGGTGCCGGATCGTCGGCGCGACAGTGACCCGATCGGCAAGGCGCTGCCGCAGGATTCGGCCTGGCGCCATGTCGCCGGCACAGCGGTCTATGTCGACGATATGCCCATTTTCCCGAACCAGCTGCACGTGGCCACGGGCCGGGCGCCCGTGGCCCGGGGGCGGCTGCGCGCGCTGGACCTGTCGCGCGTGCGCGCGGCACCGGGGGTGGTCGATGTGATCAGCGCTGCGGATATCCCCGGCAACGTCGACATCGCCCCGGTTTTCGACGGCGACCCGCTGCTCGTCGACGGCGATGTGCTCTACCTGGGCCAGCCGGTCTTCGCCGTGGCGGCCACGAGCTTCGAGGCGGCGCAGCAGGCCGTTGCTCTGGCGGAGATCGACTGCGAGCCGCTGGAGGCCGTCGTCGATCTGCCGACGGCCGTCGACCGCGCCTACTACGTGCTGCCGCCGCACGAGTTCTGCCTGCGCGAGCCGGAGCAGGCGCTGCTCGCTGCGCCCCTGCAGCTCGACGGCGAGCTGCGCGTCGCCGGCCAGGAACACTTCTATCTCGAGGGCCAGGTGGCCACCGCCGAGCCGACGGAGGAGGGCGGGGTGCACATCTACAGCTCGAGCCAGCATCCCAGCGAGGTGCAGAAGCTGGTCGCCGGGGTCCTGGGGCTGCCGATCCACGCGGTGCAGGCGGAGGTCCGGCGCATGGGGGGCGGCTTCGGCGGCAAGGAGTCCCAGGCGGCCATGCCCGCCTGCCTCGCCGCGCTCTTCGCCGTGCGCACGCGGCGCCCGGTACGCCACCGCCTGCCGCGGCGCGACGACATGGTGCAGACCGGCAAGCGCCATCCCTTCTGGAACCGCTACCGCGCCGGCTTCGATGAGCGCGGGCGCCTCGCCGGCGTCACCATGCGCCTCGCCGGCGATTGCGGCTGCTCCGCGGACCTCTCCCAGGGTATTGTCGACCGGGCCATGTTTCATGCGGACAATGCCTACAACTTCCGGGCGGCCCGCATCACGGGTCTCTACTGCCGCACGGACAAGGTCAGCAACACCGCGTTCCGCGGCTTCGGCGGGCCCCAGGGGCTGATCACCTGCGAGGCCATGCTCGACGACATCGCCCGCCGGGTCCGCCGCGATCCCCTGGACGTGCGCCTCGACAACCTCTACGCCGAGGGCGACGTGACGCCCTACGGCCAGCCCATCGAGGAGTCCGTGCTCCCGGTCCTGCTGCGCCGGCTCGCGGATGACTGCGACTACCGGGCGCGGCGCGAGGCCATCGCGCGCTTCAACAGCGAGCATGCCGCGGTGCGCCGGGGCCTGGCGTTGACACCGGTGAAGTTCGGCATCTCCTTCACCGCGAAGCACCTGAACCAGGCCGGTGCGCTGGTGCACATCTACACCGACGGCAGCATCCACCTGAACCACGGCGGCACGGAGATGGGCCAGGGCCTGCACACCAAGGTCGCCCAGGTGGTCGCCCGGGCCCTCGGGGTGCGCTACGAGCGGGTCCTGGTCAGCGCGACCCGCACCGACAAGGTGCCCAACACCTCGCCCACCGCCGCGTCTTCCGGCGCCGACATGAACGGCATGGCGGCCCTCGACGCCTGCAACCGCATCAAGCGCGGCCTCGTGGCCTTCGCGGCGCGGCACTTCAGCTGCGACGAGGGCGCGGTCAGCTTTGCCGATGACCGGGTGTACGCGGGGGGTGAGTCCCTGCCCTTCGAGGATTTCATCAAGCTCGCCTACCTCGACCGGGTCTCGCTCAGCGCCAACGGCTTCTACCGCACACCGAACATCGACTTCGACCGCAAGGCCGCCTGGGGCCGTCCGTTCTTTTATTTCGCCAACGGCGCCGCCTGCAGTCAGGTCCGGGTGAGCGCGCTCACCGGCGAGTACCGGGTTGAGCGCGTCGATATCCTCCACGACGTTGGCGATTCCCTGAACCCGGCGATCGACCTCGGGCAGATCGAGGGCGGTTTTGTGCAGGGTCTCGGCTGGCTGACCACCGAGGAACTCGCCTGGGACGACCGCGGGCAGCTGCGCTCGGACAGCCCGGCAAACTACAAGATCCCAACGGCCTTCGACCTGCCCGGGGAGCTCAACGTGCGCCTCTTCGACCGCCCCAATCACGCCGAGACCATCTACCGCTCCAAGGCCGTGGGCGAGCCGCCGCTTATGCACGCCGTATCGACCTGGTGCGCCCTGCGCGATGCCTGCGCGAGCTTCGCCGACTACCGTTTCAACCCGCAGCTGGA
>CAYFVG010000160.1:0-6217 GCA_964346365.1 uncultured Alteromonadaceae bacterium
GGTATTTTATAGCAATCAATAAGAGACCACTGTAATGACGCAGCCCGCGCTGCGCACTTAGGCCCGAGAGATCGAAAATGCCTTCGTGCTCGTGACCATCGCCGTCGATCAGGACACCAAATCAGTGAGCCGTAAATAGCGATCGCCATGGTCGCCAGATTGCCCGGCACCGCCGGAAAGCACTGCCACGCTTGTCTCGGTGGCCTTCGCCCTTTTAACGCGAATGAGAATAGGTTGCATTAATAGCGCCTTTGGGTAGACTGGGGCCGTATTCGTCAGCAGGAGGTTGCGCGTGATGGCCGGCACGATTTTTGTTTTTCCCGAGGAGAATTCTATCTCCTGGCGCAAGTTGATAGAGCGGGCCAACGCCGATTTCCATGTCGGGCGGCTTAAACGCGCGGAGAGACTCTACGCGCGCGCGGCCGAACAGCTTGACCGCGACCTGCAGGGCAAGCCCATGAGCGCCGCCCTGCTGCTTGCCAGGGCAATCACGTTGCAGAATCGGGCCACGACGTTAGTCGCCCTGGGTGAGTCCTCGCGAGCAGCGTCGATCTACAAGGGCCTCCATGCTCAGCTGAGATCCATTGTCCTCGACTCGCAAGAGGTCCCGCAGTTGCGTGCGATAGCAATGCGTCAATGCAGGATCACGGCCCAGGAACTGAGCGCCTGCCTGGCCCACCATGGCGAGCAGCAGACAGAACGCGTGCTCCACTGAAAGACTGGGGCCCGGCGCGGTGCCATCGCATGGAGGCGATAATCAGGGAACGAGCAAACGCCGGCCCTTACTGAATGCTAAAGCCCTGGCTATTGCCCGGGGAATACCGCCAGCGGGTGCTGCGTGGACAGGCTCGCCACCACCGCGTCGCCCGGCTGCAGCTGCAGCTCGTGACTGACGCGCGCCTGCAGGACGGCGCCATGCTCCAGGCGAACGCCGTAGAGTCGCGTGCCCCCCTCGTAGCGCTGCCAGACCACACACCCGGAACCGGTGCTGTCGGCCGCGAGGGACAGGTCGTCCGGGCGGACCAATACCTCGACCGCACCGCTCGCGGCAGCGATCGGACGCGCCGGCACCGAGCCGATGGCCGTGTCTACCCTATCCCCCGCCAGCTCCCCGGGCAGCCAGCTCGCCTCACCCAGAAACCCGGCGACAAAACGGCTGACCGGCGCACAGAAGCACCGCTCCGGTGTATCCAGCTGCTCGATGCGCCCGTCGTTCATGATGCCGATACGGTCGCCCACAGACAGCGCCTCCTCCTGATCGTGCGTCACCCAGATCGCCGGCACGCCGGCGAGCCGCAGCGCCGAGGCGATCTCGCCGCGCAGCGTGTCCTTGAGCGACTCGTCCAGGTTCGACAGAGGCTCGTCGAGGAGCAGGGCGCGGGGCTCGTGGGCCAGCGCGCGCGCCAGCGACACGCGCTGCTTCTGGCCGCCGGACAAGGTCGCCGGCATGGCATCGCGCAACCCCTCCAGGCCGAGCTGCGCCAGCCAGCGCTCCGCGGGGCCGCGGTCAGCGAGGCGAAATGCCACGTTCTCGGCCACGGTCAAGTGCGGGAACAACGCGAAGTCTTGGAACACCATGCCGAGTCCGCGCCGCTCCGGCGGCACATCGTGACGCCGATCGATCCGCTGATCATCGATAACAAGCTCTCCGCGAGCCGGACGCACCAGCCCGGCCAGCGTCCGCAACACGGTCGTCTTGCCGCAACCGGTGGGGCCCACCAGCATGAGAATCTCGTCGTCGCGCAGCGCGAAACTGACGTCGCGCACCACCTCGTCCGCGCCGTAGCTGACGCTGACCGCTCGCATTTCCAGCATGGTTTACCGATCAACCTCTCGCAAAACGCCGCGCGGGCCGCTGCGATCCCCGCTCATCATCAGCGCCAGACCCGCCATCGACAGCAGTATCAGCACCAGGCCGGTGACGGCACCCTGGCCGAAGTAACCCGCCTCATAGACACGCCACAGCTCTGTTGCCAGGGTCTCGAAGCCCGTGGGCCGCAGTAGCAGCGTTGCGGGCAGTTCGCGCATGGCCTCGAGAAAGACCAGCGCGGCACCAGCGAGCAGACCCCGGGCGGTCAGCGGCAGGGTGATGCGTCGGTAGGCTTCCATGCGCGAAGCACCCAGCAGGCGCGCGGCCTGGACCAGCGCCGGGTCCAGTCGCTCCGCGGTGGTACGCACCGCACCCACCGCCAGAGGCAGAAAGCGCAGCACGTAGGCGGCCACCAGGAGACCGAGCGTCTGATAGAGTACCGGTAGCTGGAGACCCACGTACACCAGTGCAGTTCCGAGGACGATGCCGGGCACACCGAAGCCGACATAGGTCAGCCGCTCCATCATCCGGCCCGCCCGGCCCGCCATGGCCGCAAACGCCACCGGCACCGCGAGCAGCGCGGCGAACAGGGCGGCCAGCAGCGCCGCGCTGGCGGAGTTCCAGGCCAGGGAGCTGTCGAAGGGCTGCAGACCGTCCCGGGCCAGCCAGCTGCCGAACACACCCAGCGGCAGCAGGATCGTCAGGCCGACCAGGGTCGCGACAGCGAGGTAGATGCCGACGGCGTGGCCCGGTCCGGGGACGAGGCGCAGTGACTGGCTCGGGCGCTCGAACTCGCTGCCCACGCGCGCCTCGAGCAACAGGACCAGACCGACAATCACCAGCAGCTGCAGGGACAGCATGGCGGCCTGGGCCAGGCCGAAGGCGTTGTACTCGACGAAGATCACCCGGGTGTAGGTGTCGAGTCCCATGATGGCCGGCGTACCAAAATCCGAGAGGGCATAGAGCGCGACCAGCACGGCCCCGGCGGCGACCCCGTTGCGAACGCGCGGGAGCACCACGGAAAAGAGGGCCTGCAGCGGCGACAGACCGAGCACGCGCGCCGCGTCCATCACGCTTGCATCGAGGCTGCGCAGGGAGGCCTGGGTGGTGAGCAACACGAACGGGTAGGTATAGAGGGTCATGACAATCGCGGCGCCGGGCAACCCGCGCGGCTGCGGGGTGCCAAAGCCCAGGAGCGATTCCAGCTCTCCGCCCGGACCAAAGGCGGCGTAGAACGTGAACGCGCCGAGGTAGCTGGGCATCGCGAGGGGCGCGGCGAGCAGAATCAGCCAGAGGCGGCGGCCGGGCAGGACCGCATAGGCAGTGATCAGCGCCAGCGGCACGCCGATGAGTACTGCCCCGAAGACGCTGAGCCCGGTCAGCGCCAGCGTATTCAGCAGGACGGCCAGCGTACGGGGGTCGAAGACCTGCTCTGAGCCGGCTGCCAGGATCACCAGGACCACAATGGGCAGCAGCCCCGCAGCGGCGACCACCGCCGCAACCGGATAGGCGGGCGGCAGGGGCCTCACAGCACGCCGGCGTCCCGCATCAGGGCGAGGGTGGGTCGAACGTCGGCGAGCCGCGTCAGATCGAGCCGTGGCGGCTGCACCTTCGCCAGGTCGGGTAGCCCCCGGGGGCCCGGCACGCCGGTAACCATGGGCACTTCGTAAGCCTCTTCCGCCAGAAAGGACTGCACTTCGCGGGTGTACAGGTAGCGGACAAAGTCCATCGCGACCGGGTTGTCGCTGAGGACCATGGCGCCGGAGGCATTGAGCAGACAGCCGGCATCATTACGGGTAAAGGCGAGGCCGATCGGGGCCTCCGGTCGACCGGTTTTCACCCGCAGCGTGTAATAGTGGTTGGCAAACCCGAGATCGACCTCTCCCCGCGCCGCCGCCATGACCACACCGAGCTCGCCGGCATAGCTCCGCGCGCGCTTGTTGATGGCTCGCAACCAGCTGTAGGTCGCGTCCTCGCCCGCCAACAGGCGCATGGCCGTAATGAACGACTGAAACGAGCCGTAGGCCGGCGCCCAGCCGATTCTGTAGTCCGTTTCAGCGAGGTCGAGGATCGCCGTTGGCAGCGCTGTCGCCGTCAGGCGCTCGGTGTTGTACGCCAGGGTGCGAATCCGCCCCGACACGGGGAGCCAGTGATCGTAGCGAAAGCGCTCCCGCACCTGCGCGCGCAGGCTGTCGGGGAGCGGCTGCGCCAGGCCCGCATCGGCCACCAGTCCGAGCGAGCCGGCATCCACGGCCCAGAAAACATCGGTGCGCTGCAGGCCGGCGCGCGCTTCGGCGACCAGCGTATTGGCGAGCGCGACCGAGGGCCCACGACGTATCTGCAGCGATAGCGCCGGGTTGCGCTCGCGTATCGCCGTCAGAATTTTCCCGTAGAGTCCGCCTTCTCCGCGTCCCAGGTAGACCGTCAGCGGTCCGGAAAGCGCTGGCAGGTCGGCTACGGGGAGCGCGGCGCGCAGACCGGCAACGGGCGTCAGCGAGCCCCCGACAGCTGCCGCACCCAGCATCCCGACGAGCGCACGACGGCGCACTAGAAAACCTCGCGCTCGTTGCCCCCGGCTGCGGCGAGCAGGGACCGGGCCCGGTTCAGCTTTTCCTGCATGGCGGCTACCGTGCCTGCCACCTCGTCCCCGCCGGCGCCCTCGTCCAGAAGTACCGGCAGCGTCACGTTGAAGTCGCGCTCCAGCGCCTCCACCAGCGCCGGGTCCTGCTCGATCAACACACCCTCTACGCCCTCGAAACGCTCGAGATACGTCGCATGCACCAGCTCTTTTGCAGCCGCTGATTCTCCCTGAGCATGCTGTGCAACCACCGCGTCCAGGGCTTCGGCAATCTCCTCGAGGGTGGTCGCGGGCGTTGCAGCAACGGCCTGGGCCGTCGCCGGCGCCGTTCCCGCGTCCTGCAAGCGCGCCGCGAGCTTCACCGCGCCCAGCCCCTCCCAGAGCGAGCGTTCCAGCGCCCGCTGGCGGTTCTGGAGCTGCTGTAGAGGACGCGCCTCCTCGATCGCCGTCTCGACCTCGCTCAGGGCGCGCCAGATCGACGAGTAGAGGCCCACCTCATTGACCTCGATCGCCCCGTGTACCTTGACCGCCTCCCACCACTCGACAAGATCGGTCGAATCCACTGCCTGTGCACCGTCGCTTGCGTAAGCAGTGACGAGGCCGTCGACTTTGTCGGACAGCCAGTCCACTTCGTTGCCGTACTCTTCCAGATGGGCGCTCAGATCTTCAACATGATCGCCGATGTCGCCATGCGCGGTGACCTTGGGCACTCCCAGAACCAGGACCAGGACCAGCGTCGCCAGCAGTCCTCTGCAATCGTTTGTCTTCACGGTTACCTCGCGTTTGCTGCATTAAAAAGGTGGGTACTTGTCTCAAATTAATGCGGGCGACAACCCCGCCGCGTCCCTTGAAGGCACTTGCACCGCGGCCGTCCCCGGAGTGCGTCATCAACGCAACGAAGCTGTCTTTTCCCAGACTCCGCTACCCGCATAGGATAACCGGCAGAGGTTGGTAACGCAAATAAGAAGCGCTTTCATTCCTGCCGCATTTCGCTCAGTCTGCAGGCCATCACCATGCTATGAATACCGGCGGCGGGTTCCTCGGCATCGATGCGCATCTCGCGCTGGGTAGCCGGTGGCTTCGATGGCTTGCACTTATCAGGATACCTGTTAAATTTGCGATGGAGGGCGTCAGTGTTGTCGTGCTTAATCGGTACGTGTCTAGCGACGGGGATGCCGGCTCAGGTCACCGCCGTCGTGATTGTCCCCGGGGTTGAGCACGACGTTGAATGGCACCGACCCGCCCATCGGGAGATGTTATGGGGCTTTTCACAAGTCAGACGGAAACCGCGCCTTGCGAGGTCGAGGTCAGCCACTGCTTCGATAGTCTTCATGCCCACCTGAAGTTTCTCAACGGCGCCGTGATCAACCCCGGAGACGAGGTGCTGGTGCACGGCGCTCCGGTTATGGCGCCCTACGGTGAAGTGATCCGCGAAGAGCGTGTCGCCACCATCCGCCGCGCCTCCACCTTCGAGCAGCTCTGGACCCGCCTCACGGGGAATTTCGAGTTTATGGAGCTGTGCGAGTTTTCCTTTTCCGAAGAGGTAAACGTATGAACCAGCCGATTTCCCCTGAGGTCGACCACTCCGCCGACGCCCGCACGGTCGAGGCGGCCCTTGATGCGGCTAACGTCCGCCAGGCGGTCATCGACAGCGAGACAGCCACAGACGTCGCCATGCAGAACACGCTGCTGACCCCGCGTTTCTACACCACGGATTTCGACGCTCTCGACGCGCTGGACGTGAGTCCCGTACGCGCGGAGTGGGATCAGATGATCGCCCGCCTCAAGAGCGACCCGAACAGAGGCCATTTCAAGAAGTCCGAAGCCTG
>CAYFVG010000161.1:0-6205 GCA_964346365.1 uncultured Alteromonadaceae bacterium
ATGCCCATAGGCACGTCCGCCGGATCCCGCGCCAGCAGCAGCACCGGCTGGTCGCTCGCCAGCAGCACATCGAGGGCAGCGTGCAGCCTGCCCTGGCTCGCGGCATCGAGGCCGTCCAGGGGGCTGTCGAGGATCAGCAGGCCCGGCCGCTGCAGGACCGCGCTGGCGAGCAGCGTCTTGCGCAGCTCCCCGGTACTCAGGTAGCGCAGACCGCGGTCCAGGAGCGCGCCCAGGTCGAGCAGTTCGACCCAGTGGTCCCGCGCGGGCGTCGCCGGCAACAAAGCGCGGACGCGGGTGCCGGGGTCGCGGGCGTCGGCGCTGAACTCGGAGACATCGAGCTTGCGGTCGCGGTCCACCAGGGCCCGGGCGCGCTCGAAGCAGACGTAGGCGATGCCGTGGTGGGCGAGGGTGTCGGTGCGCTCGATGGCACCGGTGTAATGGTCGAGTTCGCCGGCGAGCACCCGGGCGAGGGTGGTCTTGCCGGCGCCATTGGGGCCGAGGACCGCCCACTGCTCGCCGCGCTGGAGGGTGAGGGACAGGCCGCGGAGCACTGGCCGGGCGCGGTAGTTTACGGTGAGGTCGGCGATGGTGAGGAGGGTGTCGGGGGCGTTCACGGCGGGCTCCGGCACTGGGGGCCCCTGCGGGGCCGGTCAAGGGGATGTCCATTCTACAGGGCAGCGCGTGCCGGGGGGCCTGTCGGCGCGAGGGCGCGCCTCCCACAGAGGCGTTGCTGCTGTGGGAGCGGCGCCCCCGCCGCGACGGGATGAGCGTGTCGCCGGGGGCCTGTCGGGGCGAGACGCGCCTCCCCCAGGGAGCAGGCTTGCTTCACCGGGATGCGGCTGGCTTAATCGGGCGCATTCCCTCACGCCCCCGGCCCGCGTGTCTGTTGCACTTCTCAATCTTGTCGAGTCCCGCCTCGCCGATCACCGGCCCAGGCGTCACCGCCTGCGTCCGTTCATGAAGCGCTGCGCCGTGGCGCTCGTGCTGCAGGTGCGCGCGGGGGAGCTCTGTGTGCTGATGATTCGCCGGGCGGAGCGGCCGGGGGACCCCTGGTCCGGGCAGATGGCTTTTCCCGGCGGGCGCAGGGAGCGCGTCGATGCCAACGGCTTTGCCACCGCCGTGCGCGAGACGGACGAGGAGGTGGGCCTGGTTCTCGCGCCTGACGAGTGCGTCGGGCGCCTGTCGGAAGTGAACGCCCGCTCGCGCGTCCGCGGCCTCGGCATGGCGGTTACGCCCTTCGTCTTCCGCCTGCGCCGGGCGGTGACCCCGACCCCCAACCACGAGGTAGCCGAGGTCGTCTGGGTGCCGCTGGAGTTTCTCCTCGATACGGATAACCGGGAGACGATGGTCTGGGAGCGGCAGCCCGTCGCCCTGACGTTGCCCTGCTATTTCTACGCGGGCCGGCGCATCTGGGGCCTGTCGCTGGGCATGCTCGACGAACTCATGGACCTGGTGACGAACGCGGACCCCAGGCGCGCACCCCGGCGCCGCTACTGAGGCTCGGCGGCGTCGCCGTGGAGCAGGAACTGGCGGGTGTTGAGCATGAGTTCGCGCAGCGCCGGATCCTCCCGGCTCGCCTCCTTCAGCCGCGCCTGGTCGATGCGCCCGGCCACGTAGGCCTCCAGCACGTTCAGCAGCACCGGGGTCATCTCCGGCTCCCGGGCCCAGCGCGGCGCGTCCACGAGGTTGCCGGTGACGGCGTCGCCGGTCCAGCGCAGCCAATAGCCGCCGCAGCTGGAGAGGATGTAGTCGCCCTTGCGGCCATAGCTCCGGTTCGGCGTGGCCGGGTTGAAGCCGTCCTCCGGCACCGCGTCGATGCGCTTGAGGGCCAGTATCCAGCGGCTGTCCTCGGGGAAGTCCTCCACCGGCGGGCGACAGTAGTCTCCGGTTTTCAGCCAGACCCGCACCCGCTCGCGCCACCCGGCGCCGCGGAGCGTGCGCGCGATGGCGATATCGACGGAGTTGCCCTTGCGCTGGACGACGCTGCCGGCAACGACCAGGTCCGCCTGCCCCTGCACGTCGGCAAAGCTGCCCTCCCAGAGGCAGCCGCACTCGGCGCGCCCGGGGGCGGGCAGGAGGGCAGACAGGAGGGCGGCAGCGATGGGGAGCAGGGTGGCGACGCGCACCGGTGGTGCCCCTACTGCAGCGCCCGCGCCGCGTCGAGGGCGAAGTAGGTGAGGATGCCGTCGCAGCCGGCGCGCTTGAAGGACAGCAGCGATTCCAGCATCACCGCCTCTTCCTGCAGCCAGCCGTTGGCGAAGGCCGCTTTGTGCATGGCGTACTCGCCGCTCACCTGGTAGGCGAAGGTCGGCGCCTTCAGCTCCGCCTTCACCCGGCGGACGATATCCAGGTAGGGCATACCGGGCTTGACCATGATCATGTCCGCACCCTCGGCGAGGTCCAGGGCGCACTCGTGCAGGGCTTCGTCGCTGTTCGCCGGGTCCATCTGGTAGCTGAACTTGTTGCCCCCCTTGATGTTGCCGGCGGAGCCCACGGCATCGCGGAAGGGGCCGTAGTAACTCGAGGCGTACTTGGCGGCGTAGGACATGATCAGTGTGTTCACGTGCCCGCCCGCTTCCAGCACCTCGCGGATCGCGCCGACGCGCCCGTCCATCATGTCCGAGGGGGCGACCACGTCGGCGCCGGCCTCGGCGTGGGACAGGGCCTGCTTGACGAGCACGTCTGTGGTCGTGTCATTGAGCACGTAGCCGTCGTCGTCGATGATGCCGTCCTGGCCGTGGGTGGTGAAGGGGTCGAGGGCGACGTCGGTCATTACGCCGAGCTCGGGCACGGCGTCCTTCAGGCCGCGCGCGGCGCGCTGGGCAAGGCCGTCGGCATTATGGGCCTCTTCGGCCCGCAGGCTCTTGCGCTCGGCGGGCACGACCGGAAAGAGGGCGACCGCCGGGATGCCGAGGCCGTGCGCCTCCTTTGCCAGCTCCACCAGCAGGTCCACGGAACGGCGCTCAACGCCGGGCATAGAAGGTACCGCCTCGCGCTCGCCGCTGCCCTCGAGGACGAACACCGGGAGAATGAAGTCCGCCGGGGTGAGGCCGTTTTCCCGCACCAGGGCACGGGCAAAGGTGCTGGCGCGCAGCCGGCGCAGGCGGGTCGTGGGGTAGGGCCCCCGGCTGCTGGCGAAGCTCATGCGCCGGAGCTCCCCGCGGTGATCATGTGGAAGACGATGTTCGCCGCCTCGATGGTCTCGTCGATGTCGGCGTCCGTGTGCGCGGCCGACATGAAGCCCGCCTCGAAAGAGGCCGGGGCCAGGTACACGCCGTGTTCGAGCATGCGGTGGAAGAAGCGGCCGAAGGCCTTGGTGTCGCAGGCCATCACGTCGGCGTAGTTCTCCACCTTCGGCGCGTCCGTGAAGAAACCGCCGAACATGGTGCCCGCGTGATTGGTGGTGTAGCGCACACCGGCGCTGTCGGCGGCGGCCTCGAGGCCGTGGCAGAGGCGCGCGGTGCGCTCGAAGATCGGCTCATAGAAGCCCGGCTGAGTGATGATGTCCATGGTCGCCAGCCCCGCCGCCATGGCGATGGGGTTACCGGCCAGGGTGCCGGCCTGATAGACGGGCCCGAGCGGCGCGATCTGCTCCATGATCTCGCGCTTGCCGCCGAAGGCGCCCACGGGCATGCCGCCGCCGAGGATCTTGCCGAGGGTGGTGAGGTCCGCCTCGATGCCGAAGTGCCCCTGGGCGCCGTGGGGGCCGAAGCGGAAGCCGGTCATCACCTCGTCGAGGATCAGCACGGCGCCGCTCTCGTTGCACACGTCGCGCATGGCGGTGAGGAACTCGGGGTTCGGCAGCACACAGTTCATGTTGCCGGTGACCGGCTCGACGATCAGGCAGGCGATTTCGTCGCCGTGCTCTGCGAAGTACTGGCGCAGGCCCTCGGCGTCGTTGTAGGTGAGGGTAATGGTGTGCTCGGCGAGGCACGCCGGTACCCCCGGGGAGCTGGGCACGCCCAGGGTCAGGGCGCCGGAGCCGGCCTTGATCAGCAGGGAGTCGGAGTGGCCGTGGTAGCAGCCCTCGAATTTCACGATCTTGTCGCGTTGCGTATAGCCGCGGGCGAGGCGGATGGCGCTCATGGTCGCCTCCGTCCCCGAATTGACCATGCGCACCATGTCCATGTTCGGCATGATCCCGCAGATGCGGTCGGCGAGCTCCGTCTCCAGCACCGTGGGGGCGCCGAAGGACAGCCCTTTCTCGGCCTGGCGCACCACGGCTTCACGCACCTGCGGGTGGTTGTGGCCCATGATCATGGGCCCCCAGGACAGCACATAGTCGATGTAGCGATGGCCGTCCGTGTCGAAGAGGTAGGCACCGTCGGCGCGGTCGATGAATACGGGGGTGCCGCCAACGGCCTTGAAGGCCCGCACCGGTGAGTTGACGCCGCCGGGAATGTGGGCGCTGGCGCGCTCGAAAAGGGCTTGCGATGTGACCATGCTGTCCTCTTTGAAGGCTGTGACGGGCTTCCTTCGAAGCCGTAAGGCCCCGGATTATGGGGCTTCGCCCTCCCCGGCAACAACCCCGCGGCGGGTCCGGGCGCCCCGTCGAGGGGGCTGAATCAAAAGGGCTTCAACACCACCAGGAAGACGATGGCGAACAGGAACAACACGGGCACCTCGTTAAAGAAGCGGTAGAACACGTGGCCGTGGCTGTCCGAGTCGGCGTTGATGGCCTTCACATAGCGGCCGCACTGGAAATGGTAGACGATGAGGAAGGCGACGCCGGCGAGCTTGAGCCAGAGCCAGGTGGCGCTGAGGTAGTAGTCCGGCGCCAGGGCGATTATCCATACCCCGAAGACCACGGTGAGCACCATAAAAGGCGTGACAAAACGGTAGAGGCGCCGCGCCATGACGGCCAGCTGCGCCCGGGTGTTGCTGTCTTCGCTGGCGGCAAAGTAGACGAAGATGCGCGGCAGGTAAAAAAGCCCGGCGAACCAGCAGACGACGAAGATGATGTGCAGGGCACGCAACCAGAGCATGGCGGGTTCCTTGGTGCTTGCCAGCGACGACGTTCGGGGCGCAGTGCCCGGTAGTGCTCGAAAGACGCCCCGGGTGCCGCAAGGGTCGCTGACCGATGCCGGTTAAAAATGCGATCATAGCAGCTTGCCCGCCGGTTGCGTCGGCGAGGGCTGAACAGCGCGACAGGGAGATAGCATGATCAGGGTCGGCATCGTCGGTGGAACGGGCTATACGGGGGTGGAGCTGCTGCGGCTGCTCGCGGCGCACCCGGGCGCCGAGGTGATCGCGATCACCTCTCGCGGCGAGGCCGGGCGGCGGGTCGACGACCTGTTCCCGAATCTGCGCGGCACCTGTAACCTGACCTTCACGGAGCCGGATACGGCGGCCATGGCCGCCTGCGACGTGGTGTTCTTCGCGACGCCGCACAACGTCGCCATGCACAGTGTGCCGGCGCTCCTCGACGCCGGCGCCCGGGTCGTCGATCTCTCCGCGGACTTCCGCCTGCGCGACGCGGCCACCTGGTCCCGATGGTACGGTGAGACCCACGCCTGCCCGGAGCGGCTCGCCGGGGCGATCTACGGGTTGCCCGAGTTCCACCGCGAGGCCATCGCCGGGGCGCGGCTCGTCGCGGTCCCCGGCTGTTACCCCACGGCCATTCAGCTCGCCTTCGCGCCGCTCCTTGCCGGCGACCTCGTGGACCGGGGCCAGCTCATCGCCAGCGCCGCCTCCGGGGTCAGCGGCGCCGGCCGGCAGGCCCGGCTCGCCAACGTGCTCACGGAGGCCAGCGACAACTTCAGGGCCTACGGAGCCGCCGGCCACCGGCACCAGCCGGAGATCGAGCAGTCCCTCGATGATCTTGCCGGCGGCCCCGTGGGGGTGACCTTCGTGCCGCACCTGCTGCCGATGATCCGCGGTATCCACGCGACCTGCTTCGCCCGGCTGAAGACCCCGGGGCAGGACCTGCAGCCCCTTTACGAGAACTACTACGCCAGCGAACCCTGCGTCGACGTGCTCCCGGCCGGCCAGCACCCGGAGACCCGCACGGTGCGCGGCGCCAACCGCTGCCAGCTCGCCGTGGCTGTGCCCCAGAGCCGGGAGACGGCGGTGGTCATGGCCACGGTGGACAACCTCGTCAAGGGGGCTTCCGGCCAGGCCATCCAGTGCATGAACATCATGCTCGGGCGGCCGGAGACCGAGGGTCTCACCCACCCCGGGCTGCTGCCCTGAGCTGGCAAAGCGA
>CAYFVG010000162.1:0-4401 GCA_964346365.1 uncultured Alteromonadaceae bacterium
GCCAGACGCTTGCGGTGGTGCTGCGCATCGCCGAACTGCTGCTGCACCCACTGCGCGCGGCGAAGGTAGAGCTGCGCGTCACACTCGTAGGTGAAGCCCATAGCACCATGAAACTGGACCGCCCGGTCGCCGGCGTGGCAGAGCGTTTCCGTCCCCTGGGCCTTGGCCATGCGGCAGGCGATTTCCGCATCCCGGTCCAGCGGACCGTCACCGACCAGCGTGGCCCCGTGGTAGACGAAGGAGCGGGTGGAATCCACGGCGCAGAGGATATCCACCGCCGGGTGCTTCAGGGCCTGGTAGGAACCGATAAGCTTGCCGAACTGTTTGCGCGTTTTCAGGTAGCCGCCGGTCGTGTCCAGGCGGCCCGCAGCGCCCCCGCCGGCCTCCGCGGCCACGTAGAGGGCGCCCAGCAGCTCGACATCGCGCAGCGCCGGCGCCACCGCCGGTCCGGCGATCAGCGCTGCCGGCTCGACCCCGGTGAAGTCCACGGTGGCCGCGCGCCGGGTCTGGTCGATGAGTTCGCTGTCCTGAACCCGGGATGCGTCGACCTGATCGCGCTGCACGAGGGCCAGGGCCGGCGCCCCGTCCAGCGCAAGCACGACGAGGTAATGCCGGGCCACCTGCGCGTCCCCGACGAGGCGCTTTGCGCCCACCAGGCGGCCGTCGCCGTCGAGGTGGCAGCGCGGCGGCGCGCCCCAGTCCCCGTCTTCGAGGACGGCGATGGTCGCCGCCGCCCCGGCGGCGATGTCCGCCAGCACCGCATCGTGCACGCCCGGGGCCGCCCGCCACAGGAGCTGCCCGGCGAGCGTCGTAGTCAGCAGGGGCGTGCCGAGCATGGCCCGGCCCATGGCCTCGAGCACGGGCACCACACTGCCCGGGCCGAGGGCGGAGCCGCCGGCGCTTTCCGGCAGCCCGATGCCGGCCCAGCCCAGCTCGACCATGGCCTGCCAGGTATCGGGGTCGTAGCCCCGGTGGGTTTCCAGCTGGCCGCGGACGACGGCCCGCGGGGCCTTGTCGCGGCAGAACTCCCGGGCGACGTCGAGCAGCATGGCCTGCTCCTCGGACAGGGCGATACGCGTGCTGCCGATCACGGACATGGCGGACCTCCTACTTGGGCAGGCCGAGCACGTGCTCGGCGATGATGTTGGCCTGGACCTGGCTGGTGCCGCCGCCAATGGTGGCGGCAAAGCTGTTCAGGTAGGCGCGCTGCCAGAAGCCGCCCGCCAGCGCCTCGCCGTCGCCCACGTAGCGGGCACCGTCGGCGCCCTGCGCAGTGATGGCGAACTGGCGCATGCGCCGGGTGTACTCGGTCCAGCGCAGCTTGTTCGACAGGGGCAGGGAGAAGGGATAGTCGGTGGTCAGCGGTGCGATGGCGGCGCGCTTGTCGCCGAGGGCGATGGCGTGCTCCTCCATGGCCAGGCGCACGAGCTGGTCGCGCAGCAGCGGATCCTCGAGCACCGGCGCATCGTCCCGGCGCACATCCTCGAGGTCGTCGATGAGGTCGTCGAGGACGATGCGCACGAAGGCCAGACCGCCGGCGGCGCCGGCCTCGGCGCCGCGCTCGTACTGCAGGGTCTTCATGGCGATCTTCCAGCCCTCCCCCTCCTCACCCATGAGGCAGTCGGCCGGAATGCGCGCATCGGTGAAGAACGTCTCCGTGAAGCCGTACTCACCGGTGAGCTTGCGGATCGGCCGCGCCTCCACGCCGGGCACAGTCATGGGCGAGAGGAAGAACGACAGCCCGTCATACTTGCGCTCCGCGGCGGGGTCGGTGCGCGCGAGCAGGATCATGTACTTGGCGTAGTTGCCCATGGTGGTCCAGATTTTGGTGCCGTTGACCACGTACTCGTCGCCGTCGCGGACCGCGCGGGTCTGGGCATTGCCGAGGTCCGAGCCGTGATCCGGCTCGGAAAACCCCTGGCACCAGATGTCCTCGCCGCTGAGGATCCCTTTGAGGTACTTCGCTTTCTCTTCCTCGGTGCCGATATCGTTGATGAGCGGGCCGGCCCAGCCGAGGCCGATGACGTTGAAGCAGATGGGCACGCCGGCCCGGCGCATCTCCCGGTCGACCACGGACTGGAAAGCCGGGTCCATGCCGCCGCCGCCGTAGGCTTTCGGCCAGGCGAGGCCCAGGTAGCCGGCGGACCAGACCTTGTGCTGCCACTCGCGGAGGAAGTCGAGCTGCTCGTCGCTGCCGACCTCCATGAAGGACTGCGGCAGGAGAAAGCCCGGGTCGGCGGGCCGGTTGTCCGCGAGCCAGGCCGAGACCTCGGCGCGGAAGGCGTTCAGTTCGTTCTGCGGGGCGTTCATGATGAAACCTCCATTGCGCGGGGCTCAGCGGCCCTCGGAAAAAGGGTTGAAGCCCGGGGCACGCGCATCGGCGCGGCGAAAGGCCGGCCGCGCCAGGAGCCGGTCCAGGTAGGCGGCGGTCTGCGGCCGGTAGCGGTCGTCCAGGCGGAGGACGCGGCCCAGGTAGAGCGCATAGCCGACCGCGATGTCGGCAATGGTAAAACGCCCGGCGACCAGGTAGTCGCGGTCCTCAAGAAACGCGTCCAGGCGGCGCAGCCGGGCCAGGAACCACTTCGCGTAGTCCTCAGCCACGGCGCGCTTCTCCGGCGCCGGCTCGAAGGCCGTGTAGCGCAGGTAGATGGTCTGCGGGAAGGTCAGCGTCGCGTCCGCCTGCTGCAGCCAGTTCAGGTAGTCGCCGTACTCCCGGTGCGTGGCCTCGAGGCCCAGACCATCGTGGGGATAGCGGTCGACCAGGTACTGGCAGATGGCGACCGACTCGGTCATCGAAGTGTCGCCATCGGTGAAATAAGGCACCGTGCCCAGCGCGTTCAGCTTGAGGAAGTCCTTGTCGAGGAGCCGCGGCGGGAACGGCAGCACCTCGAGGTCGTAGGGCAGGCCGAGCTCTTCCAGGGCCCAGAGCGGACGCAGGGAGCGGGCGCCACCGCAATGCCAGAGCTTCATCGTCACCGTCCGTCCTACAACCCGTACTGGCGCGCCGCCAGGTCGCGCATGATTTCTTCCGAGCCGCCGCCGATGGCGTTGACCCGCACCTCCCGGTAGATGCGCTCCACCCGGCTGCCGCGCAGATAGCCGATGCCGCCGAGCACCTGCATGGCCTCCCGGGCGCAGAACTCCATGGTCTCGCTGGCCTGCACCTTGAGCAGGGCGATATCCCCGGCGTTGGCCCGGCCCGCCTCGATGGCCTCGTAGCAGCTGCGCAGGTAGGCCTGCGTCGCGTTCAGGCGCTGCTTCATCTGCGCGATCTTGTGGCGGATGACCTGGTGGTCGGCGAGGCGCTTGCCGAAGGTGCGCCGCTCCTGCGCCCACTTGACGGCCTCCTCGAGGCACACGCGCCCGAGGGCCTCCATGGCCGCCGCCATGCCCATGCGCTCACTATTGAAATTGGTCATGATCACAAGGAAACCCCGGTTCTCCTCGCCGATCAGGTTGTCCACGGGCACGCGCACGTTATCGAAGTAGAGCGTGGCCGTGTCCGAGGCCCACCAACCCATCTTGCGGTCCAGCGCGGTGCGGGAAAAGCCCGCCGCGTCCGTCGGGATAAGCAGCATGGAGACACCGCGGGCACCCTCGCCACCGGTACGCACCGCTGTCGCTACCCAGTCCGCGCGCAGACCGCCGGTGATGTAGGTCTTGGAGCCATTGACCACGTAGTGATCGCCGTCGCGGACGGCGGTGGTGCTCAGCGACGCCACATCGGAGCCGCCCCCGGGCTCGGTGATCCCGAGGGAGATGTGCTTCTCCCCGGCGAGGACCGGCGGCGCCACGGCCTCCTTCATCGCGTCACTGCCCCCACTCAGCACCGGCGGCAGGCCGATACCGTGGACCATGAGGCTGGCGTTCACGCCGCCCACGGCAAAGCGCGCCAGCTCTTCAGCGGTGATCCAGTGGTACCAGCTGTCGATGCCCTCGCTGGTACCACCGTAGGCCTCCGGGTAGCCGAGACCGAGGAGCCCTACCGCTGCAGCCTTCGGCCAGAGGTCCCCGGGGATGGTACCGGCCTCGTCCCAGTCGTCGGCAAAGGGCGCTATCTCCGTGTCGACAAACCGGCGCAGCTGCGTGCGCCAGGCCTCGTGCGACTCCGTGACATGCGGGTTGGGCAAGCGGGCGCTGTCAAAATCGAGAGCCATGGCAGCGCCTCCGCGCATTCCGTATTCATGAAGTGTTGGTTGACTGTTGATTGAGTGCCACTTGAGATAATTGAGTATAGCTTGAGGGGCAGCCCCACGGAAGCCCGCGCCTTGCCAGCTATCATGCGTGCGCTATGCTGAACGGTGTCGGACAAGGGATGCGTGCCGCGGTATGCCTGCGCACTGGGGGGACGGCGCGCACGACAAAACAGAACACCACGACACAACACAACACAACACAACA
>CAYFVG010000162.1:4501-6071 GCA_964346365.1 uncultured Alteromonadaceae bacterium
ACACAACACAACACAACACAACAAAAGGAAGGCAGCATGGCGGGCAAGTTTGAACTCAAGAAAGGCAGTACCGGCAAATTCTCCTTCAACCTCAAGGCGGGCAACGGCCAGGTGATCTTCACCAGTCAGAGCTACGCGGACAAGCGCTCGGCGACCGCGGGCATCAAATCCGTGAAGACCAATGCCGGCAAGGCCGCGCGCTACGAGCGCAAGAGCTCCAGCAATGGCCAGGCCTACTTCACCATGACCGCGACCAACGGCCAGGTCATCGGCAAGAGCCAGATGTACACGAGCGCCCCGGGCATGGAGAAGGGGATCCAGTCCGTCATGAAAAATGCCCCGGCGGCCGAAACCGCCGACCTGACGGCGGCTGCGGATAAGAAGAAGGAGAAAAAGGAGAAAAAGAAGGGCAAATAGCCCTTGGCGAGCAGTCCCCGGCAAGCAGCGCTCGACAGGTAACGCCTGGCGAGGGCCCCTGGCTAACAGCCCCTGGCAGGCTACCCGCTCGCCGTCAGAAACGCCGGCGCGCAAGGCGCCCCGGCGCTTGTCACACAAGCTTCACGGGGGTGTCATCAGGGGGACCCATTTCCGCCGTAAGCTCGCGTCGATTTCCAGCCATCGACGCGGAGCCCGCAATGCAAAAACCCACCCCTCTCTATCTTGCCCTGGCCACCCTCGCGGCCAGCGCCCCCGGCGCCCTCGCCCAGAACAGCAGCCGGACGACGGCGGGACCGATCGAAGAAGTGACCGTCTACGCCCAGCGCCGGGAACAGACCGCCGCGGATGTCCCGATCAGCATTACCGCCTACAGCGGCGATCTCCTCGAGCGCGCCAACATCGTCGAGCTCGATGCCCTCTCCGACATCACCCCCGGCCTGGTCATCCAGGAGCAGAGCCCCAACAACCCCGGCTTCGTCATCCGCGGCATCACTTCCGACAGCGGTTCCGCCCAGGCCGCGCCGCGGGTCTCCGTGTACTACAACGGCGTGGACGTGTCGCGCTCCCGGGGTTCCTACTTCGAGCTCTTCGACATCGAGCGCGTCGAGGTCGTGAAGGGCCCCCAGGCCACGCTCTTCGGCACCGCCGCCTCGGTCGGTGCGGTCAGCGTCTACACGGCGCGCCCACAGGAAGAGCTCGCCGGCTCCCTTACCCTGAACGCCGGCAACTACAGCAGCCGGCTCGCCCGCGGTTTCGTCACCGGCGGCAGCGACCTCGTGCAGGCGCGGCTGGCCTTCCAGTACCGGGAGCGCGACGGCTTCATCGACAACATCGCCGGCAGCCCGGCGTCGCAGAACCCGGACGGCTTCCGGCAGAACGACATGCAGGGTATCGAGCGCACGGCGCTGCGCCCCTCGCTGCGCGTGACGCCCGGCGACGACCTCACCATCGACTTTGTCTACAACTGGGAAGAGAACGACGACACCGGCACATCCTTCAAGAACGGCCTCTTCGCCCCCACCGGCGGCGACACCAGCCCCTTCTCCACGGTCGAGATGGCGGGCAGCCCCGTCTCGGCGGAGGCCCTCGGCAAGGCCGATCTCGGCATCGAGCGCGAGGTGGAGGACTACAA
>CAYFVG010000163.1:0-6017 GCA_964346365.1 uncultured Alteromonadaceae bacterium
GCTTCCGCCGGCGCAGCATTCGGATCTGCTGTGGGAGGCGCGCCCTCGCGCCGACGACGGTCGTCTGTACCCGTACCCTGTCGCGGCGGGGGCGCCGCTCCCACAGGGGAGCCGGCTTCCGCCGGCGCAGCATTCGGATCTGCTGTGGGAGGCGCGCCCTCGCGCCGACTGCCGTCGCCTATCGGCAGTGCCCGCACCAGGTGCAGCGCCTCCCCGGGCTGCACGATCCGGTTCTCGTGCGCAGCGAGAGCCGCCGGCAGGTCCCGGCTGCTCGCCACCCGGGCGCCGGGAAAGCCCTCGCTGAATCCCGGCAGCAGGTCCACCAGCGGGTCGACGAGCAGCAGCGGGGCGTCGCCGTTCCGGCCGAGCTCCCGGGCGACGCTGTCGTGCAGGCGCCGGCCGGCCGCGCGCAGGGCATCGTAGCTGATCCGCGAGCGGTAGCCGCCGACCTCCAGGGTCGTGTCGTCGGCGTCGCGCAGGGCCGCCAGGGCGCTGCCGAGGCTGTCGTAGAGCTGTTGCTCGGTCTCCGCCTGGCGCCGCGGATCGAAGCGGGTGCTGTCGATAAAGCTGCGGGCGATCGCCTCCACCAGACTTTCCTGCAGGGCGAGAAAGCCACAGTCCGAAAAGGTCTGCTCGCCGGTCACCTTGAGCCCACTACCGTCGCTGTCGAGGCGCGTGAGCAGTGCCTGGTGCAGCTGGAGTTCCAGGTGGCAGGTGGGGCCGCCGGCATCGTGGGCCGCGGCGATGAGCAGGCTGCGGTTGGCGAGGCCCACGGCCTCGAAGGGGCAGGCACGGACGATGCCGAGGAGCAGGGACAGCTGCTCTTTCTGCAGGCTCTCAGGGACGGCGAGCACCAGCTCACCGGGCTTGCCGGCGGCCTCGTGCAGGGCCAGCAGGTGGCCGTGGACCAGGTCCGCCGTATGCCGGGCCGACCCGAGGGCCGGCTGCAGCGGCCGGGTGCCGAGCTGCCACCAGAAGCGCGTATTGACGTTGCGCGGCCGGCGCCGGGCATGGCCGCGGGCTTCTTCACCGTAGCGGTAGCTGTCGCCGTCGAGGAGGGCGAAGCCGGGGCTGCGCACGGCGCGGCTGTCGTGCCAGAGCCGCAGTTCGCTGTCGAGGATGTCGAGGAGCGCGGCCATCAGTCCCGCGCCACCAGGTGGCGCATGAGCCGCTTGTCGGCGTAGCGCTGGGCGTCGAGCACCAGGCGCTCCTGCGCCAGCTGCAGCTGGTGCAGGCAGAACATGATGATGATGGACAGCACCAGGGCCACGAAGGTGCTGTTGAAGGCCACGCCGAGGCTGGCAGTCACGCCGGAGATGTCGCCCTCGACGGCCTCGTAGGCCTGACCGAGGGCGTCACCGATGCCGCGCACCGTGCCGATGAAGCCGATGGAGGGGATCGCCCAGGCGATGTAGCGCACCATGGACAGCTCCGAGTCGAGGCGGTCCGACTCCACCTCCACCTGTTCCCGGATCGTCTCGGAGACGGCCTGGATCGAGCCGGTGGTGGCGAAGCGCTGCAGCGCGGCGAGGAGCGTGCGCGGCAGCAGGGAGTCCCGCTCCTCGTCGGGGAGCGCCTCGATGCTGCGGCTGTACTCGCGGGCATCCGCCGGCAGCACGCTGGTGCCCTCCGGAACGTCGAGCAGCGGCGCCTCGAGGAGGCGTCGCTCCTGCAGGTTCAGGCGGCCCTTGTAGCCCATGATTGCCAGCGCCCAGATCAGGAGGATGAAACAGGCTTCCTGCTCGAAGTCCCGGATGACCACCGCCAGGGAACGTTGCGGCACCGCCTCGGCGCCGGCGGCGATCGCCGCCGCCTGCTCCCGCAGCTGGGCATCGGCCACCGGCCGGATGGCACCGACATACGCGGCATGGACGACGATGATCGCCAGCAGCAGGGCTGCGATCTGGAAAAGGAATTCGCCGGATAGCCGGTTTTTCATGGGGATCCCTAAATGTCCACGGGAAAGGAAACGGACAGGTCCTCGGAGATTTGCTCGGAGGCCTGGTAGTCGAAGGGAGACCCCTCTTCAGCGGGGGAGTCTTCAGCGGGAGAGTCGTCTTCGCCTTCGGCCGACGCCTCGTCGGCGTCGCTCGCAGTCTCCTCTGTGGGCGCGGCGCCCTCGCGCTGACCCGCGTCGCTGTCGTCGAGGCTCAGACGCGGCGAGGGTGCCGCTCCCGCGGCGGGCGCCGCCATCACCGGCGCCGCGAACACCAGGCTCAGCAGCAGGAATGCCAGCCTGTTCCTCATGGCCTGCTCCTCATGGTCTGCCCGTCATGGCCTACTCCGCATAGCGTGCGATCCGGAATCCTACGTCATCGCGGCCGCGCTGCCCATAATCGCGGAAAGTCAGGCGCAGCTCCGTCAGCTTGGACAGCGCCCAGCTGGCGCCGCGGATCGTGTAGTTGTCGCCGCTCGGCGAGCCCAGCGGATCGGTCTTGACGATACTGTTGGCCGGGGGGATGACGTAGACATCATTGACCCACTCGGCGACGTTGCCGCCGAGATCGTAGACGCCGTTGTGATTCGGCGGAAAGCTCGCTGTCGGGGCGCTGACCACGAAGCCATCTTTATACCCGCCGAGCACCCGCCCGGTGACATAGGCCGAGGTATTGTCAGCCAGGTTCTCCACCGGGGTCTCCGGCGGGAAGTTGTCGCCCCAGGCGAAGCGCTGCAGCCGCTCCCCGTTCACCCGCGCTACCCAGGCCCACTCGGCTTCCGTCGGCAGACGGTAACCGGTCGCCGCGGGGCGGAAGCCGGTGATGATGCCCTGCTCCTCGGTGTAGAAAGGCGACAGGCCCTCCCGGCGGCTGAGCCAGTTGCAGAAGGCCGCGGCCTGCTGCCAGCTCAGCTGTACCGCGGGTTGCTGCTCCCGGTTGAGGCTGTTGCCCTGCACCTGCCCGGAATTGTGGCTGGCCTGGAACAGGCGGAACTGGGCGTTGGTCACTTCTTTGGTCTGCAGGTAGAAAGGCCGCTCCAGGCGTACCGGGTGCAGGACCTCGTTGGCCCGGCGGCCGGGGTCCCGGCGCGACGCGCCCATGGGGAAGGCGTTGCGCGCGGCGAGCTTGGGGTCGAAGAGGCGCAGGGTCTGCCCCAGGGCCGTGGTGATCTCTGCGGGCAGCCGCGCCTTGCGGGCCTCGGCCTCGGTCTTGAGCTCCAGCGATAGCAGCTGCCGCAGGCCCGCGCGCGGGGTGACGCGCCGGCGCAGGGTCTCGTAACCGTCCAGGGTGGCGACGATTTCGTGCTCCACCTCGGGCAGGGAGACGGTCCGCGACCCGGTGCCGACCGGTTCGCCATCGATGCGCAGTGCCGCTGCCGGCGGGTCGACCTCAAGGACCACCTCGCCGAGGCGGGGTTCCAGGCGCAGGTCGCGCTGTTCCGACGCACCCGCCGCCAGGGTGACGCTGCCCCGGTAGCGGCGGTAGCCGGGGCGTGACAGCACCAGCTGGTGGGCGCGGTCCGGGGCCAGCTCCAGGGTGAGCGGCGTCTGCCCGCGGAACTCGCCGTCCACGGTGACGTTGGCCCCGGCCGGACGGCTGGCGAGCTCGAGTACCCCCGCGGCGGGTACGAGGGTGATCGTGCCCAGGTCCTGCGGCTCGCCGGCAACGACCGTGAGCCCGGCGCGGTGTTCCGCGAAGCCCGGTGCCTGCAGGCGCAGCTCGCGCTCGCCCCGCAGCACGTCGACGGTAGCCGGGGTCTCGCCGAGAACCGCGTCGCCGACGGCAATCGTCGCCCCCGCGGGCTCGCTGGCGACGGTGACTTCCGCCCAGGCCGGTGCCGGCTCGAGCGCGATGGTCTGGGCCACGCCGCGGCCGGTGACGTCGATGGTGGTTTCCAGCGGCAGGTAGCGCGGTGCCGCCACGGCCACCCGGTGCTCGCCGGCGGCGATCTCGAGTTGCAGGGTCCCCGGGGGAGGCGCCGCTCCCCCGGGGTCGCCTGCGGGTTCGCTCGAGGGCTCGCTCAAGGGTTCGCCGTCCAGGGTAAGCGCGGCTCCCGGCGGCAGGCCCGAGAAAGTCACCTGTCCCGGCAGCGGTTGCAGCGCGACCTCGTAGCGCTGGGTCTCGGCGCTGCCGACCTCGAGGGTGCCGCGGTGGGTCTCGTAGCCCTCGGCGCTCACCGCCAGCGGGTAGCTGCCGGGGCGCAGCAGGAAGCGCTGGCCGAAGGGCAGGGCGAAACCGTCGATAGCGATCGCCGGCGGCGCCTCGGCGACGACGGCGACCTCCACGGAGCGCGCCGTGAGCAGGAAGTAGAAGGCGAGGGCCAGCAGGAAAGAAATAGCGGCGGCGATGCCCGCGATGGCGACCTGGCGCAGGCTTGGCCGGGGCGCCGCGCTGGCGGCGCCCATGGGCTGGAAGTCTGTGGCCTCGATGCGCTCCGTCGGCCCGGCGGGGTCCCGTTCGCTCATCAGATGGCCTCGTTGCAGGCGACGGTGATCGTCGCGGGTGGATCTTCCGGCGCCACCCGGAAGGTCTCGCGCACGTCCCGGTAGCCCGGGCGGGTACCCACGGCGGTGTACTCGCCGGGGCGCAGTTCCAGGGTGCGTTCGTCGAAGCTGCCGAGGCGCGCGACGCGGTAGAGGGTAACGCTGGTCTCGCCATCGGAGCGCAGGGTTACCGGCACCGGGGTGTTGGCCCGCTCGAGCAGCCGCGCCAGCTCCTCGACCTGCGCCGCGAGCCGCGGCGCGCTGGCGGCGTCGGTCCCGAGGGCGGCCCGCGCCCGCGCGAGCAGCTTGTCCGCGTCGCCGGCGACCGCCGGGTCGGCGAGGCGGTCGGGGTCGTCGATAACCTTCTCCAGCGCTGTGTCGAGTGCGGCCCGCGGCGCCGCTTCGGCCAGGCCGCGCTGGGCAAAGAGCACGCTGGCGTCGAGGGCGAGAGCGGCTTCGTAGCGGCGCACGGCCTCGCCCCAGTCCTCCGCCGCGCTCGCCGCCGCGG
The DNA here is from genome assembly GCA_964346365.1 of uncultured Alteromonadaceae bacterium. Lineage (GTDB taxonomy): Bacteria > Pseudomonadota > Gammaproteobacteria > Pseudomonadales > Halieaceae > Pseudohaliea. The sequence goes on from CAYFVG010000163.1 coordinate 4,929, forward strand.
CGGCCTCCCGCAGCTTGCGCAGCGTCGCGGCGCTCTCGGCTGCCTCAACCTCCTGCAATCCCGCGGCGGCCTCGCTGCGGCCCGGCAGGAGGCCGTCGGCGCGACGGAAGGCACTGCGCGCCGCGTCGAAGGCCTCAGCGTCGAGGGCCGCGTAGCCCTCGGACATCGCCCGGGTGAAGCGCTGGCGGGTCAGCGCCTCGCTCACGCGGGCCAGCGCCGCGGCCGCGCGCCGGTGCTCCGGGTCCGCGGCTGTGGCCTCCGCGAGGGCGTCCCGGGCCGCGGCGAGGTCGCCGCTGGCCTCGGCTTCGGCGGCTGTCTCGAGGCCGGCGATGACCGCGGGCAGGGCCTCGACCCGCGCGCGCAGCGCGGCGGTGCGGGGAAAGCCGGCCTCGATCTTTTCGGCGAGGCCCACCGCCCGCTCCGCCGCGGGCAGATCGCCGGCCTCGATCGCGGCCGCGGCGGCATCCAGCTGTGCGTCGCGCTCGGTGGGCAGGCGGGCCTCCAGGGTCAGCGCCCGCTCCAGGGCTTGCCGGTAGCGCGCGATAGCCGCCTCGAAGTCCCGTTCCCGGTACAGGTTGTCGCCGGTTGCGGCGCTATCATCTATGGCGGCCATGGCCTCCGCGGCCCAGCTGGCGGCGCCCCGGCTCTCCAGATTTTCGCGCACGTCGAGGAGTTCGGCGAGAATGTCCTGGGCTTCGCCGCGGAGCCTGGCCGCCTGGGCTGCGGCAAAGGGAGAGCTTTCGGCAGGAGCCGGGGCGGGTTCTGCGGCGGATTCGGGCGCGGGCGCCGCCGCGCTCTCGGCGGGCGGGGCGCTGGCGCCGGTGCTGTCCGGTGCAGCGATGCGGCCGGGCAGCCAGAACAGCACCAGCAGGACCAGCACGGCGAGACCGCCCAGGGCCGGCAGTGCCCAGCGCGGGGCCCCGGTAGCGGCCGCAGGCGTTTCTCCGGCCGCTACCGGGGCGGCGTCGAACGGTGCCGGCTCAACGCGCTCGTGCTCCTGCGCCATGGGGTCCCCTGCTTACTGGTTCCCGGCTTCCGGGAGTGGCTCGGGCGCCGCCCCCTCGTTCCGCGAGATCTCCGCGAGCAGAG
>CAYFVG010000164.1:0-5952 GCA_964346365.1 uncultured Alteromonadaceae bacterium
GGCGCAGCCCGGCGGCATCGCTGTGCCCGAGCGTCGGCGGCGACACCTTGTTGGCGCCGGCATCGGCGACCCCTTCGATGAGTACGCCGAGCTGGCCGAGGTCCCTGAGGCGCACGTCGATGCGCCGCTCCACCAGGTAACCCTTCAGCACCTGCTGCTCCCGCGCCTTATCCCAGCGGTACTGGGGGCGGAGCGTCAGCCCGGGGGCGCTGATATCCGCGGGGGCGATCGCGAGGGTATCGAGGTGCGCCAGCACCGCGGCGGTGCGGGCGTTGACGTCCTTCCGGGCTGCGGCCAGGTCTGCGGAGCGGGCCTCGACGCCCAGAGCGATACTCGCCTCGTCGGGCGCGGCACTGACCCGCCCTTCACCCTCGACCGTCACGGTCCGGCGCCGGTCCGCGTCATCGGCGTGGACGGCCACGGGCAGGAGCAGTGTGCTGCTGAGCGCCAGCAGGGCAAGGATGCGCATGGGCTGTCTCCGTCAGGCTGTTACCTGTGGACCGGCAGCAGCTGCGAGGGTTCCGCGGCGGTGAAAACCAGCACCGGCGCGTCCGGTGCCCACAGGCGCCGGACCCGGTTCGACTGCGCCTCGGCAACGTCGAAGAGCACGCTGTTGTGCAGGGTCAGAGGCATCGCTTCCCGCGCCAGGGGTACCGTAAAGTAAAGCCAGGTCTCGTCGTGGGCCACGTCAAGTCCCAGAAACCGCACGCCCGGGGCTGTGCCGGCGGCGTCGGCGGTGACTCGGAAGTGGCGGTCGAGATAGGCCTCGACGAGGGCCGCGGGTGGCGCCCCGGGGTCGAGGACTATCCGGCGCCCGGCTGTGCGGGAGAGGGCGGTCTCGAGGTCCTCCGGGATCACCCGCAGAGCCACCTGCAGCGTATCGCCGGCGTCATTCCAGGACAGCTCGGCGTAGCTGGCGTGGAACGGGTGCGCGGCGCTGACCCCGACGTAGCCCAGGGCCAGCACCACGACAGCGACCCGCGAGAGGCGTCTCAACGGATGGGCTGCGACCATGCGTCCTCATCCTCGCGCCGCATCGGGTTCGGGTCCTCGCTCTCCTTGAAAAGCTGGAAGCGGCCCGGTACGACCTTGCGCGGCCAGGCATTGTTCGCCGGTTGCGTGTCCGCGGTACTGCGGTAGGGGTCGAACTCGATGCCGGTGATTTCCCGGTCGGTGATGAACAGCTTGCTCACCTGCTCGCTGTTGTGCCGCCAGATCTCCGCCGGGACCGTGACTTCCTCCACCGCGCCGTCCGCGTAGCTGATGCGCAGCGGTAGCGGCGTGACCAGCCCGCCGAGGTTGTCGAAGGTGGCCACGTAAAAATGCTCGGATGTGTCGAGAAGGGCGCGCTCGCGTTCGGTGAGCCGGTCGACGGCCTTCTCGTATTCGGCGTAGTCCCAGGGCGTAACCCGGTATTCGTCACTGCTGTTGTAAAAATCCCGGAGCCCCGGTTCCCGATCGACAAGCCGCTCCATGCCGGCGTTGCGCTGGTCGCTGAGGGACGGCTCCCGAGCCTCGGCCCGGTCCCGGTCCCAGGCCTTCTCGCGCTCCGGGTCGAGGCTGTCGACGCGATAGCGGGACACCTTGCTCAGGGCGACGTCGACGTGCCCCGTACCGTAGAACCAGCCGCGCCAGAACCAATCGAGGTCCGTGGCCGACGCATCCTCCATGGTGCGGAAGAAGTCGGCGGGGGTCGGGCGACGGAACTTCCAGCGCCGGGCGTACTCGCGGAAGGCGTGATCGAACAGCTCCCGGCCCATGATGCTCTCGCGCAGGATATTCAGCGCCGTGGCCGGCTTGCCGTAGGCATTGTTGCCGAACTGGTGGATGGACTCGGAGTTGGTCATGATCGGCACCTGCCGGGCGCTGGCCATGTACTCGGTCATCTTCGCCGGCTCACCGCGGCGGGAGGGATAGCCTTCCTCCCAGGCCTGCTCCGCAAGGAACTGCAGGAAGGTGTTCAGGCCTTCGTCCATCCAGGTCCACTGGCGCTCGTCGGAGTTCACCACCATCGGAAAGTAGTTGTGCCCGACCTCGTGGATGATGACTGAGATGAGCCCGTACTTGCTGCGCTCCCAGGTCTTGTCACCCGAGTTCTGGGCCATATCCCAGTAGGTGCCGTCTTTGTAAGGGCGCGGTTTGTTGAAGCTGATCATCGGGTACTCCATGCCGCCCACGGGCCCATTGACGGAAATCGCGACGGGGTAGGGGTACTCGAAGGTGTAGCGCGAGTAGACATCGATGGTGTGGGCGATGGCCGCGGTGGAGTACTGGCTCCAGAGGGGCTCTGCCTCGTTCGGATAGAAGGACATGGTCAGCACACTGCGCTCACCGGAGGGCGCGCGGCGCGCATCCCAGATGAACTTGCGCGAACTGGCGAAGGCGAAATCGCGCACATTTTCTGCGCGGAAGCGCCAGGTGCGGGTACCCTTCGCCGCCCCTTCGGCGTTCTTGGCAGCCTCTTCCGGCGTCACGACAAAGACCAGCGCATCGCTGTCCTGCGCCTGCCGGAAACGCTCGAGCTGCTCGCCGCTGAGCACCGCTGCCGCGTTCTGCAGCTCGCCGGTCGCCGCGACCACGTGGTCCGCGGGCACGGTGATGGCGACGTCGAAGTCGCCGAGCTCCAGCGTGAACTCCCCGCGGCCGAGGAACTGCTTGTGCTGCCAGCCCGCGTAATCCGTGTAGGCTGCCATGCGCGGGTACCATTGGGCGATCTCGTAGAGATAGTTGCCGTCCTCGGGAAAGTATTCGTAGCCGCCGCGGGCTCTGACCACCGTGGCATCGACGATGTTATGGGACCAGGCCACCGAGAAGACCAGCTTCGCGCCGGGGGCGAGGGGCTCGGCGAGATCGATGCGCATCATGGTGCGATTGACGGTGTGGGGAAGGGGGTTACCCGCCGCGTCGGTCACCGCCTCGATGGTCACGCCACCCTCGAAGCGGCGCCTTTCCAGCAGAGAGGCGAGGGCGCCGTAGGATAACCGCTCGAAGTCCGGCGCGGTCTTGGTCAGCATATCGTCGGAGTCCCGGCGGAAGCGGTTCTGATCCAGCTGCAGCCAGAGGTAGGGCAGGGCGTGGGGGCTGTTGTTGTGGTACGTGATGGTCTCCCGGCCAACGATGCGCTGCCCGGCGTCATCGAGGGTGACATCGATGGCGTAGTCTGCCCGCTGCTGCCAGTAGCCGGGCCCCGGGGCGCCGGTGGCGAGACGCGTCTCCGTGGGCGTGGCGAGGAGGTAGTCGAGCTGGGCGAAAGCGTTGGCGCCGCTCGCGGCCGCGGGGTCGCCCGCGGCCCGGGTATTGCCGGCAGAGACCAGCGCCAGGGCAACAAGCAGCACAGTAATCATTCGCGGAAACGTTAACATTGGCTGGAGCATCTCTCCGAACTGGGGCTATCACCCGAAAAGCCGGCGATTATAGCGCCGGTCACGGAAGCGCGATACCTTACAGCGTTACCGCGCGACCGCGCGACCCGCTAGCGGCGGCGGTCCTCCCCGGATTCGTAGAAGACGTAGCCATTCCGCCCCTGTTCCTTGGCCCGGTACATGGCCTGGTCGGCGTGGCGCATGAGGCGGTCCGGTTCGGGGTCATCGGGCGGGCTCAGCGTCACGCCGATACTGGCCGACAGCCCGTGGGTGGCCGCATCCAGCGCAACGGGTTGCCGGACCACGGCAAGGACCCGGTTCAGCAGCTCCGCCAGTTCGTCCTCGTCACCGACATCGTTGAGGAGCAGAACGAACTCGTCTCCACCCAGGCGGGCCACCGTATCGTCGCCGCGCAGCTCACCCTGGAGGCGACGGGCGACCTCGCTCAGCAGCCTGTCTCCGACACTGTGCCCACAGCGGTCGTTTATTGCCTTGAAACCGTCGAGATCGAGATAGCAGAGGGCCAGGGCTTTGCCGCTACGGTCAGCACGCCGAAGGCACTGGCCGACCCGATCCGTGAGAAGACGCCGGTTGGGAATGCCGGTAAGCGGGTCATAATGCGCCAGGCGGTGGAGTTCATCCTCGTGGCGCTTCAGCTCCGTGATATCGGTGGCCACGGCGATGTAGTTGTCGAGCTCCCCGTCGGGGCTGTGCACCGCGGCGATGGACAGCAGTTGGGCGTAGAGCTCGCCGTTTTTGCGCTGATTCCAGACTTCGCCGCGCCAGTGCCCGTCCCGCTCGAGGGACTCCCACATAGCCGCTGACATAGCCGGTTCCTGCCGCTCGGCGGCCAGAAAGCCCGGGTCGCGCCCGAGCGCTTCCTCGCGCTGGTAGCCGGTGACAGCGACGAACGCCTCATTGACCTGGACGATCCGGTTGTCCCGGTCACAGATGACTATGACCTCGCTGCTGTTGTCGAAAACCGCGGCGGCCAGACGGGTTTCTGCTTCCAGGCGCTGGCGCTCCTGTTGTTCACCGATGCGCGCGGTGACGTCGCGGATATAACCGTACCACAGCGTGCTGCCGTCCCGCTGGCGCTCGGGCGTGGCCTCGCTCTCGAGCCAGCGCTCGGAGCCGCCAGGCTCCAACACGCGGAAGGTACAGACCCAGTGGCTGAGCTGCTCGGCAGAGGCCGCGATCGAAGCCGCCACACGATGCAGATCCTCGCGGTGAATGCGTGCGAACGCCGCGCTGGCGTCCCGGGTGATATCTTCCGGGCGCACGCCGAAGACGCCGCGCATTCCGCCGCTGGCATAGGGAAAGGCGGTGCGCCCATCGGGCCACTGCTGGTACTGGTAGATCGCCCCGGGAATATTGACCGCCAGCTTCTCGAGCCGCGCAAGCACGCTGGCGTCGAGCCCCATACGCTGTTCTTGGTTCACGGTGACCTGCTCTCCCGCTTTTTCGTCAAGGTTAACGGCAGGGAAGCGCCGCGTCGACTCACCGAGCACACGCCGCGCCACCGACGCACAAAAATCGTAAAAAGTGAGATTTCTCGACGTCATCTCCATGAGGCCCTTGATAACACCCGCGGGCAAGATCTGAGTCTGCCATCCTCAAGCATGCGCTATGCGGCCATAGGTAGAAGGCCTCGCCTTGTCCCACGCTACGCAGTACCTTGGCCCGCTGACCGTCAAAGCTTTTCGCCCCACGCGTTACTTGTAGCTACGCAAGTAAAAACTGGGATGTCCGCAAAGCGGGGTAGAACCCGTCCTCGGTACGCCAGAGGGCGAAATCATGCAAGGAGAAGTGTCCATGAGCGCAGAAAGATTTCACGACAGGCACGCGATTGTCACCGGCGCAGGGGCTGGAATCGGTCGCAGTATCGCGCACCGCCTCGCCACTGAGGGGGCACGCGTGGTCGTCGCGGATAACAATGCCGAAGCCGGTGCCCGAGTTGCCGGGGAAATCCGCGCCGCCGGTGGTACCGCGGCGTTTGTGGATGTCGATGTCTCTTGCACCGCCAGCGTTGACCAACTCGTGTCTCAAGCCTCCGCATTGTTCGGACCCGTGGCGGTAGCGGTGGCCAACGCCGGTGTTGCGGAGTCGGTCTCTTCAGCGCTGGACATTACGCCGGAGGAATGGGACCGGGTGTACGCGGTCAATGCCCGCGGCGCCTTTTTCTTTTGCCGCGCGTGCAGCAGCAGCATGGTCGATCACGGTACCGGTGGCGCCATCGTCACTGTCGCCTCCCTTATGGCGCGCAGTGGCAAGGGCGCTTCGGGCGCCTATGCCTCGTCCAAAGCGAGTGTGGTTATGTTCACCAAGACACTGGCGAAAGCACTCGCCGCCAACAGCATCCGGGTCAACTGCGTCTCGCCGGGCGTGGTAGCGACCGACATTTACGGAGCGCTGGAGCGTGAGATGAACATGTCACCCGGGACCTTTGTCGATTGGTTGATCAGTAAATCAGCGGGCACCGGCCAACTGCTGCTGCCACGCAAAGGTGAGCCCGAGGATATTGCCGCGGCGGTCGCATTTCTTGCCTCTGATGAGGCCTCCTACATCACAGCACAAAACCTCAGTGTCG
>CAYFVG010000165.1:0-5863 GCA_964346365.1 uncultured Alteromonadaceae bacterium
CGAACGGCTGCACGGCCACAACTATTCGGTGTCCGCCAAGATTGTCGCGCCCATGGGCGACAACGGCTTTGCCGCGGACTACAACGTCTACAAGGATCGCCTCAGGGCCCTCTGCGACGAGCTGGACGAATACCTGATTCTGCCGGCGCACTCCCCGTACCAGACCGTGGAGGAAGCCGGGCACGAGTACCGCGTGCGCTTCGGTGACGAGGAGATGCGCTTCCTGCGCAGCGACACGCTGGTACTGCCCATCGTCAATGCGACCGTCGAGGAGCTGTCGCGCTACCTGCTCGAGCGCCTCCGCCATGCCTCGCGTGGCGATGACCTGCGCGAGCTGCGGGTCTGCGTCGCCTCGGGGCCCGGGCAGCGCGGCTGCGCGAACTGGCGTGCGCCCTGAGGGTCAGGCCGCATTGCCAGTGTCGAGGCCGCTGTGGATGCCGCTGTGCCGGAGCAGCGGCGCGATGTCCGGCTGCCGCCCTCGAAAGGCCTGGAACGTGGCCATCGCGTCCCGGGAACCGCCCATCTCCAGTACCTCGCGGAGGAAGGCCCGGCCCGTGTCGCTGTTGAAGATGCCCTCTTCCTCGAAGCGCGCGTAGGCGTCCGCCGAGAGCACCTCGGCCCACTTGTAGCTGTAATAACCGGCCGCGTAGCCCCCGGCGAAGATATGCGCGAAGCCGTGCTGGAAGCGGTTCCAGGCCGGCGGTTTCACCACGGCAACCGCGTTCCGCACGTCGTCGAGCGTGGCCTGCACGGGCGTCGCCGCGGCGCCTGCCCAGCCCAGGTGGAGGCGGAAGTCAAACAGGGCGAACTCGAGCTGGCGCACCGTCTGCATCGCCGCCTGGAAGCGTCGCGCGGCCAGGAGCCGCTCTACGAGGGACTCCGGGATCGGCTCGCCACTGTCCACGTGCCGTCCGAGGCGGGCAAGGAACTCGCCTTCCCAGCACCAGTTTTCGAGAAACTGGCTGGGCAGCTCCACGGCGTCCCACTCGACGCCGTTGATGCCGGAGACGGCGGCGACGGTCTGCCGCGTGAGGAGGTGGTGCAGGCCGTGACCGAACTCGTGAAAGAGCGTGGTTACCTCGTCGTGGGTGAGCAGGCTGGGCCGGTCGCCCTGCGGCGGCGAGAAGTTGCAGACCAGCCACGCCACCGGCCGCTGCAGGCCGTGGGCGCTCTCCCGGCGAACCCGGCAATCCCCCATCCAGGCGCCCCCGCGCTTGCCGCCGCGGGCATAGAGGTCCAGGTAGCAGTGCGCCAGCAGCTCGCCGTCGCGGTGGATCGCGTAGAGGCTGAGCTCCGGGTGGTAGCTGTCGAAGTCCTCGCAGGGGCTGAATTCGATGCCGAAGAGATCGCCGCAGAGGCCGAACAGAGCGTCGAGCACCCGCGGCAGGGGGAGGTAGGGGCGAAGGTCTTCCTGCGAGATCGCGTAGCGCGCCTGCCGCAGCCGTTCGCTGTAGTAGGGGACGTCCCAGGCCTCGAGCCGCTCCCGGCCGTCGTGCTCCCGGGCGAAGGCGCACAGCTCGGCCCATTCGGTCTCGGCCTGGGGCCGGGCCCGGGCGGCCAGGTCTTCGAGAAAGGCCACGACCCCCGCCGTGTCCGGCGCCATCTTGGTGGCCAGGGAGAGCTCTGCGTAGTTGGCGAAACCGAGCAGTTCCGCCAGCTCCCGGCGGCCGTCGAGGATCTCATGCATCACGGTGCTGTTGTCCCACTGGCCGGCGTGGGGGCCCTGGTCCGAAGCCCGGGTCTGCCAGGCCGTGTAGACGGCCTCGCGCAGACGCCGGTCCTCGCCGTGGGCCATCACCGCCAGGTAGGTGGGCGCGTCGAGGCCCAGCCGGTAGCCGCTCTCGCCGACGGCCTCGGCCTTGCGCCGCGCGGCGGCCCGGGCGCTGTCCGGCAGGCCCGCCAGGCGGTTCTCGTCGACGGCGAGGGACCAGGCATCGGTGGCGTCGAGAAGGTTATCGCTGAAGCGGGCGCCCAGCGTCGACAGGCGCTGGCTGAGCTCTGCAAAGCGCTCCCGCCGTGCCGGCTCGAGGGCGACGCCGGCGAGCTCGAAGTCGCGCAGGGCGTTGTCGAGGGCGCGCCGCCGCCCGGGCACCGCATCCACCGTCGGGTCCGTGCTCGCCACTGCCTGGCAGGCTTCGTAGAGCGCCCGGTGCTGGCCCAGCCAGCTGCGGTAGGCCGACAGCTTCGGCAGGCAGGCGTTGTAGGCCTGGCGCAGAGGCTCGGCGTTGCTGACACTGTTGAGGTGGCTCACCGGTGACCAGAAGCGCTCGAGGTTGTCCTCGAGCTCTTCCAGCGGGGCGCAGAGCCCTGCCCAGGTCGGTGGGCCGGGTTCCGCGAGGAGCGCCTCGATGGCGCTGCGATTCTCCGCGAGCAGCGCATCGAGGGCGTCCTCGAGACTTGCGGGATCGATGGCGCTGTACCGGGGGAATTCGGCGTTTGCCGGCAGGGGATGATGCATCGGGGTTATACTCCGTTCTCGGGCGCCGGCCCGGGCAGGGGCCCGCCGGCAATCTCACTGGTCAGGATACTGGGGTCCATTATGCCTGTTGCAACCCGTGCCTTGTGCACAGCTTTCGCTTTCCTCGCCGCGGCGACCTGCCTGCCCGCGGCCGGCACGGCGGCGGGCAAGCCCTTCGCCCCCGAGGACATCTTCGGCCTCGCCTATGCCACCGACCCGATCGTCGGCCCCGCGGGCGAGCGAATCTACTACCTGCGCCACACCATGGATGCGCTCAAGGATCGCCGGCGCGCCAACCTGTGGACCGTCGCGGCGGACGGCACCGGCCACCGCCCGCTGACCACCGGGCCGCGCAGCCTGTCGAGCCCGGCCCTCGGGCCCGGTGGCCGCCGTATTGCCTACGTCGACCGCGACGATGTGGGCCAGCAGATCTTTGTGCAGTGGGTCGACGGCGGCGAACGCGCCCAGCTGACCCGGGTGGCGCACACCCCCCGGCGCCTGACCTGGTCCCCGGACGGCCGCTGGCTTGCCTTTACCATGCTTGTGCCGTACGAGCCCACGGTGCTGGGGACATTGCCGGCGAAGCCCGAGGGCGCCGACTGGGCGCCGCCCCCGAAGGTGGTGGAGCGCTCCGTGTTCCGCAATGACGGCGTCGGTCCGCGTCCCTATGGCTTCCGGCACGTGTTCGTGGTCCCGGCGGCGGGCGGCAGCCCGCGGCAGCTCACCAGCGGTGACTTCGACCACAGCGGTGGCCTCGCCTGGACCGCGGACAGCCAGGCGCTGATCGTCTCGGCCAACCGCGGCGAGGATTGGGAGACCAACCCGGCCAACACCGACCTGTTCCGCGTACCCCTCGACGGCGGCGCCCTGGCCCGCCTGACGGAGCGCCAGGGCCCGGACAGCGGCCCGGTCGTAGCCCCCGACGGCAAGACCGTCGCCTGGACCGGTTGGGACGATCGCGGCCTCGGCTACCATCGCAGCCGCCTCTACATCATGGGGCTCGATGGCAGTGGCCGGCGCGAGCTGCTGCCGGCACTGGATCGCGCTATCGCGGGCCTCCGCTGGTCCGCGGACGGCGAGCGGCTGTTCTTTCGCTACGATGATCGCGGCGACACGGTGCTTGCGGCCACGGACCTCGACGGCAACCTCGAACAGCTCGCCGCCGGCCTTGCCGGCACGACCATCGGCCGCCCCTATGCCGGGGCCGGCTTCGCCGTCGGCGGCGGGGACCGCTTCGCCTACACGGCCGGCGACACCACGCGGCCCGCGGACATTGCCGTCGGCCGCCGCGGTGTCGACGGGGTCACCGACGGTGTCACCAGGGTGACCGCCCTCAACGATAACCTGTTGGGCCACCGGGAACTCGCGCGGGTCGAGGAGCGCTGGGTGACCTCTTCCGCGGACGGTCGGGACATCCAGGCCTGGGTGGCCCTGCCGCCGGGCTTCGACCCGTCGCAGGAATACCCGATGATCCTCGAGATCCATGGCGGGCCCTTCGCCAACTACGGTTTCCGCTTCAGCGCCGAGGTCCAGCTCTACGCTGCGGCGGGGGATGTGGTGCTCTACGTCAATCCGCGCGGCAGCACGAGCTACGGTGAGGATTTCGGCAACCTGATTCACCACGCCTATCCGGGCCAGGATTACGACGACCTCATGAGCGCCGTGGACGCCGTTATCGACGAAGGTTACGTGGACCCCGACCAGCTCTACGTCACCGGCGGCAGCGGCGGCGGCGTGCTCAGCGCGTGGATCGTCGGCAAGACGGATCGCTTCCGCGCCGCCGTGGTGGCCAAGCCCGTGATCAACTGGGCCAGCTTCGTCCTCGTCGCCGACATGGCGCCGTACTTCGCCCGCTACTGGTTCCCGGCCATGCCCTGGGAAGACCCGGAGCACTACTGGGAACGCTCGCCGCTGTCCCTGGTGGGCAACGTGACCACCCCGACCATGCTGCTCACCGGGGAGGCCGACCTGCGCACGCCGATTTCCGAGAGCGAGCAGTACTACCAGGCGCTGAAGCTGCGCGGCGTGGACACGGCGCTGGTGCGCATGCCCGGCGCCTTCCACAGCATCGCCAAGCGGCCGAGCCAGCTTGCGGCGAAGGCGGCGGCGGTGCTCGCCTGGTTCGAGCGCTACGGCGCCGGGGAGCACTGAGCCATGGCGGCATCGATGCGCGTTCGGGCGGTGCGTGTGGCCGAGCCGGGTGGACCCGGAGCCATGGCGCTGGAAACCGTCGATCTGCCGGCACCCGGCCCGGGCATGGCGCGGGTCGTGAACCGGGCGATCGGCGTCAATTACATCGACACCTACCACCGCAGCGGCCTCTATCCGCTGCCCCTGCCCACGGGCATCGGGCTGGAGGGGGCCGGGGTGGTCGAGGCCGTCGGCGAGGGCGTCGACCTGGCCCCGGGCACCCGGGTCGGCTACTGCGCCGCGGGCATCGGCGCCTACGCCGAGGCCAGCAATCTGCCGGCCTCGCGGCTGGTGCCGCTGCCGGCGGCGGTGGATTTCGACACGGCAGCGGCGGTGCTGCTGAAGGGCTGCACGGTGGAGTATCTGCTGCGGCGTACCTGGCCGCTCGCGGCCGGCGAAACCTGCCTGTTCCATGCCGCCGCCGGTGGCGTGGGCCAGCTCTTCGGTCAGTGGGCGAGCAGCATCGGTGCCACAGTTATCGGCACCGCCGGCTCACCGGAAAAGGCGGCGCTGGCGGCAGCCTGCGGCTACCACCACGTTATCAATTATCGCCAGGAGGACGTCGCCGAACGGGTGCGGGAAATCACGGGCGGAGCGGGCCTCCCGGTGGTCTACGACGGCGTCGGCCGGGACACCTTCTTCGCCTCCCTGGACTGCCTGCGGCCCCGGGGACTGATGGTCAGTTTCGGTAACGCCTCCGGCTCCCCCCCGCCGCTGGATCTGCAAGAGCTGGCCCAGCGCGGTTCGCTGTTCATTACCCGCCCGACGCTGCTCAGCTACGTGGCCGACGATGCGGATATGCAGGCCTCCGCCGCAGCCGTGCTCGAGCGCGTAGCCGACGGGCGCCTCAAGGTGACAGTGGCTCAGCGCTACGCGCTGGCCGATGTCCGCCAGGCCCACGAGGACCTCGAGGGCCGGCGGACCACCGGCTCCAGTTTGCTGTTGCCTTGAAAAAATCTCGCCGCCGGGGAACCTCGGCGGCCGGCGGGGGTCGCAGTTATGGAAGGGCGTCGCGCTATGCGCCCGACTTTCTTGGACGGACGACGTTCAGGCCATGGAAACCCCTCTGGAGCGAGACTCCTCTCTAGCCGGCCGCAAGGCCGGCCTTTTTTTGGGCGTTCGTTTCTGGCTTGTCGTGGATTTCCGTGGTCGCTGCGGGAGGGTGGCCCAGCCTTGCCCGCTGGTAGACTCCACGATCTTCGCTTGGGGAAATTC
>CAYFVG010000166.1:0-5667 GCA_964346365.1 uncultured Alteromonadaceae bacterium
CGACCCGTGGTCCTTGCCGAGCCTGAAGTAGGCGAGGGAGGCAGGGGTGAGCGCGGGAGAGTTCTCTCACCAAGCGAATAGCGTGGAGCGTCCCGGCCGGGCAGGCTGAGAGAACTCTCCCGCGCTCACCACGGAACAGTGCGACCGCAGCATGCACCCCGGAAATCCGCGATGAATCCTTTTCCAGCGGTCAGGGTTTAACCAGTTACGACGCTCGCGTATCATCGCTCGTCTCCTGTCGGACGACTGGCCTATGATCCGTATCGGCGACCACACGCTGGCGAACCGCGTTGCCCTGGCCCCCATGGCCGGCATCACGGACCTGCCCTTCCGTCGCCTCTGCACCCGCTTCGGGGCCGCTTACGCGGTCGCCGAAATGATCACCGCCGACCCCTCCCTGCGCGACTCCCGCAAGAGCCGCCTGCGCAGTCGCCACGACGGCGAGGCCGAGCCGCGGGCGGTACAGATCGTCGGCGGCGACCCGGCCATGCTCGCCGCGGCCGCCCGCTACAATGTCGCCCGCGGCGCTCAGGTCATCGACATCAACATGGGCTGCCCGGCGAAGAAGGTCTGCCGCAAGGCCGCCGGCTCCGCGCTCCTCGCCGACGAGGCGCTGGTGGCAGACATCCTCGGCGCCGTGGTCGCCGCCGTGGAGGTGCCAGTCACCCTGAAGATCCGCACCGGCCCGACGCCCGGGCGGCGCAATGGCGTGACGGTCGCGCGCATCGCCGAGGATGCCGGCATCGCCGCCCTCGCCGTGCACGGCCGCAGCCGCGCCTGCGCCTTCCGCGGCGAGGCCGAGTACGACACCCTGGCCGCCATCGTCGCCGCCGTCGACATCCCGGTATGGGCCAACGGCGACATCGATTCGCCGGCGAAGGCCGCCGCCGTGCTCGCCTACAGCGGCGCCGCCGGCGTCATGATCGGTCGCGCCGCCCAGGGCCGCCCCTGGCTCTGCGGCCAAATCGCCGCGCACCTCGCCGGGCGCCCGGTGCCGGCCGATCCGGACCGGGACGCGCAGTTCGCGATCCTCGCCGAGCACCTGGCGGCGCTGCACGCCTTCTACGGCGACTTCCTCGGCCCGCGCATCGCCCGCAAGCACGCGGGCTGGTACTTTGCGGCTGTCGGCATCGACGATGACAGCCGGCGAGCCTTCAACCGCCTCGAGACCCCGTCCGGGCAGCTTGCCATGCTCGAAGCCCTCGCGGCCCGGCGCGTTCCCCGGGACCTGGCAGCATGAGCCACACTGGCGACAACGGGGATGACAAGGCACGCGGCAACGGCAGCGTCCTCGACGACACCGTGCGCAGCTCCGTGCGCCAGTACCTCGACGAGATCGACGGTGAACTGCCGACGGATTTCTATCAGCTGGTGCTGTCCCAGGTCGAGGCGCCGCTGCTCGAGGAAGTCATGCACCACACCCGCAACAACCAGACCCGCGCCGCGCACCTCCTGGGCCTCAACCGCGGCACGCTGCGCAAGAAGCTGCGCCTGTACAACCTCTCCGGCGAAGACTGACACGAGGAATGCCCCGGCCATGAACGACAGCCACCCGGTACCCGTCCGGCGGGCGCTGATCAGCGTTTCCGACAAGACGGGCATCGTCGCCTTTGCCCGCGGTCTCGCGGAGCTCGGCGTCGCCCTCCTCTCCACCGGCGGCACCTACCGGCTCCTCGCCGACCAGGGGCTCCCGGTGACAGAGGTGGCGGAGCACACCGGCTTCCCGGAGATGATGGAGGGCCGGGTGAAGACCCTGCACCCGGTGATCCACGGCGGCATCCTCGGCCGCCGGGGCAGCGACGACGACGTCATGGCCGAGCACGGCATCGCGCCCATCGATCTGGTGGTGGTAAACCTCTACCCCTTTGAGGCCACCGTGGCGCGGCCCGACTGCAGCCTCGAGGACGCCATCGAGAACATCGATATCGGCGGGCCAACGCTGCTGCGCGCCGCCGCCAAGAACCACCGGGACGTGGTCGTCGTCGTGGCTGCGGACGACTACGGGCGCGTCCTCGGGGAACTGCGGGCCAATGACGGCGCCACCAGCCTCGAGACCCGCTTCGACCTCGCCATCCGCGCCTACGAGCACACGGCGGCCTACGACGGCGCCATCGCCAACCACTTCGGCCAGCGCGTGCCCGGCGGCAGCGCCGACTTCCCGCGGACGTTGAACCTGCGCTTCGAGCAGGTCGAGACCATGCGCTACGGCGAGAACCCGCACCAGCGGGCGGCCTTTTATCGCGAGACCGATTATCGCGCGACCAAACCGTCGGAAACCAACCCGACGGAGGTCGGGGTCGCCAGCGCCCGGCAGCTCCAGGGCAAGGCCCTGTCCTACAACAATGTCGCCGATACGGACGCGGCGCTTGCGTGCGTGAAGAGTTTCTCCGCGCCGGCCTGCGTCATCGTCAAGCACGCCAACCCCTGCGGCGTGGCCGTGGCCGGGGACCTGCTCGCCGCCTACGAGCGGGCCTTCGCCACAGACCCGGAATCCGCCTTTGGCGGCATCATCGCCGTGAACCGGACGCTGGACGCGGCCACGGCAAGGGCCATCGTCGAGCGGCAGTTTGTCGAGGTGATCATCGCACCGGCAGTCGGCGAGGGCGCCGCCGAGGCTATCGCCGCGAAGAAAAACGTGCGCCTCCTCGCCTGCGGCGAGGGGCAGGCAGCGGCCGCGGCAATGGACTACAAGCGCGTCACCGGCGGCCTGCTGGTGCAGGACCGGGACCTCGGCGCCGTCGGCGCCGACGACGTGAAGGTGGTGACGAAGGCAGCCCCGAGCGCGCAGCAGCTCGAGGATCTGCTGTTCGCCTGGCGCGTGGCCAAGTTCGTTAAATCCAACGCCATCGTCTATGCCGCCGGCGGCCAGACCGTGGGCATCGGCGCCGGCCAGATGAGCCGGGTGAACGCCGCCCGCATCGCCGTGATCAAGGCCGAGCACGCGGGGCTGCCGGTTCAGGGCTCGGTGATGGCGTCGGACGCCTTCTTCCCCTTCCGCGACGGCATCGACAACGCCGCGGCGGCGGGCATCGCCGCGGTGGTCCAGCCCGGCGGCTCGATCCGGGACGAGGATGTCATCGCCGCCGCCGACGAGGCCGGCATGGCCATGGTTTTCACCGGCATGCGCCACTTTCGACACTGACGTTCCCGACACCACTGTCGCCGCAGACGCCCTTGGCGCCCGGGCGGCACTGACATGCGCTCATTGACCCCAGGCACTGATCGAGGAGCACAGCCCGTGAACGTACTCATCATCGGCAGCGGCGGTCGCGAACACGCCCTCGCCTGGAAGGCGGCCCGGTCGCCGCGGGTCGACACCGTCTACGTCGCGCCGGGCAACGCGGGCACCGCCCGGGAGCCCGGCGTCGAGAACGTCGGCATCGACCCCATGGACTTCCACACCCTGGCGGACTTCGCCGCCGGCCCCGGCGGCGTGGCGCTCACCATCGTCGGGCCCGAGGCGCCGCTGGTGGCCGGCATCGTCGACGCATTCCAGGACCGCGGCCTGCGCTGCTTCGGCCCCGGCGAGGCGGCGGCGCGCCTCGAGGGCTCCAAGGCCTTCAGCAAGGACTTCCTCGTCCGTCACGGTATTCCCACGGCGGCCTCCGCCACTTTCAGCGAGCTCGAACCGGCCCTTAGCTACCTGCGCGAGCAGGGTGCGCCGATCGTGATCAAGGCCGACGGCCTCGCCGCCGGCAAGGGCGTGGTGGTCGCCGGGACCCTGGACGAGGCAGAGGCGGCGCTGCGCGACATGCTCGAGGGCAACCGCTTCGGCAATGCCGGCGCCCAGGTCGTCATCGAGGAGTGCCTCGCGGGCGAGGAGGCCAGCTTCATCGTCCTGGCCGACGGCAGGAGCGCGCTGCCGATGGCCACCAGCCAGGACCACAAGCGCAGCGGTGACGGCGACACGGGGCCCAACACCGGCGGCATGGGCGCCTACTCGCCGGCACCGGTGGTGGACGACGCCCTGCAGCAGCGCATCATGGAAGAGATCATCCTGCCCACGGTGCGCGGCATGGGCGCCGACGGCATGCCCTACCGGGGCTTTCTCTACGCCGGCCTCATGATCACCCCCGCCGGCGAGCCGAAGGTCATCGAGTTCAACTGCCGCCTCGGCGATCCGGAGACGCAGCCGCTGCTCCTGCGGCTGCGCTCAGACCTGGTGGAACTCTGCGAGCGCGCCCTCGATGGCGAGCTCGGCGGCGCCAGCGCCGACTGGGACCCGCGGCCGGCCCTCGGCGTGGTGCTCGCCGCCGGCGGCTACCCGGGCAGCTACGACACCGGCGCGGCCATCAGCGGTGCCGACGCCAGCTTCGGCGACGCTGTGAAGGTGTTCCATGCCGGCACCGCGGACGCGGACGGTACGCTGGTCACTGCCGGCGGCCGGGTGCTCTGCGTCGCCGCCCTCGGCGAGGACGTGAAAGCGGCTCGGGACGCCGCCTACGCCGCGGCGGACCGCATCAGCTTCGACGGCGCGGCCCGGCGCGACGACATTGGCTGGCGCGCGATCGAGCGCTATAGTTAAACCTTAACGCAACGTTCTCCGGAGTATTCCCAGCATCATGCGCCAGCGCCGGCTCAGCCTCATCGACCGCCTTATCAGCGAGACCGACACGGTCATGCGCACTCTCGCCAACCGCGGCAACACCGCGGGCCGGGCGTCGCCGGCGGCGGGGCACAGCGAGGCAGCGCTGACCGCCAGCGAGCGCAAGCACGTGGCCGGTCTCATGCGCGTCAACCACGCCGGCGAGGTCTGCGCCCAGGCGCTCTACCAGGGCCAGGCGCTCACCGCGCGCCTGCCCACGGTGCGGGACGAGATGCAGGATGCCGCCGCCGAGGAAGTGGACCACCTGGTCTGGTGCGCGGAGCGGCTGCGGGAGCTGGACAGCCATCCGAGCGTATTGAACCCGGCCTGGTACGGCCTGTCCCTGACCCTCGGCGCCGTCGCCGGCGCCATCGGCGACAGGGTCAGCCTCGGTTTTGTGGCGGCCACGGAAGAGCGCGTCTGCCGCCACCTGAAGGATCACTTGAGGGAGCTGCCGGACGAGGACCGCAAGTCGCGGCTCATCCTCCAGCAGATGCTCGAGGACGAAGAGCGTCACGGGCAGAACGCCCTGGAGGCCGGCGGCACCGACTTCCCCCGGCCGCTGAAGGAAGCCATGAGCGCCGTCTCCCGGGCCATGACCCGGAGCAGCTACTGGGTCTGATGCCGTCGGCGAAGGCGGCTCAGCCCGCCGCGTTCTCCTCGACGATCTCGAAGCTGTGACCGATCTCGACGCCCGCGGCGCCGAGCATGATGGATGCCGAGCAGTATTTCTCTGCCGACAGCTCCACCGCCCGGCGCACATGGTTTTCCTTGAGCTCATGGCCGGTCACCACGAAGTGCAGCGTGATGCGCGTAAACACCGCCGGCACCGCGTCCGCGCGCTCGGCGCTGAGCTCGACGCGGCAGTCGGACACCGCCTGCCGGGACTTCTTCAGCATGGAGAGCACATCGTAAATCGAGCAGCCACCGGTGCCGAGGAGCAGCATTTCCATGGGCCGGGGACCCTGGTTGCGCCCGCCCAGATCCTCCGGTCCGTCCATGACCACCGCGTGCCCGGTGCCCGCTTCGCCGACGAACATGGCGCCGTCAAGCCATTTGACCGTTGCCTGCATGGGCTCCCC
>CAYFVG010000167.1:0-5664 GCA_964346365.1 uncultured Alteromonadaceae bacterium
CCCCGCCCGTTAACAACACGCTGGTCGCCGTCACCCATTACCTCCGCGCGCTTCGAGCCAGCCGATGAGCATACCTGCACGGGCGCAGGGCGAACAGGCGCGGGCACTCCGGCGCCTCATGCCTCGGCGGTGTGCTCCAGCTGCATTGGCTGGTAAATGTTACGTTCCTGACCCATAATGAGCGTTAAAGGGTCAGGATGGTTACAGCATGCCGACACCCGCTACCCCGCCGAGTGCAGCGCGTCGCGCCCTTCGCAAGCTCGGAACCGATATCCGGGAGGCGCGCAAGCGGCGGCGCCTGTCGATGGAATTGCTCGCCGAACGCGCCTTCACCTCGCGCAAGACCCTGCAGCGTATCGAGGCCGGCGACCCCATGGTCAGCGCGGGGATTTACGCGTCGGTGCTCCATGCCCTCGGCCTGCTCGACGGTCTCGCCATGACGGCAGACCCGGCCGGCGATGAGCTTGGCCAGCGCCTCGCCGCGAACGCCCTGCCGAAACGGGTCAGGACCGGCGATGGCGGATGAGGTTGAGGTAGGGGTTCACTGCGACCTGCAGGGTGAGCCCCGACGCGTGGGCACCCTCTACCGGCAGGCGGGCAGGGGGCGGGAGACGGTCTCCTTTCAATACCACCCGGCGTGGCTGGAGCACCCCGCACGCTTTTCCCTCGAGCCCGCGCTGGTCCTGGGCCGCGGCACCTTTCACCCGGCGGCCGGCGCCGACGTTTTCGGCTCCATCGGCGATTCCGCACCGGATAGCTGGGGCAGGCGCCTGCTGCAGCGCAAGGAGCGGCGCCTCGCGCGGGAGGCAGGCCGCGCACCCCGGACCCTGCAGGAGATCGACTACCTCCTGGGGGTGGCTGATATTGCGCGCATGGGCGCACTGCGTTTCAAGCGGCCCGGCGACGTTGATTTCCAGGCCCCCTCGACCGACGGGGTACCCCGCCTGGTCCAGCTGGGCGCGCTGATGGACAGCGCGCGACGGGTGGATAGTGAGGACGATGCAGACGATGCTCTCGATACAATCCTTGCGCCGGGGTCGTCCCTGGGCGGTGCACGACCGAAGGCATCGGTGCGAAACGCCAGGGGAGAACTGGCAATTGCCAAATTTCCGAAGGACAGTGACGAGTACAGCCAGGAGCGTTGGGAGCACATTGCGCTCACTCTCGCGGCGCGTGCCGGTATCCGCACGCCGCGGCACGAGTTGCTCGCCGTGAATGGTCGCGCCGTCCTTCTGTCCTACCGTTTCGATCGGAACGGTGCATGGCGGATCCCGTTCCTCTCCGCGATGGCAATGCTGCAGGCGCGCGACGGGGAGCGCGGCAGCTATCCGGAGCTTGTGGACGAGTTGAGTCGCCACGGCGCCCGGGCCCGCGGTGATGCCGCCGAACTGTTCCGGCGCATGGTCTTCAACGTCCTGGTCTCTAACGTCGACGATCACCTTCGCAACCACGGCTTTCTCTGGACGGGTGCCGGAGGCTGGGTGCTGGCGCCCGCCTACGACCTCAACCCGACACCCACGGACCTGAAGGCGCGCGTATTGTCCACCAATATCAGCCTGGACGAGGGGACCTGTTCCCTGGATCTGGCCCTCGAACAGGCCGAGTTGTTTGGTCTTCCGGTGCGGGATGCCCGCGGGATTGCCGCGGAAGTGGGACGGGCTGTTTCGGGCTGGCGCGAGCTTGCCGGGTCGCTCGGCGTCACCGGCAACGGCCTTGAGCGCATGGCGAGTGCCTTTGAGCACGAGGACCTCGACGCCGCACGCGCTCTCTGAGCGCTGCGTAGGAGCATTGTCATCGCTGGTGTCATTGCCGGCGTCAGTGCCGTGGCGGCGTCGGTTCTGTCGGTCCCGGTCGCTGCTAGGCGAGGCCCTCGGCGAGAACGGGTAATCCTTCAACGCAAGCGCTTACGCCCTCAGCGTGCGCGTCGCAGCTCGCGCGTCTCCTCCCGCAGCGTTTCGACGGTAGCCGCGCCCGGGCCGAAGCCCCGGGTCGTGATTGCCAGCTCCCAGCCTTTGTCCCCGGGCGCCACCGCGAAGCGGTGGTAGGCGGCCGCCGGCTTGCCGCTCCGGCCTGCGGCGGAGGCCGAGGGTGCGGCGATCACCGGCGCCACTCCGTCTACCGTCTCCAGTTCGTGGCGCTGGTCCCGATGGCCGTGGCCGTGCAGCACCAGCTCGGCGCCGCCGGCGGCGATCGTGCCGGCCACCGCGGCGTGGTTCACCAGGTGCTTGCGCCGCGAGTCGACGCCGGCGAGAGGGCAGTGGTGCAGGTACACCACCCGGAACAGGCCGCGGTCGCGGCACGCGGCGAGGAGAGCGGGGAGGCGGGCGAGCTGCATCCCGTCGACGCGGCCGGTGGCCAGCGCCGGCGCCGTGGCCACGGCGCTGTCGAGGCCGATGAAGGCGATGGCGCCGCGTACCCGCAGCGTCGGGTAGGCGCTGCCCTCGTCGCCGGCGAGATAGTCCGCCCAGTAGCGGGCCTGGTAGGCGAGGCTGCCCGGGACGGTCGCGTCGTGGTTGCCGGGCACGAGGGCCACCCGCGCCGGCGGCGCCAGGGCCGCCAGCCACGCCGCGGCCGCCTCGAATTCCCGCTCGAGACCGATGTGGGTGAGGTCGCCGGTAATGACGATCTGCGCGTCGTCGTCCCCCGCGAAATCCGCCACCAGCGCGTCCAGGCGCTCCCGGCGGTGCTCGAGGCGCCGGCGCCGGCGCCAGGACAGGTAGCCGAGGAAGCGCTTGGAGAACAGGTCCCGCGCCCGCACGCCGGCGAGCGAAGTGAGGTGCAGGTCCGAGAGGTGGAAGAAGGCCTGCGCCATGGCCGGGGGCTCAGTGGATGCGGCGGATAACGCCGCCAAGGGTCGCCAGCTTGTCGTCGATACCGGCGTAGCCGCGGTCGAGGTGGTAGACCCGGTCGATGGTGGTCTCGCCGTCGGCGGCCAGCGCCGCGATCACCAGCCCGGCGGAGGCGCGCAGGTCCGTGGCCATGACCGGGGCGCCCTGGAGCCGCTGCCGCCCCTGGACGATGGCGGTGTTCCCCTGGAGGTCGATGGCGGCGCCCATGCGCTTGAGTTCCGCCACGTGCATGAAGCGGTTCTCGAAGATGTTCTCGACCACCGTGGCACTGCCCTCGGCCAGGGCGTTCACAGCCATGAACTGGGCCTGCAGATCCGTCGGGAAGCCGGGGTAGGGCGCGGTGGAGATGTGCATCGCGCGGCCGCGGCGGCCGCCGCTGTCGAGGGTGATCCAGTCCTCTCCCCAGCGCAGCTCGAGGCCGCTGGCCTGCAGCTTCGCCAGCACGTGCTGCAGGAAGGACGGGTCCGTGTTGCGCAGGGTAACGCTGCCCCGGGTGGCGGCGGCCGCGGCGAGGAAGGTGCCGGTCTCGATGCGGTCCGGCGGCACCCGGTGCTCGGCCCCGGTGAGCGCGGGCCGGCCCTCGATGCGCACTACGCTGGAGCCGGCGCCGTCGATGCGCGCGCCCATGGCCGTGAGCAGCCGGGCCAGGTCGGCGATTTCCGGCTCCATGGCCGCGTTCTCGAGGACCGTCACGCCGTCGGCGAGGGCCGCGGCCATCATCAGGTTTTCCGTGCCCGTGACCGAGGGCACGTCGAAGGCGTAGTGGCAGCCGCGCAGCCGGTTGGCCTCGGCCTTGATATAGCCGCTCTCGATGCGAAGCTCCGCGCCCATGGCGCGCAGCCCCTCGATGTGCTCGTTGACCGGCCGCGGGCCGATGGCGCAGCCGCCGGGCAGGGAGACGTCGGCGCTGCCGAAGCGCGCCAGCAGCGGCCCCAGGAGCAGGATCGCCCCGCGCATGGTTTTCACAAGCTCGTAGGGGGCGCGCACGCTGTGCACGGCGCCCGCGTCGAGCTGCACCGTGCCGCCGTCGCGTTCGATGCGGCAGCCGAGCAGCCCGAGGAGGCGCAGGGCCGTATCGATGTCCCGGACGGCGGGGACGTTGCTCACCGTCAGCGGGGTGTTGCCGAGGAGGGCGGCGGCCAGCACGGGCAGGGCGGCGTTCTTGGCCCCGGCAATGGCCACCTCGCCGGCGAGGGGGCCGTTACCGGTAATCAGCAGGCGGTCCATCAGGCGGCGGCGGGCGTGACCAGGCCGGCGTCGATCAGGCTGCGGTAGGCGTCGATGATGCGGTCCACCTGCGCGGGCGTATGCGCCGCGCTCATGCTGTTGCGCAGCAGGTAGTTGGTGCTCGGGGACGCCGGCGGTACGACCAGGTTGACGTAGACCCCGCTATCGAAAAGCTGCTGCCAGGCCGCCATGGCGGCTTCCCGGTCCCCGAACTCCACGGCCACGACCGGGCTCGCCGCGGGGCCCACGGCGAGGCCGAGCGCCTTGAGGCCCGCGTGCAGGCGCCGGGCGTTGTCCCAGAGCCGCTCGCGCAGCGCCGGCTCGTCGCGGAGGATCTGCAGCGCGCAGCGGGTCGAGGCCACCACCGAGGGAGTAGGGGAGGCGGTGAAGATGTAGGCGCGAATGCAGTAGCGCACGTCCTCGAGCTCCGGGTGTTGGCTCACGCAGTAGCCGCCGATGCCGCCGAGGCTCTTGGAGAAGGTGCCCACGGTGAAGTCCACCGCGTCCTCCACGCCCGCCGCCTCCGCAGCCCCCCGGCCGCGCTCGCCGAGCACGCCGAGGGAGTGCGCCTCGTCGACCAGCAGCATGGCGCCGTACTCGCGCTTGAGGTCGGCGATCTCCCGGAGCGGCGCGATATCGCCGAGCATGCTGTAGATGCCCTCGGCGACGATGAGGGTGTTCGCGGCGCGGTCGCCGAGGCGGCGCAGGCGCTTGGCGAGGTCGGCGGGGTCGCTGTGGCGGTAGCGGATGATCTCCGCGCCGGAGAGTTTGACGCCGGAGTAGATGCTCGAGTGGCTGTCGGCGTCGAGGAGGATCACATCGCCGGGGCCGGCCAGGGTGGCGCAGGTGCCCATGGTGGCCGCGTAGCCGGTGGAGAAAGTAATCGCATGGCCGACGCCGAAGAAGGCCGCGAGCTCCGCCTCCAGGGCCTGGTGCTCGGCGAAGCTGCCGTTGGCGAGGCGCGAACCGGTGGTGCCCGTGCCCCAGCGGCTGGTCGCCTCCCGGGCGGCCTCGATGCAGCGCGGGTCCGAGGACAGGCCGAGGTAGTTGTTGGTGCCGGCCAGGATAACCCGGCGCCCCTCCACGACCCCCTCCGTGGCGGAGAGGAGCTCGTCGGTCACGGCGCCGAAGGCCTTCAGCCTGCGCTCGCGGAGTTCCGCCTGGAACGCCGCCATTTCCTTGAATTTGTCCAGGAGCATGCAGTAACCCTCGCTGCGGTGTACGTGCTGGCGTGCAGGGGGCGCCGGGGCGGCTCAGGGCTTGAGGTCGCGGATCTTCTGCGCCAGGTCCGCCACGGTGTTGACGTCCGGCAGAATGTTGAGCGGAATCGAGATATCGTAGTGGTCCTCGATCTGCTCGATCACCTCCATCACCTCAAGGGAACTCAGACCCAGATCGACGACCAGCCCCGTGTTCTCGTTGATCATCACGCGCTTCCGGTTGTACCGCTGCAGCAGTTCACACAGGAACGCGAGGCAGCTCTGGTAATCGGCCACGGCCGTTCTCCTTGCGCGGTTGCGCGGGCGCCGCCCGGGCGCTAGATTCCGCGGCACTATAACCATGGATACCCCGCAATGCCAGCCATCTG
>CAYFVG010000168.1:0-4419 GCA_964346365.1 uncultured Alteromonadaceae bacterium
TTATTCGAGGATCTTCGAGACCACGCCCGCACCCACGGTACGGCCGCCTTCCCGCACCGCAAAGCGCAGGCCCTCTTCCATCGCAATCGGCGCAATCAGCGTCACCGACATCTGGATGTTGTCGCCCGGCATCACCATCTCGACGCCCTCCGGCAGCTCCACCGCACCCGTCACGTCCGTCGTGCGGAAATAAAACTGCGGGCGGTAACCCTTGAAAAACGGCGTGTGACGACCACCCTCGTCCTTCGACAGCACGTAAACCTCGCCCTCGAACTTCGTGTGCGGCGTCACCGAACCCGGCACCGCCAGCACCTGGCCGCGCTCCACATCCTCGCGCTTCGTACCGCGCAGCAGAACACCCACGTTCTCACCCGCACGGCCCTCATCCAGCAGCTTGCGGAACATCTCCACGCCCGTGCAGGTCGTCTTCTGCGTGTCCCTGATGCCGACAATCTCGATCTCTTTGCCAACCTTGATGACCCCGCGCTCCACGCGTCCCGTCACCACCGTGCCGCGGCCGGAGATCGAGAATACGTCCTCCACCGGCATCAGGAACGGCTGGTCCACCGCCCGCTCCGGCTCCGGAATGTACTCGTCCAGCGCCGACACCAGCTTGGCCACCGCCGTGGTGCCCAGCTCGTTGTCGTCCTTGCCCTCCAGCGCCATCAGCGCCGAACCGCAGATGATCGGCGTGTCGTCGCCCGGAAAATCGTACTGGTCCAGCAGCTCGCGGAGCTCCATCTCCACCAGCTCCTTCATCTCCTCGTACTCTTCCGTGTCCGCACCGCCGCAGTCTTCCGCCAGCAGGTCGGCCTTGTTCAGGAACACCACAATGAAGGGAACACCCACCTGCCGCGACAGCAGAATGTGCTCCCGCGTCTGCGGCATCGGGCCGTCCGTCGCGCCGCACACCAGGATCGCGCCGTCCATCTGCGCCGCACCGGTGATCATGTTCTTCACGTAGTCCGCGTGACCCGGGCAGTCGACGTGCGCGTAGTGCCGCTGGTCGGACTCGTACTCCACGTGGGACGTGGCGATGGTGATCCCGCGCGCCTTCTCCTCCGGCGCGTTGTCAATGCCGGCGAAGGCCACCGCCGAACCGCCCCAAACCTCGGCACACACCCGCGTCAGCGCCGCCGTCAAGGTCGTCTTGCCGTGGTCAACGTGACCGATCGTGCCCACGTTTACGTGGGGCTTGTCGCGCTCAAATGTTCCCTTTGCCATTCGGACAGTCTCCTTTCCACGGCGGCCTGCGCCACGCTCGTTTTCTACCGGCTGCTTTCACCGGCGACCGGCGCCGCAGGCGGCACCGGCCGGACAACATAACTGCAGGGGATGGAGCTCATAACCGGACTTGAACCGGTGACCTCTTCCTTACCAAGGAAGTGCTCTACCGACTGAGCTATATGAGCCTTGCCCTTGCCCTTCCTGGAGCGGGTAGCGGGAATCGAACCCGCATCATCAGCTTGGAAGGCTGAGGTTCTACCGTTGAACTATACCCGCCCGTTTAACCGTCGCCCCGTTACCCAAACTGCTGACCTTGATCAAACCCGACTTGGCCTCGCTCTCTGCTCTGCGCCCTGCGAGCGCCGAAGCCGTCACCGGAAGCACTATCACTGCTAGTACCACCAGTGCCACACCTGAGCGCCGCGGGGGTGGATTACTCGGGCCTGCGGCCCTCGCCCTTCGGGTCGCCGCCTGCGGCGGCCATGCTCGGGGCAAAGCCCCTCGCCCGAACCGGTTCGAATCCACCGTTCCACGCCTTCCTGCTAACGGCCTCTCACCGGGACCGGGCGCTACTACTACCATTCACTATTTAATGGTGGAGGGGGGTGGATGATTCGGGCCTTTCGGCCCTCACCCTCCGGGTCGCCGCCTGTGGCGGCGCTGCTCCGAGCATCGCTCGAACCGGTTCGAATCCACCGTTCCACGCCTTCCTGCTAACGACCTCTCACCTTTGCCGGGCGCTACTTCCACTAACTATTTACTGGTGGAGGGGGGTGGATTCGAACCACCGAAGCTTTCGCGTCAGATTTACAGTCTGATCCCTTTGGCCACTCGGGAACCCCTCCGAAAGGCGCCATATTGTCCGGGGGCGGCCGGACCTTGTCAACAGCTTTCGACAGACAATAGGGGCGTGCAGGCCGCCCGGCGCTGCCTGCTTGCCGGGCAACCCACTGGAATGTGGAGCTGGCGAGAGGAATCGAACCCCCGACCGGCTGATTACAAATCAGCTGCTCTACCTACTGAGCTACGCCAGCGTTGCGGGCAAGATAGTAGATGGAAACGCTTGCGGCGTGCAATTGTCGTGGCCGCGAACGTCTGACTCAGGACACTAGCCTTCGGCCGCCAGGGCCAACCCCTCGAACACGAGCTCTTCCCGGTATTCCGCATTCGCCAGGCCGGCCAGGCGCAGCACCTCGGCGCCGCCGCCGCCGCTGGCGATGACCCGGGGCGCCGGCCCACGGTCGGCCGCCTCGACGAGGGCGAGTTTCAAGGCGCCGGCCTGGGCCAGAGCGATGCCGCGATGGACGCAGGCGGCGGTGGACTGCCCCGGGGCGAGGGAATCGGCCCGGCCGGGCGCAAAGCGCACGCGCCCCGTATCCGCGAGCAGCGACCGCACCATCAGCGCGCTGCCGGGAATGATATAGCCGCCCTCATGCCGACCATCGGCCGCCACCAGATCGATGGTGAGGGCCGAGCCGGCATCGACGACGCAGAGGCGCCCGGTGCCCCGGGCGCGGGCGGCGACCATCGCCAGCCAGCGATCGACGCCCATGCTCGCCGGCTCGGCGTAGCTGTTGACGAGATCCCCGAGGCGCGCGGCGGTACGCGCAAACCACGGCTCGATGCCCCAGCGCTCGCGCACCCGGGCCGCGAGCGCCGCCGCCGTGCCAGGATCGGCCACGCTGGCCACCTGCACCGCCTGCGGCGCCGGATCCTGGGCCAGCCAGGCCGCGTCGTCGGGGGCACAGGCGCCGCGGGCGAGCGTGCGCCCGTCCGCCGAGGTGCGCCATTTCAGCCGGCTGTTGCCGAGATCCAGCTGCAGGACCATACCGGCGTTCACCGCCGGCGCCTCAGGGATACCTCGCCGCCGTGGATCGGGCGCAGGCCCGTGGCGGTCTCCAGGCGGAGGGCGCCGCGCTCATCGACACCGCGGGCGATGCCGGCGAGGCGGGCCTCACCGGAGAACACCTGCACGGACTCGCCGGCGAAGGCATCCAGGGCCTCCCAGCGTTCCCGCCAGGGCCCGAAGCCGTCGCTCTCGAAGGCGCGGAGGAGCGGCAGAACGCGCGCGAGTACCGCGGCGAGGAGCGGGCTGCGGGATGGCGCCGCGCCGCCGGCCAGCGCCGCGAGGTCCGTCCACGGCTGATCGATGGTGCCGGCGGCCTCCTCGGGCATGCGCACGTTCAGTCCCACGCCCACCACCGCCCGGCAGGGACCGTCCGCGTCACCGCTCATCTCGATCAGCACCCCGCCCAGCTTTGCCGCGCCCGCGCCGGCGACGAGGTCGTTGGGCCATTTCAGGGCCACCCCCGCGACGCCGCAGTCCGCCAGGGCCTCGGCAAGGGCGACGCCCACGGCGAGGCTCAGGCCCTCGAGGGCGGCGGCGCCCCGGGCAAAGGTCCAGCCCACGGACACGTAGAGGTTGCGGGCGAAGGGGCTGGCCCAGGGGCGTCCGCGGCGCCCGCGGCCGGCCAGCTGGCGCTCGGCGGCGCAGACCCGCCCCCGGCCGGGCGGGCCCGGGGGCTCGCGCAGCAGGGCCGCATTGGTGGAGTCGACGCTGTCCAGGATCTCCAGGCTGTCGAGGAGCCCCGCGGCCTCCGCGGCCGCAGCCGCCAGAGCGCCCTGCACGGCCGCAGGGTCGAGCAGGTCCAGCCCGCCCGGGATGCGGTAGCCGCGCCCGCGCACGGACTCCAGGACAATGCCCAGCGCCTCGAGCTGCGACAGCTGTTCACAGACGGCGGTGCGGCTGACGCCGAGCTCCCCGGCGAGCTGCTCACCGGCGTGGAACTCGCCGTCGCAGAGGCGCCTGATCAGGTCTTGCCGGGCCATGGGATACCGCTGTGCCAATCGAGGGCGCATCGTACCGCAGGGCGAGCGGAGGCTGTAGCCGCGACCAAGGGGGTCCTTTTGGCAGCGGCGCCCCGCCGCCACGGGAGAGAGCCAGCACAGGGGGGTTCCGGGGCCTGTGACATCGGCAAATTGGCCTTACTTAGCCTCTTTTGGCGTCTTTCAACTTCTTTATGCTTCTTTGAACTCATCTGAGCTTGTCTGGGCTTTTCTAAGCCTTTCTGAGCCTCTCTCCGCTTTTCACTATTCTACTTTACGTAAACGTAAAGCTAAGCTAGCCTCAAGTGGCGTGAGCGCAGGGAGGCACGGCCGTGGACGAGCGCAGCTACAGTATTTCGGCGCTGG
>CAYFVG010000168.1:4519-5628 GCA_964346365.1 uncultured Alteromonadaceae bacterium
TGAGCGCAGGGAGGCACGGCCGTGGACGAGCGCAGCTACAGTATTTCGGCGCTGGCCCGGGAATTCGGTATCACCACCCGGACCATCCGGTTTTACGAAGAGAAAGGCTATATCCACCCGCGTCGGGAGGGCGGTCAGCGCCGCTACACGCCGGCGGACCGGGTGCGCATCAAGCTGATCCTGCGCGGCAAGCGCATCGGCCTCACCCTCGCCGAAAGCGTCGAGATCATCGACATGTATGAGCCCGGCGCCAGCAACGCGGCACAGCTCACCTCCCTCATCGAACGTATCGGCGAGCGCCGGGCCCGGCTCACGCGCCAGCGCGCGGACCTCGACGCCCTGCTCGCCAGCCTCGACGAGGTCGAAACCCTCTGCCGCGACGCCCTCGAGGACCGTGAGGCCGAGGACCGCGCCGGCGCGGCCGCCGCCACCCCCGCAAGGAGACACGCATGAACACCGGCTACCCCACCCTGAACTTCGGCCTCGGCGAAGAGATCGACATGCTGCGGCAGTCGGTCTACCAGTTCTGCCAGAAGGAGATCGCCCCGCGGGCCGCGCAGATCGACCGCGACAATGCATTCCCCGCCGACCTGTGGCGGAAATTCGGCGAGCTGGGCCTGCTCGGCATCACCGTCGATGAGGCCCACGGCGGCAGCGGCATGGGCTACCTGTCGCACAGCGTGGTCATGGAGGAAATCAGCCGCGCCTCCGGTTCCGTGGGCCTGTCCTACGGCGCCATGTCCAATCTCTGCCTGAACCAGATCCAGAAGAACGGCAGCGAGGCCCAAAGAGAAAAGTACCTGCCGAAACTCTGCAGCGGCGAGCACGTCGGCGCCCTGGCCATGTCCGAGCCGAACGCGGGCTCCGACGTGGTCTCGATGAAACTCGCCGCGCGCCGCGAGGGCGACGAGTACGTCCTCAACGGCAACAAGATGTGGATCACCAACGGCCCGGACGCCGACGTCTACGTGATCTATGCCAAGACCGACCCGGCCGCCGGCGCCCGCGGCATCACCGCCTTCATCGTCGAGCGCGACTTCCCGGGCTTTGCCCGCTCGCCGAAGCTCGACAAGCTCGGCATGCGCGGCTCCAACACCTGCGAGCTGGTC
>CAYFVG010000169.1:0-5613 GCA_964346365.1 uncultured Alteromonadaceae bacterium
GGGACGGCACCCGGGGCGCCGCGTCAAGTTACCCTAGCAGCCTGTCGGACTCAGGTCTGTTCTACTGCGGGAAAGAACGCCTAAGTCCGACAGGCTGCTAGGCGTCGTCGAGGTAAAAGCGGTCGTCGAAGGTCTTCACTGCATCGGGGTAGAAGATGGCCAGGGCGGCGATGCACATACCGTTGATGAAGCCCTCGGAGAACATCACCAGGAAGATGAGGGGCCAGACGCCGAGCGCGACATCGACCCAGCGGTCGAGGCCGAGCGCGCTGAACAGGACCAGTGCCGCGACGGCGTCGACCAGCACCACCAGCGCGCCGCCGCAAAAGCCGGCGCCGAGAATGTAAAAAAACGGGTTGCGCAGCCGCGGGCGGTACAGCGCCCGGGCGAAAAGCCAGCTCACGGTCGCCGGCATGGCGACGGTAAAGACCCAGGCGACCGGGAAGCCGCCGGCGGCCAGGTCCGCTGCGAGGACGAACGCACCCAGGGCTGCGGTGCCCGCCAGGAGCGCCAGGCTCCAGCCGACCACGAGGGTAAGCGTCGTCACGCCGAGCAGGTGCAGCACCAGCCCGTCCACCATGCGGATGTTGAGGAGCCAGAGGAGCAGGCAGGCCACGGCGCCGCCGGCAACGAGGTGTACCCGGCCCGGCGACCGGCGCAAGGGCCGCCAGGGCGTGTACGCCGCGGCCGCGACCATGCCGGCTGCCAGGAGCAGCCAGGCGATAGCGAGCGCGCCATCGGACACCATGCTGGGGTCAACAAACACGGCGCACAGACGGCCTTGATCCATCCCGGTGAGGGGCTAAACTGCAACCTCTGGAAATTACGCCGGCCAAGGAGCCTCCCATGTCCCTTTCGAAAACTGCTGCCACGCGCGCCCTGCCCGCTGCGGGCATCTTGACCCTCGCCCTCACCGGCGTCCTGCCGGCGGCCGCGGGCACCGCGACTATCGCGAGCAGCGACGGCGAGGCCATGACGTTCGAATACCGGGGCGACGACCTGCTGCGGGTCGGCGTCGCGGACGAGTCCTATATGCTGGTGCGCGACAACACCCTCTACGTCGTCAGCATGAATAACGGTGAGCCGATGGTGATCAACGCCAGCAGCATGATGAAGGGTTTCTCGGGAATGGTGCAACAGGCCGCACCGCCGGCTACCACCGCGGACTTCGTTTCCCTCGAGAAGACCGGCCGCGCGGAGACCGTGGCCGGCATCAGGGGTGATGTCTACCTGCTGACTACTGAAGAAGACGGCAGGGCGCAGACCCGGGAGCTGGTGATGTCCGATGACGCCCGCGCCATCGAATTCCGGGATGCCATGTTCATCATGGGGCACGCGGCCATGGAAGCCCTCGACGACTACCCGCGCCCCGACGACGACAAGGACGTTCAGAAACAGCTGGAGGCGATGAACCTCGGCGTCCTCCGCGTCGGAGAGGACATGACCGTCACCAGCCTTTCCGGTGACAACGTCGCCGCCGCACGCTTCGAGCTCCCCGCAGAGCCCATGGACATGGGGGGGCTGGGGGCCATGATGGGCGGATCCTCGGGCGAGCGCGGCGGCAGTAATGGGGAAACGGGCGGCGTCTTCTCGAACATGATGGGCGCCCTCGGCGGCAAGCAGGCAGACCGCGGCGAGCAGCAGAACAACAATGGCAAGGAGGCCGCGCCCGACTCCGACAATGCCGTCAAGAAGGCCCTCGGCAAGCTCTTCGGCGACTGAACGCCACCGCCGCTCAGCGCTGGCACTTCAGGCTGGCACTTCAGAATGCCGCCGCCAGGCGACTGCCCTGCTCGATGGCGCGCCTGGCATCGATCTCCACCGCAAGGTCGGCGCCACCGATCAGGTGTACGCCGTCCCGGGCCGGTGCCAGCGCGTCGTAAAGGT
Organism: uncultured Alteromonadaceae bacterium; assembly: GCA_964346365.1. Taxonomy (GTDB): domain Bacteria; phylum Pseudomonadota; class Gammaproteobacteria; order Pseudomonadales; family Halieaceae; genus Pseudohaliea. Next base: position 1,888 of record CAYFVG010000169.1, read on the forward strand.
CGCGGGTGGATTCCTGGCCTGCACAGAGGATCACCGTGTCCACGGGCAGCAACTGCAGGGCGTCGTCCCGGCGGATCGTGAGGCCCTCATCGCTGATACCGAGGTATTCGCAGCCCGCCAGCAGGTGCACGCCGCGGCGCTTGAGGGCGATCTTGTGCGTCCAGCCGGTGGTCGGCGCGAGGCCTTTGCCGACCTTCGTCGGCTTGCGCTGGAGCAGGAACACCTCGCGGTCTGCGCGCGCCACCTGCGGCTCGACGCCCGCGACACCGCCGCGGGGATGACCCGAAAAATCGATGCCCCACTCCCGGGCGAAGACGTCGATGTCCAGCGCTGCGGACGGTCCGGCGTGGGAGACCAGCTCCGCGACGTCGAAGCCGATGCCGCCGGCACCGATGATCGCCACAGAACGACCCACCTCCCGGGTCCCCATGATCGCCTCGCGATAGCCCATGACCATCGGGTGATCGATGCCGGGGATGTCCGGGGTGCGCGCGTGCACGCCCGTAGCCACGACCACCTCGTCCCAGTCCGTCCCCAGTGCCTCGGGCGCCACCGGCGTGTTCAGGCGCAGGTCCACCCGGTGCAGCTCGATCATCCGCCGGTAATAGCGGATCGTTTCCGCAAACTCCTCCTTACCGGGGATGCGCAGAGCGAGGTTGAAATGGCCACCGATCTCGCCGCTGGCCTCGAACAGCGTCACCGCGTGGCCGCGCTCGGCCGCCGTCACCGCGCAGGCCAGGCCCGCGGGCCCGGCGCCGATAACGGCGATGCGCCGGGCCGTCGCCGCGGGCGTGTAGTTGAGCTCGGTCTCGTGGCAGGCGCGGGGGTTGACGAGGCAGGACACGATCTTGCCCCGGAAGGCGTGGTCCAGGCAGGCCTGATTGCAGGCGATGCAGGTATTGATCTCATCCGTCCGGCCCTCGTCCGCCTTGCGGGCGAATGCCGGGTCCGCGAGCATCGGCCGGCCCATGGAGGTGATGTCCGCCAGCCCGTCCGCGAGCACGCGCTCGGCTACCTCCGGCATATTGATGCGGTTGCTGGTGATCAGGGGTATCGAGAGTTCCTCGCGCAGGCGTCCAGTCACACCGGCAAAGGCGGCCCGGGGCACCCGCGTGGAGATCGTCGGCACCTGCGCCTGGTGCCAGACAAAATGGGTGCTCATAATCGTGGCGCCGGCGGCTTCGACGGCCTTGCCGAGCTGCACCACCTCGTCCCAGCTGCTGCCGTCACCCATCATCTCCATGGCCGCGATGCGGTAGATAACGATGAAGTCGTCGCCCACAGCCTCGCGCACGCGCCTCACCACCGCCAGCGGGAAGCCCATGCGGTTCTCGTAGCTGCCGCCCCAGCGATCCCGGCGCTGGTTGGTTTTCTCGAGCAGGAAAGTCGAGAGCAGGTAGCCCGCCGAGCCGATGATCTCGACCCCGTCGTAACCCGCTGCCTTTGCCAGGGTGGCGCAGCGGGCGAAGTCCGCCAGCGTTTCCTCGATGTCGTCCTCGGTCATCTCCCGGGGCACGCGCGGATTGATCGGCGAGGCGATCGCCGAGGGCGCCACCGGGTCCTCGCTGCGCGCCAGCGGCCCGGCGTGGAGAATCTGCAGACAGATATGGCACGCGGGGTCGGCGGCGTGGACGGCATCCGTGACCTGCCGGTGCCAGGGCACCTGCGCCTCGCTGTCGAAGGGGCCGTGGGGCGTCGCCGCCAGCTCGCTGGCCCGGTTCGGCGCCGTGCCGCCGGTGATGATAATGCCCACCCCGCCGCGGGCCCGCTCGGCGTAGTAGGCCGCCATGCGCTCGAAACCCTCGGGGCCCATTTCCTCGAGGCCCGTGTGCATGGAGCCCATGAGGATACGGTTCTTGAGCTGCGTGAAACCGAGGTCGAGGGGTGCGAAGAGGTGCGGGAAGTGCGGATGCGGAGCCATGGTATTCCTTTGCTGCGGCCGCGACGCGGGGCGCCGTTGCCGTTTACGCTACACCATTCCCGCAGGCGCCGGAACCGACGTTACAAGGGCAGCACAGTGCTGTGCTTCAGCTCCTCCATAACGAAGCCTGCGCTCACATCCGACAGGTCCGCTGCGATGAGCTGCTGGTAGAGCCGGTCGTAGTCCGGCATGTCGGCGACCACGGCCTTGACCAGGTAATCGACGTCGCCGCCCATGCGATAGACTTCCTGCACCCCCGATACCCCGCTGACCACGTCCCGGAAGCGCGCGGCCCAGGCCGCGTTGTGCTGGTTGGTGCGGATGGCGATGAAGACCGTGAGCGGCAGGCCCACAGCCGCGGGCTCGAGGAGCGTGACGCGGCCGCGAATCACACCGGCGGCCTCGAGTTTCTGCAGGCGACGCCAGCAGGCGGAGCGCGACAGGCTCACGACCTCGGCGAGGTCCGCCAGGGACAGGGTCGCGTCGCGCTGCAGGAGGTCGAGCAGGCGGCGGTCCAGCTTGTCGAGGTCGGCGGCCATGGCAGGCTCCTGCATCAACGTTCGGCGCATAAATAGATTAGAAACGCTACAAATGTTCCAACTAATAACATATTTCTACAACAAATGGGAACAATGTTTCCGGCAGAACGGCCCATACTGATCCCCTGTGACAGCACGGAGGTGATCATGCAAAGCGACCGTCGAGCCCTGATTGAACGCATCCGCGCCGGCGTCATCGGCCAGGGGCGCCCCATCGCCACGCCCTTCGGTCAGCGTCCTCTCGTCTACGCCGACTACACGGCCTCGGGCCGCGCCCTGGACCTGGTCGAGGACACGCTGCGCGAGCAGGTCCTGCCCTGGTACGCCAACACGCACACGGAAACCTCCTTCACCGGCGCCCAGACGACTGCTCTGCGCGAGGAAGCCCGGGACACGATCCGCGCCGCTCTCGGCGGCGGCGAGGACGACAAAATCGTCTTCTGCGGTTCCGGCGCCACCGCGGCCATCAACCGGCTCATGGACATCCTCGGCCTCCGGCTGCCCCGGGACCTGGACCGACGCTACGGCCTCGCCGACCGGATCCCGGAAGCCGAACGCCCGGTGGTCTTCGTCGGCCCCTACGAGCACCATTCCAACGAGTTGCCCTGGCGCGAGTCCATCGCCGACGTCGTGCCCATTCCCCTCGATGAGGACGGCGCCATCGACAGCGACGCGCTCGACAGCGCCCTGGCACGCTATCGCGACCGCCCTCTGCGCATCGGCAGTTTTTCGGCCGCATCCAACGTCACCGGCATACGCAGTGATGTCGTCGGCATCACCCGTCAGCTCAAGGACGCCGGCGCCCTCGCCTTCTGGGACTACGCCGCCGCCGGCCCCTACGTGGGTATCGACCTCAATGCCCCCGGGGCGCCCATCGATGCGGTCTTCCTGTCGCCGCACAAGTTCGTCGGCGGGCCCGGGACCCCCGGCGTGCTCGCCGTCAAAGGGCAGCTCCTGAACAACAGCGTGCCCGCGGTGGTCGGCGGCGGCACCGTGTCCTTCGTGAACCCGCGGGCGCACCGCTACCTCGACGACCCGGAGCGCCGCGAGGAAGGCGGCACCCCCGGCATCGTCGAGGCCATCCGCGCCGGGCTCGTGTTCCGGCTGCAGCAGGCGGTGGGCACCGACACGATCGAAGCCATTGAGCGGCAGCGGGTCCAGCGCGTGCTTGCGGCCCTCGGCGAGGAGCCGGACATCGCGGTCCTCGGCGGCGCCGACCTGGAGCGCCTGGCGGTCTTCTCCCTGCGCTTCCGCCACGGCGAAACC
>CAYFVG010000170.1:0-5601 GCA_964346365.1 uncultured Alteromonadaceae bacterium
CGCCGCGATGGGCGGGTAGAAGCTGACGCTGTAGTGCGCGTCGCGCACCCGGCGGACCCGGGCCGGGACCAGGGCGCAGCCCTGCTTGAGGGCGAGCCTGGCCGGCATCATGGAGGTGGCCTTCGGGTGGCCGAAAAAGTCCACCTCCTCACCGTCGTCGACGCGCCGGTCCACCACCACGCCGACGCTGCGGCCGCCGCGCAGCGCCTTGAAGAGGGCGCGGGCGCTGTTGTCCCGCGGCACCAGCTCGCAGTTCAGCACCGCCCGGGAGCTGAGCAGCATGCGGTCGAGGTAGGGATTGCTGGGCGGGGAGTACAGCGTCGCGTTGGGGATGCCGAGGCGCGTCATTGCACTGCCGACCACCTCCCAGCTCGACAGGTGGGCGCAGGCGATGATGCAGGGCTGCAGGTCCACCGGGTTGGCGCCGGTGGTGTCGATGTGGAGCCGCGGCGCCTCCCGGGCAAAGCGGTCCAGGTGCGGGTACTCGGCGAGGATGCGCCCGCCCTGGCGCCAGCACTGGCGGGCCAGGTGTTCGCGGGCGCCGTCGCCGAACCCGGGGAAGGCGATGGCCAGGTTGTCGCGCACCAGCCGGTGCTTGCCCGCCAGCCGCGGGCCGATCCAGCCGCCCAGCCGGGCGCCGAGGCGCGAGGCGAGGTCCACGGGCAGCAGGCGGAACAGCCTGAGCAGCAGCCAGACAAACACGAAGTCGATGCGCCAGAGCAGCCGGCGCAGCCAGGGGTAGCGCCGCGCCGGGCCCTTCAGCGGTGCCCCGATAATGAACTCGGCCATTAGTGTCCTGTTCGCTCGATCTGTTGCATTTCAGCGCGCCAGCCCCGGTAGCGTGGCGAGCCCGGCGGTGAGCCCGATGGCCGGGCGCCAGCCCGTGGCCGCGGTGATGGCGGCGTTGTCCGCCACCCAGTCCGGGTGGCGCAGCTCCCGCAGCTTCGACGGCGTCAGCATGGGCGAGCGACCGAGGAGACGGGCGGCGGCCAGGTTGCCGCCGGCCACGACGTCCAGCAGCAGCCGGGGCAGGGGCAGCAGCCGCACCCGGCGGTCCCGGAGCCGGGCCACGGCCCCGGCGATGTCGCGCCAGCTGTAGCCGCCCTCGCGGCCATCGTGCAGCGGGAAGGTTTCGCCGAGGGCGCCGTCCGCGCCGAGGCAGGCGAGGGTGGCGCTCACCGCGTCGTCCACGTGCAGCAGCGAGGCCCGGGACGCCGCCGCGCCGGGCAGGGGCGCGATGCCCCGGGCCATGGTGCGCAGCAGGGGCAGGAGCTCCCGGTCGCCGGGGCCGTAGACCGCCGGCGGCCGCAGGATGGTCCAGGGCAGGGCGCTGACCGCGGTCTCCCGCAGGGCGTCCTCGGCCTCCTTCTTCGAACGACCGTACCAGGACAGGCGCGGCTCGCGGGCGGCGAGGGAGGAAAAGAACAGCAGCCGCGGCGGCGTGGGCTCGCCGGCGAGGGCAAGAAAGAGGTTGCGGCTGCCCGCGACATTCACGCGGTGGAAGTCGCCGTAGCGGGCGCCGCGGACGGCGCCGGCGAGGTGCACAACGTAGCGGCAGTCGCGGACGAGCGCCTGCAGGGCCTCCCGGTCGTCGAGGTCGCCGCGGACCAGCTCGCAGCCGGCCGCGGCCAGTTTCCCGGCACTGCCGGGCCGGCGCACGAGGGCGCGCACCGGGTGACCGCGGTGGCAGAGGGTCAGGGCGAGATTGCGGCCGATGAAGCCGGTGGCGCCGGTAAGGACGATGCGGGCCCCGGGCGTCGGCCCGGCTATCGACCCGGCTGCCGGCCCGGAGGGAGCGCTCAGGCCGTGGCCACCCGAACGCGCAATTCCTCGGCGACCGCGTTCAGGCGCTCTTCGTCGTGCGCGGCGATGAAGTCCAGCCGCGCCTTGGCGCGGGACAGCTTGCCGGAGGAGGTGCGCGGCAGCGAGTGCGGGGGCACCAGCTCGACGTAGCAGTCGAGGCCGAGCTCCCTGCGGATGATCGCGGTCAGGCGGCGTACCAGGCTGTGGCGCCGGTTCGGGTCGCGCTCGCGGCACTGCACGACCAGCACGCACATCTCTTCGTCCTCGTGATCCGGGGCGGAGAAGGCGAGGGCATCCCCGATGCGCACTTCCGGCTGCGTCTCGGCGAGGTGCTCGAGGTCCTGCGGCCAGATGTTGCGGCCGTGGATGATGATGAGGTCTTTTTTGCGGCCGGTGATCGTGAGCACGCCGTCCGCGAGGTAGCCGATATCGCCGGTGTTGAGCCAGCCGTCGCCGCAGAGGGCGTGGTTTGTTTCCTCCGGCAGGTTGAAGTAGCCGGACATCACGCTGGGGCCGCGCAGGTGGATAACGCCGCTCTGCCAGTCCGCCAGGGCGTTGCCGTCCTCGTCGCGCACCTCGACCTCGAAGCTGGGCAGGGGGGCGCCGCAATTGACGAAGTGGCGGCCGCGGCCCTCGGTCTCGCCCGGGTCCATGAGCACGACTTCGTGCCGATCGGCCAGATGGTCGCTGTCGATGTAGTGCGTGCTGTAGCCCTGCGACAGCGGTGAGAAGCTCACCCCGAGGGTGCACTCGGCCATGCCGTAGCAGGCGACGAAGGCGCGCCGGTCAAAGCCGGCGGGCTCGAGCATATCGGCAAAGTGCTCGAGGGTCTGCGGACGGATCATCTCGGCGCCGATGCCGGCCACGCGCCAGTGGCTGAGGTCGTACTCGGCGATGTCGCCGGGACGCACGCGGCGGGCGCAGAGGTCGTAGCCGAAGCTCGGGGCGAAGGCGATGGTGGCCTTCGACTGGGTCATCATCGTCAGCCATTGCCGCGGCCGCATGGCGAAGTCGCGGGTATCGAGGTAGTCGACGGAGATCTGTGCGGCCACCGGCGTAAGCACAAAGCCCACGAGGCCCATGTCGTGGTAGAAGGGCAGCCAGGACATGAGGCGGTCCGCGCCCGTGATGTTCAGACCGTGAGCGACTATGCCGTGCAGGTTGGCCATGGCGGTGCGATGGCGGATGATCACGCCGCGCGGGAAGCGCGTGCTGCCGGAGGTGTACTGCAGGTAGGCGATGTCGTCCGCCTTGACGGTCGGCAGCTCCAGGGACGGCACGGCCAGGTCGTAGAAAACCTCCGGGGTCGCGACCATGCTTGTGGCCAGGCCTTCGCTCGCTTCCTCGACGAAGCCGAGATAGCCCTCGGATGCCACGGCCACATGGGCGTCGCTGGCCTCCAGGAGCCGTCGCAGCTGGGCCACATAGGCCTCGTGAGCGCCGACTTTCACCGACGCCGGCAGCGCGACGGGGATAAGGCCCGCGTATTGGCAGGCGTAGAAGAAACGCACGAAGTGGGGGTCTGTTTCGGCGACCAGCGCGACGCGGTCGCCGGGGGCGAGGCCGAGGCCGAGGAGCTGCAGGGCGAGTTCCCGGGCCTGTTCGCGCAGCTGCCGGTAGGTCACGCGGTCGTAGATGCGCCCGCGGCCGTTGAAGAAGTTACAGCCGGTGTCCCCCCGTGCGGCGTAATCCAGGGCCTCCGTCAAGGTGGCGAAGTCGGCCGGCCGGAAGGGCAGCGTGTGTTCGGTGGGTGTGGCTGTAATGTGCAACGATCGGTCTCCCTTCGGTCTTGACGCCGTGTCGCGGCACGCTTGCGGAGGCACCGCCGCTACGCGCTGCCGTCATCACCCTCAATATCCCACTGCCGCTGCGCTCCCCGGGGAGCGTAACGTCACAACACGTCCAACGAGGTAGGGATGTTAGCATTCCGCCGTGGCGCGGAAACAGGAAATAATACCAAGCCGTTCAATAACCTATCTCACCCCGGGGAAGCGATTTATGAGCTTCCCCGACGGAACGGGAGCCCCCTCTTAGCGCCAAAGTCGCGCCAAATTTGCGCCAAAGCCGGTTCAAACAAAGCCGGCACGGCCGGCAGGCGCCGGCTAAGTCGTGACGATTCTGTGGACAACCCCGGCGCCCGGAAAGTTCCGGCAGCGGCGGCAATGCGCCCTGCCGGCGGGTATACTCGCCGTCGCCAGGCCACGGGAGGGGATTTTGAGCGAGCAGACACAGGCGGGTGACCGGTCCCTGGCCGTAGTGCCCCTCGCGGGTCGTCGCGACCTCGACCGCTTTATTGCCCTGCCGCGGCAGCTCTACGCCGACGACCCCTGCTTTATCGCGCCCCTGGCGTTTGAGCAGCGCCAGCGCTTTTCGCCGAAGAGCCCCTACGCCGGCCACGCCCGCTGGCAGGGCTGGCTGGCGCTCGCCGGCGACCGGCCCGTGGGCCGGATCACGGCCCAAATCGACAGCCTGGAGCGCGATCCGGCCCTCGGCTACTTCGGCATGCTCGAGGCCGATCGGCCGGATGCCGTCGCGCCGCTGGTGGCCGCGGCCTCGGCCTGGCTGCGCACCGAGGGCAAGGCGCGGGTCCGCGGCCCCCTCAATCTGCACATTAACGAGGAGGTCGGCCTGCTCGTCGACGGTTTCGACACGCCCCCGGCGGTGCTCATGGGCCACGCCCGGCCCTGGTACGACGCGGCCCTGAAGGACGCCGGGTTCGCGGGCGTGAAGGACCTCCTCGCCTACCGCACGCGCCCGGACTTCGAGGCGCCGAGGGTGATGACCCGGCTCGCCGAGCGGGCCTCCCGGCGCGTGACCATCCGCAGCCTGCGCCGGCGCGAGCTGGCCGCCGAGGCCGAGACCATGCGCCGCATCTTCGACGACGCCTGGGCGAACAACTGGGGCTTCGCGCCCCTCGACCCCGCCGGCTGGGCAGACACCGTCAGCACCCTGGCAAAATTGTTGCCCGAGGACTACATCCAGTTCGCGGAGGTGGACGGCGAGGCCGTGGCCTTTATCGTCGCCCTGCCCAACCTCAACGAGGCGGCCCGGGATCTCGATGGCCGGCTGCTGCCTCTCGGCTGGCTCAGGCTCCTCTGGCGCCTCAAGGTCAGCGGCGTAAAGAGCGCCCGGGTGCCCCTCATGGGCGTGACCCGGGCCTACCAGCACTCGCGCCTCGGCCCCACGCTGGCCTTCATGGTCATCGACGCGGTACGCACTGCCCTCCATCGCCGCGGCGTCACCGAGGTGGAGCTGGGCTGGATCCTCGAGGACAATGCCGGCATGCGCAACATCATCGAAACCATCGGCGGCGAGGCGTACAAGCGCTACCGCGTCTACGAGAAGGATCTCTGAGCCCCATGCCCGTCGACCCCGGCCAAGACCCCATGACCGCCATCGTCCTCGCCGGCGACCGCAGCAAGAACGACGCCCTCGCGGAGCGCTCCGGGGCCGGCGCCAAGGCGCTCCTGGACCTCGGCGGCGAACCCATGGTGCTGCGCGTGTTGCGCGCCCTCGGCGAGGCCCGGACCATCGGTCGCGTGCTGCTCGCCGGCCCCGACCTGGAGGCGGTGGACCGGTCGCCGGCGCTGGTCGCGTGCATCGACAGCGGCGCCGCGGAGTGGCGGCCGCCGCGGCCGTCCCCGAGCACCAGCGCCTACGAGGTTATGCAGGATATCCCGGCAGAAGAGCCGGTGCTCCTGACTACCGCCGACCACCCGCTGCTCACCGCCGAGATCGTCAACGCCTTCGCCCGCCAGAGCCGCGCCGACGATGTCGACGTGACCGTGGGCCTCGCCC
>CAYFVG010000171.1:0-5597 GCA_964346365.1 uncultured Alteromonadaceae bacterium
GCCTCCCCCTCCAGGGGCGCGCCGCTGGAGTCGAGGACGTAGAAGCTGTCGAGGCTCATGCCGTCGCTGCCGTTGTAAACGCGGGCGTCGTGGATGCTCAGGTCCAGCTGCTCGAGTTCCGCGCAGATACGCGGAAAGGTGCCCTTGTCGCTGCGCGCGTAGATGAAGATCTGCGTGGTGTTGGCGACGCTGGACTCGACCGAATTGCGCACCAGCACCAGGGGCTGCTCCCGGTCGTGGTGCCCGGCGATGGCCTCCGTGTGCCAGGCGATGTCCTCGGCGCGCTCGCGGAGGAAGTAATCCTCGCCGCGGTCCGCCCAGAGCGCCTCCAGCTCGTCTTCGGTGAAGCCCCGGTACTCCAGCGTCTCCATGGCGGCCCGGCGGGTCTCATCGATCCACTCGGCCTTGTCCACAGGGTTGTCGAGGCCCCGGCGCAGGGCCCGCTTGGTCTCGGCGTAGAGCTGGCGCAGGAGACTGCCGCGCCAGGCGTTCCAGAGCTTGGGATTGGTGCCCGTGATGTCGGCGACGGTGAGCGTGAACAGGTAGTCGAGACGCTCCTGGGTGCCGACGTGGCGCGCGAACTGCTGGATCACGTCCGGGTCCGAGATATCCTTGCGTTGGGACACGGCGGACATGAGCAGGTGGTTGCGCACCAGCCAGCTCACCAGCTCTGTATCCCGGCGGCTGAGGCCGTGGTCGCGGCAGAAGAGCTCCGCGTCCACGGCGCCGAGCTCCGAGTGGTCGCCGCCGCGACCCTTGCCGATGTCATGGTAGAGACCGGCAATATACAGCAGCTCGAGCTTCGGCAGGCGCCGGGCCACCCGGCCGGTCACCGGGAAGCGCTCGTCGCTCTCCGGGCGCTGGAAGCGGCGCAGGTTTTCGACCACCTGCAGCGTGTGCGCGTCGACCGTGTAGGTGTGAAAAAGGTCGTGTTGCATCTGGCCGACAATGCGTCCGAAGGCGGGCAGGTAATTGCCGAGGATGCCGTAGCGGGCCATGCGCCGCAGCTGCCGCGTCATGTGGTGCGGACAGCGCAGGATGTCGAGGAACAGCGCCCGGTTCGCCGGGTCGGCGCGGAAGTCGTCGTCCACCAGGTGCCGGTGTTCGCGAATGAGCCGGATCGTCGGTGCGGCAATACCCTTGATGGCGGGGTTGCTGCCGGCGCGGTGGAAGACCTCGAGCAGGGCCCCCGGACGCTCGCTGAAGAGGTCCGGACGCCGCGCGGCGATGTAGCCGTTGCGGATCTCGAAGCTGTCGTCGATGACCTCGACGTCGTCCTCGCTGTCCGTGCCGAGAATGGCCTGGTCGAAGGTCTGCAGCAGCAATTCGTTCAGCTGGGCGAGGGCGAGGGCCCAGCGGTAGTAGACCTGCATGAACTTTTCGACGGCGAGCTTCTCGTCGTCCTTGAAGCCCCACTGGCGGGCGAGCTCGCGCTGGTGTTCGAAGAGCAGCCGGTCTTCCTCGCGGCCGGTGAGGAGGTGCAGGGCGTAGCGCACCTGCCAGAGGAACTCGCGGCCGCGCAGGAGGATCTGGGCTTCCTCCTCCGTGAGCAGGCCGTTGGCCGCCAGTTCTTCGACGCTGCTCCAGCCGAAGTGGCGCTGGGCCAGCCAGCCGATGAGCTGCAGATCGCGCAGACCCCCGGGGGAGCTTTTCACATTCGGTTCGAGGTTGTACTCGGTGTCGGCGAATTTGCCGTGGCGGGACTCCTGCTCCTCGCGCTTGGCTTCGAGGAAGGCGCGGGCGCTCCACATGTGCCCGGTGCCGGTGCGCTCGCGCAACGCCGAGAGGAGCCTGGCGTCACCGGTGAGAAGGCGGGCCTCGAGCAGATTGGTGAGGATGGTGATGTCCTTCCGCGCCCGCGCGGTGCACTCGGCTACGCTGCGGACGCTGTGCCCCAAAGACAGCCCGAGGTCCCAGAGCAGAGTCAGAAAGCGCTCGACGGCCACCTCCGGCACGGCGTCGTCGTCGCCGTGGAGCACCAGGAGGTCGATATCCGAATGCGGGTGCAGCTCGCCGCGGCCGTAGCCGCCCACGGCGACCAGCGCCAGCGGCCCCGACCCCCAGTGGACCCGGGACCAGAGCTCGGTGAGCAGGCCGTCCATAAAGCGGGCCCGGCCGTGGATCAGCGCACCGGCGGGCTCGCCGGCACTGAAGGCGGCGTCCAGAGCGGCGTTGCTTGTGGCGAGTGCCTCGCGCCCGGCCACCACCAGGCCATCGGCCTCGGCACGGCGCGAAAACGCCTCGCTATCGAACAGGTGTTCGGCAAGCGTTGCCATGGTCTATGCAGTACTCGCTGGCATGCAGGTCCGGCTAGAAGGGCTCTTCGCTGCGGCGCGTGAGGACTTCGCAACCATCCTCGGTGACCGCGAGCGTATGTTCCCACTGCGCCGAGAGCCGGCCGTCGCGGGTGGTGACGGTCCAGCCGTCGTGCTGGTTGAGGCGCGTGTGCCGGCGACCGGCGTTGATCATGGGCTCGATGGTGAAGGTCATACCGGGCTCCAGCTCCATACCGGTGCCCTTGCGGCCATGGTGCAGCACCTGCGGGTCTTCGTGGAAGCCCTGGCCGATGCCGTGGCCGCAGTACTCGCGCACCACGGAGTAGTGATTGCCCTCGGCGTGCTGCTGGATGATCTCGCCGATATCCCCGAGGCAGGTGCCGGGCCGGACGATGTCGATGGCCCGGTAGAGGCACTCCTGGGTGATACGCACCAGGCGCTCGGCGTGAGGCGGCACGTCGCCGACCGGGACCATAATGCTGGTATCGCCGTGGTAGCCATCCTTGATGACCGTGACATCGATATTGATGATGTCGCCCTTTTTCAGCTTTTTGCTGTCGCTGGGTATGCCGTGGCAGACCACATCGTTCACCGAGGTGCAGATGGATCGGGGAAAGCCGTGGTAGTTCAGCGGCGCGGGAATGCACCCCTGGACCTCGGTGATGTGGGTGTGACAGATACGATCGAGCTCACCCGTGGTGACGCCGGGGACCACCTGTGGCCGGATCATCTCCAGCACTTCCGCCGCGAGGCGCCCCGCCACGCGCATTTTTTCCAGCTCTTCCGCCGACTTGATAGAGACAGCCATGGGTCATCCATTGCAATGGGAGGGTCCCGGTGTGCGCCACCGCGCCGGGAATAAAGGCCGTAAATTATAGCGCATGGTAACCCGGCCCGGTAACAACCTGCCGCGGCGCAGCCGCGGCGGGATCGCCGCGCGCGGCACCATCGACGTGCGCAAGCTCGCCGCAATTTTGATGCCAGCTGGTGATGCCGGCTTCCCTTTCCGTGGTGGCTGTGCTATAAACTGCGCGCCGCGAACCGGCGGCTAATTCGCACACATGTCGCAACCCGCATCAGGGTGCCGCCGAAAGCGGTTTGGTGCCGGGGGCATGTGGAGGACCCAACCCACGGAAAAGGTATCTACCATGTCCCAGGTAAGCATGCGCGACCTGCTGCAGGCCGGTGCGCACTTCGGGCACCAGACCCGCTTCTGGAATCCGAAGATGGATCAGTACATCTTCGGCGCCCGCAACAAGATCCATATCATAAACCTCGAACACACGGTGCCCGCTTTCAACGAGGCGCTGGCGCTGGTCAAGAGCATGGCCGGCAACAAGAACAAGATCCTGTTTGTCGGCACCAAGCGCGCCGCCGGCAGGATTGTGAAGGAGCAGGCGGAGCGCGCCGGCATGCCCTACGTCAGCCACCGCTGGCTGGGCGGCATGCTCACCAACTACAAGACCATCCGCGCGTCCATCAAACGCCTGCGCGAGCTCGAGGCCCAGCAGGCCGATGGCACCTTCGCCAAGCTGACCAAGAAGGAAGCGCTCATGCGAGCCCGGGACATGGACAAGCTCGAGCGCAGCATCGGCGGCATCAAGGATATGGGCGGCCTGCCGGACGCGCTGTTCGTTGTCGATGTGGACCACGAGCGCATCGCCATCACCGAAGCCAACAAGCTCGGCATTCCGGTCATCGGTATCGTCGACACGAACAGCGACCCGGACGGCATTGACTACGTAATCCCTGGCAATGACGATGCGATCCGCGCCGTCAAGCTCTACGTGACGACCGTCGCCGATGCCTGCATCGCCGGCCGTGTAGAGGCCGGCCAGGCCGTCCCCGCCGGTGAATTCGTCGAAGAAGAAGCTGCCGCTGAAGACGGCGGTGCCGCCGAAGCCGCCGAAAGCGCCGCCGCGGGCTGAGCCAGCCGGCGAAGCCCGCCCGCCAGCACGGTACAGAGCACGGGCCCGCCGGCATCGCCGGGCGGGCCCGTATCGATTTGACCGGCCCGATGTCACCGGGCCGACACCGCAGGAGGAACTGCAATGTCTGCAGCATTGGTCAAGGAACTTCGGGAGCGGACCGGGCTCGGCCTGCTCGAATGCAAGAAAGCCCTCGCCGCCGCCGATGGTGATGTTGAAAAGGCGATCGAGGAGCTGCGCAAGTCCAGCGGTATGAAAGCGGCCAAAAAGGCGGGCCGTACCGCCGCTGACGGCGTGGTTGCCGCCCGCCTGGCCGAGGACGGCAGCTATGGCGTGCTCCTCGAGGTCAACAGTGAAACGGATTTTGTCGCCCGCGACGGCAGTTTTCTCGGCTTCGTTGACAGCGTTCTGGACAAGGCCTTCTCGGAGCGCCAGGACGATGTCGCCGCCCTCATGGACGGCGCCCTGGAGCAGGCCCGGGAAAGCCTGGTACAGAAGATCGGTGAGAATATCGGCGTGCGCCGGGTCTCGATCCTCGAGGCCAGTGACGGCGTGGTCGGTTCCTACGTCCACGGCAACAATCGGATTGCGGTCCTGGTGCAGCTTAAGGGCGGTGATCAGGACCTGGCCCGCGACGTCGCCATGCACGTGGCTGCGGTAAACCCGCGGGTTGTCTCCCCGGACGACATGCCGGGGGAAATGGTCGACAAGGAGAAGGAAATCTACACGGCACAGGCCCTGGAGTCCGGCAAGCCGCCGGAGATCGTTGAAAAGATGATCGGCGGCCGTATCAAGAAGTTCCTCGCCGAGAACAGCCTGGTCGAGCAGCCCTTCGTCAAGGACCCGGACACCAGCGTCGGCAAGCTGGTCGCCGCCGCCGGTGCCGCCGTGGTCGGCTTCAGCCGCTTCGAGGTGGGTGAGGGTATCGAGAAGGAGGATGTCGATTTCGCCGCCGAGGTCGCCGCCCAGCTGGGCAGCTGAGGGCGGGGCGGCTGACGAGAACCGGGCGTCGCGTTTTCTTGCCTGGGCCTGAATTTCCCGAGTGAGTGGGGGTTCTGCGTTCAACCTTTCCCGGCCGGGACGCTACACAATCATAGTCGCTCATCGCGGTATCCCGGGTCGGATGCTGGAGAGCGCCCCCAGTCGCTCCACGATATTCGCTTGGTGGGGGCGCTCTCCAGCATCCGACCCTACCGCCCTGGAAGTACGCGAGACGCAGGGGGTTAGTGCGGGATACCTCTCTCACAAAGCGCGAAATGCGGAGCGTCCCGGCCGGGCAAGGCTGAGAGAAGTGGTCCGCACTCGCTCCTTGCGCCTCGCGTACTTCCGTAGCGGTAGGGGCGGATGCGGGCGGATGCCCCCACCAAGCGAATATCGTGGAGCGACTGGGGGC
>CAYFVG010000172.1:0-5448 GCA_964346365.1 uncultured Alteromonadaceae bacterium
AGCACCGGCCCATGGCCGAGATCAACGTCGTCCCCTACATCGACGTGATGCTCGTACTGCTTATTATCTTCATGGTGACCGCGCCCATGCTCATGCAGGGGGTGAAGGTCGAGTTGCCCGACGCGGCGGCAGAGCCGGTGGACAACCAGGACAGCGAGCCGCTGATCGTCTCCGTGAACAGCGCCGGTCAGTTCTTCCTCAACGTCGGTGGCGACAGGGAGCGCCCGGTCTCCCTGGCCACGATCCAGCAGCGCGTGGGCGCCGTCATGCGCCGGAGCCCGGAAAAGCCGGTGCTCGTCTGGGGTGACGAGGCGGTGCCCTACGGCGAGGTGGTCACCCTCATGGGGGCCCTGCAGGAGGCCGGCGCCCCCGGCGTCGGCCTGGTGACGGAAGAGCCGCTGTGAGCACGCTGCCGGCCCCGGAGAGTCCGCTGCTCAGGCTGCTGCCCGCTGCGGCCACGGTGCTGCTGCACGGGCTGCTGCTGCTCGCCCTGGTCGCGCGCTGGGAGTGGCAGCCGGACCGCACCATCGAGGCGCGGACGATTACCCCGAAAATTATCGAGGCGAAGCTGGTCACGCTGGACCAGCTGCGCCCGGCGCCGACACCGGAACCCGAGGCCGGGCCCCGGGCCACCCCGAAGTCGGCCACGCAGTCACAGCCCCGGAAGGCGAAAGCGCAGTCCCGGGCACAGCCTGCACCGGAGCCCGCAAAGTCCAGCGAGAAGCCCGCCCCGCGGCCGGAGCCGAAGCCCGAGCCGGCGCCGCGCGAGGTGGAGCGCATGAGCGCGGAGCAGCTGGCCGCACTCACCCGCAAGGAGCTCGAGGCGGCGGTGGCCGACGAGGACGCGGCGCGCGTGGCCGTGACCGCCGACGAGATGGCGGCGAGCTATGCAGCGCTGATCCAGCGCACGGTGATCGGCTACTGGAGCCGCCCGCCCAGCGCGCGCAATGGCATGGAGGCGCTGCTCGCCGTGCAGCTCGTGCCCACCGGCGAGATCGTCGACGTGACCGTGCTCCGGTCCAGTGGCAGCGCGGCCTTCGACCGTTCGGCGGTGCTGGCGGTGGAAAAGGCGGAGCGCTTCCCGGAGCTTGCCAACCTGCCGACCCGCGAATTTGAAAAGACCTTCCGGCGCTTCCGCCTCCTGTTCAGACCCGAGGACCTTCGCTACTGATGATCACCCTGAGCCGTGTTGCCTGCCTTGCTGTTGCCTTCGCCCTGGCCCTTCTCGCGCCGCTCGCCGTGCGCGCGGAGCTGGTCATCGAGATCACCCAGGGGGTCGACGATCCGACTCCGATCGCCGTGGTGCCCTTCGCCAGCCCCGGCGCCATCCCTGAGGATATCGCCGCAGTAGTGCAGGGGGACCTGGCCCGCAGCGGCCAGTTCGCCCCCGTCGATCGCGGCGACATGCTCAGCCTCCCGAGCAGTGAGGCCGAGATCTTCTACCGTGACTGGCGCGCCATCGGCACCGAGTACCTGCTCGTCGGCCGCGCCAGCGCCGCTGAGGCGCTGCGCATCGATTACGCGCTCTACGATGTGAACCGCCAGCGGGAGGTGACCTCGGGGACCGTCACCGGGCCCGTTAACGAGGCGCGGATGCTCGCCCACCGGGTGTCCGATGCGATCTATGAGCGGCTTACGGGCATCCCCGGGGCCTTCGCCACGCGCCTGCTCTACGTCTCCGTGACCCGCAACCCCGGCGGCAAGGACTACTACCGGCTCACCCTCGCCGACAGCGACGGCGCCCGGCCCATCGTGCTGCTGGAGTCCCGGGAGCCGGTGCTGGCGCCGACCTGGGCGCCGGACGCGAGCCAGGTCGCCTACGTCTCCTTCGAGACCGGCCGGCCGGCCGTCTTCCGCCAGGATCTGAGTACCGGGGCCCGGGAGCAGTTGACCAACTTCCGGGGGTTGAACAGCTCCCCGGCCTGGTCGCCGGACGGCAATACGCTGGCCCTCGTGCTGTCCAAGGATGGCAGCCCGGACATCTACCTGCTCGACCTCGCCAGCAAGCGCCTTAAGCGCATCACGCGTCACTACGCGATCGATACGGAGCCGACCTGGATGCCGGACGGGAAATCGCTGCTGTTCACCTCCGATCGGGGCGGGAGGCCGCAGATCTACCGGTACAATCTGCAATCCGGGATCACCGACCGAGTCACTTTCGAGGGCGTCTATAACGCCCGCGCCCGGGTCGCCCAGGACGGCCGCAATGTGGCCCTGGTGCACCAGCAGGACGGGCAGTTCCATATCGCCATCCACGATCTGGTGACGGAGCGGCTGCACGTGCTCACCAGTACCGACCTGGATGAAAGTCCGAGTATCGCCCCCAACGGCTCTATGGTATTGTACGCTACCAAGTCCGGGGGTCGTGGCATCCTGTCCGCCGTGTCCGTCGACGCTGGTGTGAAGTTCCGCCTGCCGGCCCGAACCGGGGATGTCCGGGAGCCGGCGTGGTCGCCGTACATCAGCCAGTAAGCGCCCGACAGCGCATCGCTTTGATAAAACGATACGAAGGGAAGGATTACCGCTATGAAACAACTCCCAGTCGCCGGCAAGGCACTGACCCTGCTGTTCACCGCCGCGTTCCTCGTTGCCTGCTCGGGCTCCGGCAGCAAGGAAGACGAGGCTGCCGCCGAGGCTGCCCGCCAGGCCGAGGTTGCCGCCGCTGAAGCAGCGCGCGAAGCCGAGCGCCGCCGGGCCGCTGAAGCCGCCGCGGCCGAGCAGCGCGCACTTGAGCAGGCCGCCATGGCCGCCGGTACCGTCTTCTACTTCGACTTCGACAGCTCCGTGCTCAAGGCGGAAGCACAGCAGGCACTGGACGCTCATATCGCACTCCTTAAGACCAACGACGAGAGCATCCGCCTCGAGGGCCATACCGATGAGCGCGGCACCCGCGACTACAACATGGCCCTCGGCGAGCGCCGGGCCAATGCCGTACGCGACTACATGGTCGTCAACGGCATCGCCAGCTACCGCATCGAGACCATCAGCTACGGTGAGGAAAAGCCGGTCGCCTATGGGTCCGGCGAAGCGAACTGGTCGCAGAACCGCCGCGTGGAGCTGGTCAAGTAACCCGCAGCGGATAGCGCATGCGGCAGGTGCTACTCAAGCGGGTCCTGACCGGGCTGGCCCTTGTGGCTGGCCCGGTTTCCTTTGGGGTCCAGGCGCAGGACTACATCGACGTTGAGGCGGAGCGCGCGCGCGCCGGCAGCAGCACGGGTAGCAGCCAGCCGGGGCCTGCGCGCAGCTACGGGCTCGACAGCGACGCCGCGCCGGCCGCGGTCAGCCGCGCCCCGGACCCTGCCGACGGCCGCGAGCAAACTATCGGCAACCTCTTTATCCAGCTCCAGCGGCTGCAGCAGGAGGTGATGCAGCTGAACGGCAAGGTCGAGGAGCAGGCCTACGAAATCCGCCGCTTGAAGGAACAGAGCCTCGAGCGCTACCTCGACCTAGACCGGCGCCTGGCCGGCGGCAGCGCCCCGACCAGCGGCAGTGTTGGCAGCGGCTCCGTGACCAGTACGCCCACCGCCGCTGGCAGGAGCGAAGTCGCCGAGCAGCCGGGGGAGGGCGATGCCTACCGTGCCGCCTACGCTCTGGTGCGCAACCAGGAGTTCGACTCTGCGGTCGTCGCCTTCAAGCAGTTCCTCGAGCGCTTTCCGGACGGCCGCTACGCACCGAACGCGCACTACTGGCTGGGCGAGCTCTACCTGGTGCTGCAGCCGCCGGACCCGGAGGCGGCCCGGCAGTCCTTCATGCTCCTCCTTGACCAGTACCCCGGGAACAGCAAGGAGCCCGACGCTCTCTACAAGCTGGGGCGCGTGCACTACATCAAGGGCAACCGGGAGCGCTCCCGGGAATTCCTGGAGCGGGTGATCCGCCAGCATCCGGATAGCTCCGCCGCGGGGCTGGCCCGGGAATTCATCGACCAGAATCTGTAGTCCGAAGGGGCCGGGCGCCGCCTATGACCGCCGCCGTCCACGACAGCGCGACCACGCTGCGCATCACCGAGATCTTCCACTCGCTTCAGGGCGAGGCGCGCACCGTGGGCCTTCCCACGGTCTTCGTGCGCCTGACCGGTTGCCCCCTGCGCTGCGTGTACTGCGACACCGCCTATGCCTTCAGCGGCGGAGATTTGTGGGAGCTGTCCCGCGTGCTCGATACCGTCGCCGGCTACGGGGCGCACTATGTGACGGTCACCGGCGGTGAGCCCCTGGCCCAGCCGGCCTGTCTGCCCCTGCTCTCCGCGCTCTGTGACGCCGGCTACGAGGTCTCCCTGGAAACCAGCGGCGCCATGCCCGTGGGCGACGTGGACCCACGGGTGGTGAAGGTGCTGGACCTCAAGACCCCGGCCTCGGGGGAGATGGCGCGCAACGACTACGGCAACATCGAGCACCTCACGGCACAGGACCAGGTGAAGTTCGTGATCTGCGACCGCGCCGACTACGACTGGGCGCGCTTCAAGGTGGACGAGCACCGGCTCACCGGACGTGCGGGCGACGTGCTGTTCTCGCCCAGCCACGGCCAGCAGGACGCCCGGGAACTCGCCGAGTGGATCCTCGCTGATCGACTGCCGGTGCGCCTGCAGCTGCAGCTGCACAAGCTTCTCTGGAACGACGAGCCGGGGCGCTGAGGGCCGTGGACAAGCGCGCGGTGATTCTCAGCTCCGGGGGCCTCGATTCCACCACCGTGCTGGCCATGGCCCGGGCCGAGGGCTATGCCTGCTACACGCTCAGCTTCGACTACGGCCAGCGCCATCGCGCCGAGCTCAATGCCGCGGCAAAGGTGTCTTCTGCTCTTGGCGGCGTCGAGCACAAGGTCGTATCCCTGAACCTCGACAGCATCGGCGGCTCGGCGCTCACGGACGCTGCCATCGCCGTGCCCGAGGCGGCCAGCGAGGGCATCCCGATCACCTATGTGCCCGCACGCAACACGGTGTTCCTGGCCATCGCCCTGGGCTGGGCCGAGGTGCTCGACGCCCGCGATATCTTCATCGGGGTAAATGCCGTGGACTACTCCGGCTACCCGGACTGCCGCCCGGCCTTCATCGCCGCCTTCGAGCGCGTAGCCAACCTCGCGACGCGCGTGGGCGTTGAAGAGGGCGGCATCCGCATCCGCGCCCCGCTCATGGACCTGGGCAAGGGCGCGATCATCCGCAAGGGTATCGACCTCGGCGTGGACTACGCCCTCACCGTGTCCTGCTACCAGGCCACGGACGATGGCCTCGCCTGCGGGCGTTGCGACGCCTGCCGTCTGCGCCGTGAGGGTTTCGCCGCCGCCGGCGTGGCGGACCCGACACGCTATTACGAGGGCTGAATTTGTCCTTGAGTTTTATCGCCAGTTCCGTAAGATACGCGCCTCACTCGGCGCCTGGGCAAGCGCCCCGCCGAGGCCCTTACCGGGCCGTTAGCTCAGTTGGTAGAGCAGTTGGCTTTTAACCAATTGGTCGCTGGT
>CAYFVG010000173.1:0-5433 GCA_964346365.1 uncultured Alteromonadaceae bacterium
ATCCAGTCCGCCGTGGCGCTGCAGGAACTCCGGGTAGGAGAGGGAGCGCAGGTAGGCCTCGGCCTCGACTTCGCCCATGCCGTCAAGGACGTTATCGCGCCGGGTATAAAAGGCTTTAAGCTGCTCCCGTCCGATCGGGGAAATCGGTAGCTGATCGATCACCTCGCGCCCCGGCCCGGGAAAGGCCAGGTCGCACCGTGGCACGAGCCGGTTGACGCCGTAGGTCTCTTCATCGAACCACATGGCCGGGCTGTTCCGGGCGGTCCGCCCGTAGCGGAATTGTCGCCGCTTGCGCATAGCTTCGATGTCGACGCCGTGGGCGTCGAGGAAGGTGTTCACGGTATCGCTGAATTTCCACCACTCGAGGTTGTGCGTGCCGCCGAGAGAGAGGCGCATCCTCCCGGCCTGGTGGAACTCGTTCCGCTTGGCGTGGCCGCCGAAGTCATCGTGGTTGTCGAGCAGCAGGATCCGCGCATCGGAACCGAAGCGCTCGCGGTAGAAGTGTGCCGCCGCCAGCCCGGAGATGCCGGCGCCTGCCACCACCAGGTCGTAGCTTTCGTCGAGGTCGCGGGGGCTGTCGAAGGAGCGGCCCTCCCGGGCGAGGGCGTGCGCCGCTTCGAAGGAGCCCGGGTGTGAACCGCGCAGGCCGGTCTGCGCGGGAGGGTAGTCCTCCGGCCGCGCTGCCCCCGGGCCCGGCGCTGCGCCGGCGAGAGACGCAGGCAGGGACACGGCGAGGGCCGATGCCATCGCGTCGTAGAGCAAGTCCCGGCGGGTGATCGGCTGCTGCATGCCGAGGGCCTTGTCGGATTTTTTTGTCATCGCTCGTCCCCGCTCGCTTTGGCTTTCGGGCCGTACACCTGCCTTGCCAGAGCATAGCCCGCGCGTGCGCGCCACCGCTATACTGCCACCATGATCGCAAGCAAAATCCATACTCGTGCCGGGGCGCGGCGCAGGGCGCGCGGACAGCGGCCGGCGTAGCGAGCGTAATGGCTGTGAACGAGCGAGCGCGCAGCGCGCCGGAACCCTGGATGCAGGACGTATGCCGCCAGGGCTTCGCGCACCTCTCCGCGGGGCGCCTCAATGAGGCGGCAGCCTGCTGCAAGCGGGTACTCGAGGCAAAGCCGGACCTTCCGGAGGGCCATTTCCTCGTGGGCCTGGTCGCCGTGGAACTCAAGCAGACCTGGCACGCGGTGCAGGCGTTCGGCTCCGTTACCAAGCTGCAGCCGGACCACGGCGCCGCCTGGGCAAATCTCGCGCGGCTGTTCATGCAGGCCGGTCAGCCGGCCCGGGCTGATGCGGCGCTGGCGAAAGCCGTCGAGCACAATGACGACAATCCGGTGGTACTGGACCTCATCGGCACGGTGCACGGCCTGCTCGGCGAGCAGGAAGAAGCGGGGCGCTGGATCGGTCGCGCCCTGGCGAAGGAGCCGGACAGCCTGCCTTTCCTGATCAATCAGGCCAACAACCACACCTTCCTCGACCGCCTCGACGAGGCCGAGACGGCGCTGCGCCGGGTGCTGGCGCAGCACCCGGGACACCCCAACGCGCACTGGCTGCTTTCCGGGCTGCGCAAGGCCACAGACCGGACCCATGTCGAGGAACTCGAGCAACTCATCGCTCGTCAGGCAGACCATCCGCGCGCCCTGGCCTTTCTCTGTTATGCCCTCGGCAAAGAACTCGAGGACCTCGAGGACTGGGACCACGCGTTCCCTGCTTTTGCGCAGGGCGCCGCGGCGCGGCGCAAGACCCTCGACTTCGACGAGGCGGGCGAAATCGAGATGTACGAAGCCTTCGCCGCCACCTTCACCGAGGCGTGGCTGCACGACGGGCGGCAGGGCCACGATGACCCGGCGCCGATCTTCGTGGTGGGACAGCCGCGCACGGGTACGACGCTGGTGGAGCGCATTATCACCGCCCATTCGCAGGTGCACTCGGCCGGCGAGCTGAAGCAGTTCGGCCACGCCATCCGGCGTATCGGCGACTACCGGGAGCAGCGGCAGCAGTCGGCGCGCCTCGCCGAGCTTGCCGCGGGGATCGACCCGACACAGCTCGGCAGGGCTTACCTGCAGACCACCCGGACCATGCAGGGCGACACACCGCGCTTCGTCGACAAGCTGCCGCCGAACTACCTGTACATCCCACTGATCCTCAAGGCACTGCCAAAGGCGAAAATCGTCCATCTGCGGCGCGACCCGATGGACGCCTGCTTCGCCAGCTTCAAGCAGCTTTTCGCCGACGCCTACCCACACTCCTACGATCAGGCAGAGATGGCGCGTCACCACGCGCGCTATTTCCGGCTCATGGAGACCTGGCGCGCCCGTTTCGGCGACCGCATTTTCGACATTTCCTACGAAAACACGGCGGCGGACATCGAACCCAATGCCCGCGCGCTCATCGCCTTCCTGGAACTGCCCTGGGAGGACGCCTGCCTCGCGTTCCACGAACAGAAGGCGGCCGTCACCACGGCCAGCGTCGTGCAGGTGCGCCAGCCCGCGCACACCCGCTCGGTCGGACGCTGGCGTCGCTACGCGGAATCCCTCGGGCCCATGCGGCGGGCACTGGCAGACGCCGGGATCCCCGAGACACTGCCCTAGTGGGCCACGCGGCGCGTGGCCCACTAGCGGCTCTGCCCCCGGACAGTGCGCCGCAGACCAAAGCCGTGCATTTTCCCCCTGTAGGCTGAGAAGCGCGGTCCGCTCGTTGCGCTATGGTAAGAGGGTCTTGTCACCATAGGCATCTCGCGCTACGTTTCCGCAAAATGCCCAGGGCCCGCGTGCGACGGTCCACCGAGGAGGTTCCCATGAGTGTTCCAGCTTCAACCCCCGACGCCGCGGTCGACGCAAGCGCTCCGAGAGCCCGCCGGCGGCTGCTGCCGCAGGCGGTGTCCATCGCCATGCTCGGTGCGACTGCCCTGTCCGTCGAGGCTCAGGAACTGGAAGAGGTGGTCGTCACGGCGACAAAACGCGCCGAGTCGGTCATGGACGTGCCGCTGGCGATCACCGCCATGTCCGGCAGCGAGATCCGCAAGATCAACCTGAATGACGTCAAGGACCTCATCTCGTTCACGCCGGGAATTTCCGGTAATTCCAAGGACAGCTTTCTCGACTTCGTCAGTGTGCGCGGCATCCGCACCATTGACTTCGGCAATGGCGGCGACCCGTCGATCAGCATGTTCAAGAACGGTCTCTACCAGGGTCGCACCGGGGCGGGCGTATCCAACCTCTACGATGTCGAGCGCTCGGAGGTGCTGCGCGGGCCGCAGGGCTTCCTGTTCGCGCGCAACTCCGTGGCGGGCGGGATCAACGTCATCACGGCCAAGCCCAATCTTGACCGGACCGAGGGTTTTGCGGAGTTGGACGTGGGCGAGCGCGGGGTCTTCGTATTCGAGGGTGCGGTGAACATGCCGATCAGCGACAAGCTCGCCGTCCGCGTCGCCGCGTTCCACAGCGAGGAGGATGGCTACGTCGACAATCTGGCCGGTGGTGATGATCTCATCTACCACGACAACAACTCGCTGCGCATCACGACCCGCTATCAGACAGACCGCGTTACCGCCGACCTTATCCTGGAGTACGACGAACGGGAGCAGTTCGGCACCGTCTATCGCGCCACGGGCCAGGGGCCTGCCTTCAACGTCGCCGCAAGGCGCATTAATGGCGGCGAGCCGATCGCTTTTTCTGACGACGCACGCACAGTGAATAACGACAACTCGCTGCAGCCTAGGGACGATACGACGGCGCTGTCGGCGGGGTTCCTGCTGGACGTCGATCTAGGTTTCGCGACCTTCACGTCGCTCACCGGTTACAAGGACCACGAATACGATTACGTGGAGGATTTCGACGGTCTGCCGCTCACTATCTTCAATTACGGACAGGATCAGGAGGGCACATATTTCGAACAGGAGTTGCGGCTCACCTCAAACACCGAGGGCCCCCTGGACTGGTACGCCGGTATGTCCTATTACAAAGAGGATATCGACACGGACTTCCTCGGTCAGCAAAGCGAGGATGCCTACTGTCTGGGTTACTGGTACGCCACCTGTGCCGACCTCTTTGACTTCTACAACAACGAATACTATGGCGGCGCCTACGCCTACGTGCTCGATTACTATTTCGGCACCTACCAGTGGACGCCCTCGTCCTCAGGGCTTGCCAACGATCTCAACCGCATCGCGGGCAAGTTCCAGGGCTACTCGGCCTACGTCGACCTCAAGTACGCGCTCACGGACACGCTCGAGGCCAATGTCGGCGTACGCTACAACTACGACGAGAAGGAGTTTTCCCAGCTGGACCTGCCCGGCCCGGACGGCTCTATACTGAACAACAAGGTCCAGACGGGGTATATCACTCCCGAGGGCCCGATCACCGACAAGCGGGACTGGGATGCCATTACCTGGCGGGCGATCCTCAATTGGCGCCCGAACGGCGAAACGCTCGTCTTCGCCAGTGTTGCCACCGGCTACAAGCCCGGTGGTTTTGACAGCTTCGTGGTCGAGGGCCCCGCCACCGCCTGTGTCTACGCGGATGCCCGCTGCGCCGCCCTTCCCGGTGAGAGTTCGCTCGGTGACTACGATGAGGAATCGGTCATTTCCTATGAGATTGGTTACAAGGCGCGACTTTTCGAAGGCCGCAGCCAGCTGTCGCTGACCTCGTTCTACTACCAGTACGAGGACCTGCAGGCGCGGCGGCCGGACCCGCTGGCGCCGCAGCGCAGCATTACCGACAACGCCGGCGAGATCGATGGCTGGGGTGCGGAGGCCGAGTTCAGTATTGCCCTTACTGACTATCTCAGCGCCCGTTTCGGTGGCGCCTGGTTCGACTCCGAAGCGCGGGAAATCCAGCCTTTCTGCGATGTGGGCGAAACCCTGACGGGCTCGGCCGACGCCTGCGAGGGGAACTCCATTCCCTGGGCCCCCGAGTTCACGGCCTTCGCCGTGATCGACGGTGCGATGCCGCTCGCCGGCGGCGAAGCCTTTGGCGTTTTCTCCTGGACCTGGGAAGAAAAAATCCGCGGTGACTGGCCCGGCGAGGCAATCGTTTACCAGGAGATTCCGATGGTGAACCAGGCGGATCTCCAGCTGGGTTACCGCAAGAACAACTGGTCGGTGCTCGCCTACGTGGAAAACATCATGGACCAGAACTGGTTCGACGGCGCCTACGCGGACGGGGACGTCATACCGGCGTCCAGTCCGGACTACGGTGCCTTCCTTTATCCGCAGCATACCTTCGGTCCCGCCCGTCCGCGGACCGCCGGTATGCGTTTCAGCTACACCTTTTAGCGGCGCCCCCCTGTCGAAGTCGAAGCCCCGTTGCTGCGCGTCGGGGCTCCCTAAGGGCGCGCCAGCCCGGCCCGCTGGCCGCGTTGTGCCTTTTGACGAAGGCTACGGCCAGGGCCCGCCCCATGAGCGCAGCGAATGCTTTGGGCGTTGCCTGC
>CAYFVG010000174.1:0-1156 GCA_964346365.1 uncultured Alteromonadaceae bacterium
TGCCTGAGGTATAGCTGATCGAGATGGCGTCCCATTCGTCCTCGGGCATGAGCCATTGGTACGCCGCATCGCCTTGCTGCAGGAACGCCTCATAATCGCGGTCCTCCGAGGGCGATGCCTCGCTGGCGGGCACCTGCGAATCGTTGAAAATCACGAGCTTCGGTTCCACCTCGGACTGCTCGAGCGCCCTGCGCGCCAGCGGCAGGAGCTCACGATCGACGATCAGGAGCTTCGAGCCGGCGTGATCCAGCTGGAACGCGATCGTCTGCGCATCGAGACGGGTGTTGATCGCGTGCAGCACCGCACCACACATCGGCACGCCGTGGTGTGCCTCCAGCATCGGCGGTACGTTCGGCAGCAGCGCCGAGACGGTGTCGCCACGGCCCATGCCCTGTTGCGATAGCACCGAGGCGAGCTGACGCGAACGGCGATAGAACTCGCCATAGGTGTACCGCAGGTCACCGTGAATGATCGCCAGCTGGTCCGGCATCACGGTGGCCGCCCGCTCGAGGAAGGTCAGCGGCGTCAGCGGCTGGAAATTGCCCGGGTTGCGATCGAGATCGACATTGAATGGATTGGTCATGGCTTCGCTTCGCGATCGTTGTTATTCGTGCGACCACTGCGGGCTGCGCTTTTCGATGAAGGCGTTGATGCCTTCCTCGGCGTCGCGCTTGAGCAGATTACCGATCATCACGTTCGACGTGTACTCGTAGGCCTCCGCCAGGGTCATCTCGCGCTGGCGATAGTAGGCCTGCTTGCCCGTCTCCAGTGTCATCCGGGATTTGGAGGCGACCTTGCGCGCGATCCCCAGGGTGTATTCCGACAACTCATCGTCCGACACGGCCCGGTTTACAAGGCCGATCTGCGCGGCATGCTCGGCGTTGGCCGGCTCCCCGGTGAGCAGCATCTCCATCGCGAATTTGTTCTCGACGTTGCGCGACAACGCGACCATCGGTGTCGAGCAGAACAGGCCGATATGCACCCCCGGCGTCGCGAAGCGCGCGCTGTGCGAGGCGTAGGCCAGATCGCAGCTGGCGACCAGCTGACAGCCGGCGGCGGTGGCCATGCCGGCGACCTCGGCGATCACCGGCTTCGGATTGTTCACGATGGCCTGCATCACGCCGGAGCAGCGCGTCATCATCTCGGTGAAGAAGGC
>CAYFVG010000174.1:1256-4086 GCA_964346365.1 uncultured Alteromonadaceae bacterium
TCACGATGGCCTGCATCACGCCGGAGCAGCGCGTCATCATCTCGGTGAAGAAGGCACGACCTCGATCGGGTGCCTTGCGCGCGGCCGTGACCTCCTTGAGGTCGTGGCCCGCGCAGAAGGCGGGGCCGTTGGCGGCCAGGATGATGACGCGTACGGAATCATCGGTCGCTGCCTGTTCGAGCACCTCGTGCAGGTGGATCATCATGGCGTCGGACAGGGCATTGCGTCGGGGGATGTCGTTCAACGTCAGGCGCAGGATGCCGTCCTCGACGTGTTCCTGCAGGACCATCGGGTCCTGTTCTACGTGCTGTTGTGACTGCATGGCGATGCCTTCTCTATTGATTTTGGTGTCTGTCTGTCGTTTTCTTGTCTTCGTAATGCGTTACGTAGAGACCCGGCTCGGCGGACACCGGGTGTCGCATCAGGACCGCGCGGCGTTCAGTTCGATCTTGGGGCAACGATCCATCACCACGCTCATTCCGGCCTCCCGGGCGATGCGCGCGGCCTCATCGTTCTTGATGTCGAGCTGCGACCAGAGCACCTTCGCGCCGATCGCCACCGCCTCGCGGGCGACATCAGGGAGCTCCGGCGATGGTCGGAAGACATCGACCATGTCGACCGGTCGGTCGATTGCCTTCAGGGAAGGGTATACCTTCAGTCCGCGGATCTCGTCGAGTCCCGGGCGGGGGTTGATCGGGATGATCTCATACCCGGCCTCGGTGAGGCACTCGAGGACCGCATAACTGGCCTTGCGGGTGTCCGCGCTGGCACCCACTATGGCGATGGTGCGGACCGATTCGAGGATATTCAGCGCCTCGGGGTCGCCTTCGAGGAGTTCGCGGTCCGTCATGGCTTGAGCCTCCGAAATCGATCCAGCTCGACTCGTGTCCTGCGCCCTGCCGCCGGGCGGATCGGAGTCGCTCTGTCGGCGGCAGCGTAGTGCGGTATCCCCGGGCTGGACCGGTCATACTGAATTAGTCGACAAGTATCATTTTTCATTGCGCATGAGTCAACGCGGTGTTGGCTATCATTGCCAGTGTGCCGATAGGGAGCGTCCCATGCCGAAAACGATCGTGATTGGAGCCGGCTTTGCCGGACTCGCCGCCGCATGTCATCTGGCCAGGGGAGGTTTCGAAGTCGTGGTGGTGGAGCGTCACGACCAGGCCGGCGGGCGAGCGCGTACCTTCACCGAAGAGGGTTTCCGCTTCGACATGGGGCCGAGCTGGTACTGGATGCCCGACCTCTTCGAGCGCTTCTTCGAGGGTCTGGGTCACCGGGTCGAGGACCTCTATGAGCTGGTGCGGCTCGACCCGAGCTATGAGGTGATATGGCCCGGGGGCGATAGCTGGGATATCCCGGCGGGGCTGACGGCCCTGGCGAAGCTCTTCGAGGCGCACGAAACGGGTGGTGCTGCCGCGCTCGATCGGTTTATCTCGCAGACACGCTACATCTACGAGCAAGCGCTCGGCGATTACCTCTTTCGGCCGAGCATTTCGTTGTTCGAGTTTTTCGACGTGCGGCTGGTGCGCGAGCTTTTTCGGCTGCGCATGTTGCGCTCGATGTCCTCGTACGCGCGCGACTTCTTCGCTCATGAGCGGCTGGCGCGACTGGTGGAATGGCCAGTGCTTTTTCTCGGCGCGTCGGCGGACAAGACCTCGGCGATGTACAGCCTGATGGGTTACGCCGACATGGCGCTGGGGACCTGGTACCCGAAGGGCGGCATGCACGAGATCATCAAGGCGATGGTGCGGGTAGCCGAGGGGCTGGGCGTCGAGATCGTGCTCGGCGAGCCGGTGAAGGGGATTCTGGTGGAGCGTGGCCGGGCCGTGGGCGTGGAGACGCCGAAGGGCGAACGCCGCGCCGACGCCGTGCTCGCCTCGGCCGACTACCACCACGTGGAGAGCGAGTTGATACCGGCGCGCTACCGGCAGTTCAATGAGGCCTACTGGGACCGGCGGGCGATGAGTCCGTCGAGCCTTCTCTACTACATCGGGCTGGAGGGACACCTGGGCGATCTGCTTCACCACACGCTCTTCTTCGACGAAGATCTGGACCGCCACATGGACGCTGTCTACCACGACGCGCGCTGGCCCGATGCACCGCTCTTCTACGCCTGCGCGCCGTCGGTGACCGACCCGTCGGTGGCGCCGGAGGGGTGCTCGAACCTCTTTTTGCTCATTCCGCTGGCGCCTGGCCTCGAGGACTCCGATGCCGAGCGGGAAAGGCTTTACGACCAGGTGATGAACCGGTTGGAGGCGCGGGTCGGCGCGTCGTTGCGCGACCGAATCGTGGTGCGTCGATCCTACGCCATGCGCGACTTCGAGGCCGACTACAGCGCCTACAAGGGCAACGCCTACGGCATGGCCAACACCTTACGGCAGACCGGGCCGCTCAAGCCGCCACTCAAGTCGAAGAAGCTGCCCGGCCTCTACTTCGCGGGGCAGCTCACCGTACCGGGTCCGGGCATGCCGCCGAGCCTGGTGTCGGGCGAGCTGGCAGCGAAGGTGCTCATGGGCGATGGCGGCTGAGAGTCTCCCTACCGGTACGCTTACCGTGTCTCGAGGTCGTCGGGCTCGCCGGTCGAGATGTACACCGACGGCGGCCGGCGGTATACCCGCCCGAAATCCCGCACCGGTCGCAGGGGCTGGGACAATGGCTGACTTTCCTCCTGCGGTGCATGAGTCTGTGGCCAGCCGCACAACGTAACATCGGTCATGGCAGAAGCGGCAGGCAAAAGCAGGGGCAGCGGCGACGGCGCAGAGGGCGCTCTCGGTAATATGTTTCATCCCTGCACCCGGCGCTGGTTCACGGAGGCCTTCGCGGCGCCGAC
>CAYFVG010000174.1:4186-5430 GCA_964346365.1 uncultured Alteromonadaceae bacterium
ATCCTCGCCAGCGTCGAGACGGTGATCATCGACGAGATTCACACCATGGTCGCGACCAAGCGCGGCGCTCACCTGTTCCTGTCTCTGGAGCGCCTTGAGCGGCTGCGGGCGACCAAGGGCGGGCTGCAGCGCATCGGCCTGTCTGCGACGCAGCGGCCGCTGGATGAGGTGGCGCGCCTCCTCGGCGGCTGCCAGGTCGAGCGCGAGGGCGCCCGGCCCGAGCAGCGCCCCGTCGTGGTCATCGACGCGTCGGAGAAGCGCCCCTTCGAACTCACGATCTGCATGCCCCTCGGCGACCAGGCCGAGACCCCGGCGGACGAATTCAACGTCGTCGGCAACGCGGCGACCTCGCCCGTGCCGGCGTCCATCTGGCCGGCGATCTATCCGCGCCTGGCGCGCCTGATCCGCGAGCATCGCTCGACGATGGTTTTCGTCAACAGCCGCCGTCTGGCCGAGCGTCTTGCGGCTGCGGTCAACGACACGGCGGAGGAGGATCTGGCCCGCGCTCACCACGGCTCCATGGCCAGGGACACGCGGGCCGATGTCGAGGACCGGCTCAAGCGCGGCGACCTGCGCGCCCTCATCGCCACCTCGTCCATGGAGCTCGGTATCGACATGGGCGCCGTGGATCTTGTGATCCAGATCGAGGCACCGCCGTCCATTGCCTCCGGCCTGCAGCGCATCGGCCGCGCGGGTCACGGAGTGGGCGAGGTGTCCAAGGGCATCGTGTTCCCCAAGTACCGCGGCGACCTGCTGTCGGCGGCGGCGGCGGCGAAGCAGATGCTGGTCGGTCAGGTCGAGGCCTCGGCCTATCCGCGCAACCCCCTCGATGTGCTGGCCCAGCAGATCGTGGCGATGGTGGCGATGGAGGACTGGGGCGTGGACGACCTGTACCGCGCCGTGCGCGGCGCCGCCTGTTTCGCCGAGCTGCCCCGGGCCTCCTTCGACGAGGTGCTCAACCTGCTCTCCGGCCGCTATCCGAGCGATGATTTCTCCGGCCTGCGGGCACGCATTACCTGGGATCGCATCAAGGACTGCCTGTCCGCACGCCGCGGTGCCCAGCGCACGGCTATCCTCAACGCCGGCACGATCCCGGATCGGGGGCTGTACGGTGTTTTTCTCCTCGGCGGTGAGGGGGCAAAGAATCGTGTGGGCGAGCTCGATGAGGAAATGGTGTTCGAGCTGCAGGCCGGCGAGGTGTTCCGCCTCGGGGCATCCATGTGGCGGACCCTGGAAGTCTCCAG
>CAYFVG010000175.1:0-5387 GCA_964346365.1 uncultured Alteromonadaceae bacterium
GAACACCCCGAGCGCTATCTGTCGGACGCCTGGCGCGGCAGGCCGGCCTGCCGCGTCGCCCACGCCGTCGACGCCGATGGCGTCCGCCGGCTGTACCAGGACAGCCTGGCGCGAGCCGCCCCGGCTCACCGCTTCGGTGAGCCGGGGCGGCTACCGGGCCAGTAGTTCGAGGCGCTCGCGGAGGTAGCCGCCCGCGGTGTAGCGCGGCGACAGGCGCAGTTCGAGATCCGGGGCAAGAAAATACGGCATGGCGATGCGCGAGACGTTCGCCGCCGGATCCCGGGGGTTCACCACCCGGTGCGTGGTCGAGGGCAGCGCCCCGCCGGTGGCCTCCTGCAGCATGTCGCCGGCATTGATGATCGCGTCCCCCGGGGCCCCGGGCACCGCTTCCCAACCACCGTCGCGGGTGCGGATCTCGAGCCCGGGCTCCCGGGACACGGGCAGCACCGTGAGCAGATTGATGTCCTCGTGGGCGGCGGCCCGCACGGCCCTGGGCGCCTCGTCCCCGGCCAGCGGCGGGTAGTGGAGCACGCGCAGCAGGCTGTGCTCCCGGGACAGGCTCCCGGCCAGGCGGCCGTGCAGCGCCGGCGGCAGCACGTCACGGCAGAAGGCATCGACCCAGCCCAGGAGCCGCGCGCCGAGCGCCAGCACCGCGTCGAGATGAGCCAGGGCGTCATCGGCGAGCGCCGGCGGCAGCCTGGCGTCGGGAGCGATATGGTAGAACTCCTTCAGGTCCTTTGCCCCATGGCCGACGGCGGTCTCCGACACCGCAAGAGGAATCCAGCCCGTGGTGTTGCCGGACACGGGGTTTTCTTCGGCGAGCCAGGGCGCCTTGTCGTCACCGAGGAAGAACGCCCGCCACCCGGCATCCATGCGCGCGAGCCGGGCCGGGTCCAGCGGCGGGTTCCGCAGCACCGCGAAACCGCTTTCGCGCAGGGCCTGCACGAAGGCGCGGTCAGCGGCGGGGGCCTGGAAATCGACAATGGCAATGCTCATGGGCTGTCCGCACCGGGCGCGACTCGACGCCGGGCGAATACCAGCAACACGGCGAGGAGAAAAAAGCAAAAGGAACTGAAGCGGAGCACCGCCAGTGCGCCGCCGGTGGCCACCACGGCGCTGGTGACTGCCGGACTCACCGCCGTCCCCAGGGTGGCGCCAAAGAGTAGCGCGGCGATGAGCCGCGGCGAGGGCACGGTGACGGCGTCGCTTGCGAAGGCGACGGTCACCTTGAGCAGGCCGAAGTTGAGAAGCCCCCAGGCAAAGGCCAGCCAGGGCAGCCAGGCCGGCGCGGTCACGAGCCACAGGGGCAGGGAGCCGAGGGAGGTACCGAGGGTGCTCGCCAGCACCATGCGCCGGGCGCCCAGACGCAGCACCCACCAGGCCACGAGAAGCTGGCCGCAGAACATACCCGTCCAGTAGCGCGAGACGACGCTCCCGGCCTCTTCGCGGGCCATGGGCAGTGCCGCCTCGAGGTGGCTCGGCAGCCACCAGAGCATGCTGTTCTGGCCCAGCGTGTAGAGAAAGAGCGCGACGATACACAGCCACACGGGCCCGGGCCAGCGAAGCGTGGGCGCCGCGGCCTCGTCAGCCTCACTGCTCAGCACGGCCTCCCGGGAGGCCCCGCTTGTCGGGAAGCGCGAGACCGCGGCGAGTACCACGATCAGCGCCGCCACGCCGCCGACCAGCAGGTAGGTGCTGGCCCAGTGCAGCCCCGCGGCCACGAAGACCACGGCCAGCGCGGAGGTGCCCGCCCCGGCAGCGCTGAAAAAGCTGTCCGTGACTACCAGCATCGAGGCGCGGCGTTCGCCGGCGTAGAGCAGCGCGATAGCGCTGGCCGCACCGGCAAGCCCGATGCCGCAGCCGGTGCCGACCACGCCCAGGGCCAGGCGCAGTACCCAGGGACTCCCGGTGAAACGCAGGAGCAGGAGGCTCCCGGCAAGGACAACGTAGACCAGGAGCATCGCGGCGCGCAGGCTGAGCAGGTCGAACACCACCAGGGCCAGCCCCGAGCCCACGAGGATACCTACCGTCAGCCAGCTGAAGAGCGCACCGGCCGCCGGTGCGCTCAGGCCGAGCTCCTCCGCCAGCGGCGGCAGCACCACGCCGATGGGCGCCAGCATGCCCGACATAACGCAGTAGGCGAGGAAACAGGCGAGGGTCACGGACCCTCGGTTGGGCGGGGCTTGCCGGCTCACCGGGTGTATCGCATTGCGACGGGTGAGGCGTTATATTGCCCGCCAGGCAGGGCAGGGACGAACGGGCCATGAGTGATTACCCCAACGACCGACGCGACAACCTCCGGGCGGGCCTGGACCTCCCGGTGGAGGTGCACCAGGGCGGCAGCGTCTGGGAGCAGCGGCTCCTGGACCTCTCGCTTGCCGGTATCGCCACGGACCAGCCGGACGTCTGGGATGCCCAGTACAACGAGCCCTTCACGCTGATGATCCATCTCGGCGGCGGCGAGGTGCTCGAGCTCCACGCCTACCTGCAGCACGTGGAGAACGGCCGCCTGGGCTTCTCGGTGCAGCACGTGGACCAGGAAAATATCGATCCCCTGCGGGAGCTGCTGGCTACCCGGGTGGAGGACGAGGCGGCGCTGGCCGCGGAGATCGACCGGCTGCGGCAGGGGGAGGGGTAGCAACCGCTCCTGCCTGGTGGGCCACTGGATCGCACCGGTGGCCCACTTGCCCCACTAGATCGCACCGTAAGCCAGCATCGCATCCGCTACCTTGCGGAAACCCGCCACGTTGGCGCCGTGCACGTAGTTGACCGCGCCGCCGCGCTCACCGTAGCGCACGCACTGGTCGTGGATGCCGTTCATGATCTCGCGCAGGCGGTGCTCCAGCTCCTCCGCGCCCCAGGCCATGCGGATGCTGTTCTGGCTCATCTCCATCCCGGACACGGCCACGCCGCCCGCGTTCGCCGCCTTGCCGGGGCCGAACAGCACGCCCGCGTCGTGGAAGACCTTGATGGCCTCCACCGTGCTCGGCATGTTCGCCCCCTCGGACACCGCCAGGCAACCGTTCACCGCCAGGGTGCGGGCGTCCTGCTGGTCCAGCTCGTTCTGCACCGCGCAGGGGAAGGCCAGCTCACAGGACACGCCCCAGGGCCGCATCCCCTCGTGATACTCGCAGCCGAACTGCTCCGCGTATTCCGCGATGCGGCCCCGGCGGCGGACCTTCAGGTCGATGAGCCAGTGCAGCTTGTCCTCGTCGAGACCCTTCTTATCGTGAATGAAACCGGCGGAATCGGACAGCGTCACCACCTTTGCCCCGAGCTGGATCAGCTTCTGCGCGCAGTAGAGCGCGACGTTGCCGGAGCCCGACAGCGCGCAGGTCTTGCCCTCGACGCTCTCGCCGCGGTGCGCAAGCATGGCCTGCATGAAGAAGGCCGCGCCCCAGCCCGTGGCCTCCGTGCGGATGAGGCTGCCGCCGAACTCGATGCCCTTGCCCGTGAGCGCGCCCGTGAATTCACCGGTGAGGCGCTTGTACTGACCGAAGAGGTAGCTGATCTCCCGCGCGCCGACGCCGATGTCCCCCGCCGGCACATCGGTATTCGGGCCGATGTGGTGGTAGAGCTCGGACATGAAGGCCTGGCAGAAGCGCATGATCTCCCGGTCGGACTTGTCCCTCGGATTGAAGTCCGAGCCACCCTTGCCGGCGCCGATGGGCAGGGTCGTGAGGCTGTTCTTGAAGGTCTGCTCGAAGCCGAGAAACTTGAGGATCGACAGGTTCACGGAAGGGTGGAAGCGAAGCCCCCCCTTGTAGGGACCGATGGCGTTGTTGAACTGAACGCGAAAGCCCCGGTTGACGCGGATGTTGCCCTCGTCGTCCTCCCATACGACCCGGAAGATCACGGTACGGTCCGGCTCGGTCATGCGCTCGAGAATACCCGCCTCGCGGTAGCGAACGTTGTCGAGAATGAAAGGGATGACCGATTCCGCCACCTCGTGCACGGCCTGGTGGAACTCCGGCTCGCCGGGATTGCGCTTGATCAGCCCCTGCATGAAGCGCTCGAGGGACAAGTTCTGGTACATGGGGAGACTCCTTGAGGACAGGCACCGATTATCGCAGGGAATGCGGGTGGCTGACAGGCGCTGGAGCGGCGCTGGAAAGGCAGCGGCTCGGAGCAGTAGAACATCAATAGTTCAGGCTAGCAGTTCGTCTGCGACCGCCGCGAACACCGCTGCCCCCGTAGCAATGAGTGCATCGGGGAAGTCGTAATCGGCATTGTGCAGATGCGCGGCATCCTCGCCGGCGCCGAGCAGGAACATGGCCGCCCGGGCCGTGCCGGCAAAGAGGCCGAAGTCCTCGGAAGCGCGCATGGGATAGGGGTAAGGCGCTTCCGGTGTCTGCGTCGCCCGCAGCGCCCGCTGCAGGATTGCCGTGGCCTCCGGGTCGTTCTCGCAGTGGCTGAACACATCGTGGTAGGAAATAGTCAGCGCAAGGCCCGCCGCTTCCGCCACGCTGCGCGCCGTCGCTTCCGCACGCTCCACAAGCCGCGCCATGGCGCTGTCGACACCGGTGCGCAGGGTCAGCCAGAGACTCGCCGACCCCGGCGCCACGCCGAAGCTCGGCTCACCGAGCTGCGCGTGGGTCAGCGTCGCCATGGCGAACGCCGCGTCCCCGGGACGCCCGCCGCCCAGGGCGGGCAACTGCTGCATCAGCCCGGCGAGTGCCGAGGCCGGCGAGATGCCGGTCTCCGGCTGGCTGGCGTGCGCGGTGCTTCCCGTGAGTTCGATACGCATACCCCGGGACGCACAGCTCCAGGGACCGGAGCGCAAGGCCACATGGCCCAGGGGCAGCCCCGGCATATTGTGCAGGGCAAAGCAGTACGCGGGCTGCAGCGCCCGGTACTGCGGATCGGCGATCACCGCCGCCGCGCCGGCCCCGGTCTCTTCCGCCGGCTGGTAGAGCAGCACGGCGCGCCCCCGGCGCGGGGGGAAGCGGCTGAAGCGGTGCGCCAGGGCGCTGACGATGGCCATATGCCCGTCGTGGCCGCACATGTGGCTCCGGCCGGGGACCGTCGAGCGGTAGCCGGGGCTGCCCAGCTCCTGGATCGGCAGCCCGTCGAGCTCGCAGCGGAACAGCACCGTCGGCCCCGGCTCCGGCCCCGCGTAGACGGCGGCGACGCCGTGACCACCGATCCCCGACAGCAGCGCATCGGCACCCCGGTCCGCCAGGTACGCCCGGATGCGGGCGGCGGTGGCCACCTCCTCGCCGGAACCTTCCGGGTGCCGGTGCAGCGCCCGGCGCAGGGCCACGAGGGAATCGAGTTCGTCTGCGGCCAGCCAGGGGCCTTCGGTCTCGGGCGAGGGCACGGTCGGTTCAGCCGTCGCGGTAGAGGTAGCTGTAGGCGTTGATGGCGGGCACACCGCCGAGGTGCGC
>CAYFVG010000176.1:0-5353 GCA_964346365.1 uncultured Alteromonadaceae bacterium
GGGGCCTGCAGCCGGCGGCCGTCGCCCTGGACTCGGACCTCATGCTCGGCCTGCCGCCGGCGATCACCGCCGCCACGGGCATGGATGCGCTCACCCATGCCGTCGAGGCCTACCTGTCCACCTGGGATCGGGGCACGCGCACGGACTATTCGCGCCGGGCGATCAGGATGATCTTCGCGCACCTGCGCACCGCCTACGACGACGGCAGCAACCGGGAAGCCAGGGATGCCATGGCCATGGCCGCCTATTACGCCGGCATCGCCATCAACCAGGTGAACGTCGGCAACGTGCACGCCATCGCCCACCAGATCGGCGGCAAATACGGTATCCCCCACGGCCTGGCGAACGCGCTGGTGCTGCCGCACGTTCTCGAATTCTGCCGCGACGAGGCGGAAGAAAAGCTGGCGGAACTCGCCGTACTCGTGGGTGCCGCCGGCGAGGGCCAGCCGCGCGGGCAACAGGCGGACGCCTTCATCGCCGCGGTCCGCGAGCTGAGTGCGGCGGTAGGCATTCCGGAAACGACGGCGGAGGTGAAGGCAGAGGACTTCGATTACCTGGTCGACCTCGCCGTCAACGAGGCGTCGGGCTACTTCGCGCCGCGGCTGCTGGACCCGGCCAGCGCCCGGGCTATCCTGGGCAGGATTGCTGCCTAGTATTCCGGGGACAGTTTACTTAATTCCAAAGGACTTAAGTAAACTGTCCCCGAGCACCCACCCCGCATACCCAGGAGGCGATCTGCTGCAGCACCTGCTTCGCCTCTGGCGTCGGCCCCATGCCGCAGGCGAAGCCGTGCTCGGCGCCGTCGTAGTGGTGATGAGTCACCGGCACCCCCGCCGCGGCCGCCCGTTCGGCCAGGGCCACGCCCTCGTCCCGCAGCGGGTCCCGGTCGCAGGTCACCACCAGCGTGGGCGGCAGCTCCCCGAGGTTATCGGCGCGCAGGGGCCTGGCGGGCAGCGCGTCCGCCGGGTCCCGGCCGGCCAGGTAGCTGTCCCAGAACCAGCGCATGAGTGATGCGGTGAGCCGCTGCGAGTCGGCCCGGGTCGCGTAGGAGCCGTACCCCGCCGCGTAGTGGTCGCCGACCGGGTAGAGGAGGATGGCGCCGATCATGGGTGCGAGGTCAGAGTCTTCCCGGGACAGTTCACTTAATTCCTCTGGAATTAAGTGAACTGTCCCCGGACACAGGGCGCAGCCGGCGGCGAGGTTGCCGCCGGCGCTGTCGCCGCCGATGATCAGGGAGCCGTCGCTGGGTCCGAGGTCCGCGATATTGCGCCGCAGCCAGCGCACCGTTGCCGCGCAGTCCTCGAGGGCAGCGGGGTAGGGGTGTTCCGGTGCGAGCCGGTAAGCGATGGAAACCACGTGGCAGCCGGTGGTCGCGGCCAGGGCGCTGCAGAAGGGATGATGGGTCTGCAGGTCACCCACAACCCAGCCGCCGCCGTGGAACCAGCAGATCACCGGTCGCTCCGCGGCGCTGTCCCCGCCCCGGTAGAGGTGGCCGTTTACCGTACCCGCGTCCGTGGGCAGGGCGAGGGCACCGGGTTCGGCGTGCACGTCGCTGCCGCGCCAGGCGCGCCAATTCTCGAAGCGGTAATAGCGGCGCAGCGCGGCGACCTTGAGGGCCTGGAACATGGCGCTTACTCCTCGCTGGTGTAGGGCAGCTGCCGGTACCAGTGCACGCCGTCGCCGTCGCGCTCGCGCACGATGCGGCGGCGGTAGAGGAGGCAGTTCAGGTGGGCCAGGGCCTCGCCGGTCGCGAGACCGAGGGAGCCGCTGCCGATTTCGCGGCTGAACAGGGGCGGGAAACAGTCGACGACCCGGCGCGGTGCCTCGAGGTGATCGAAGAGCTGGTCCAGGTCGCGGTTGTGGCTTTCCAGGAGCTGGGTCAGGCGCACGTGCAGGCCGTAAAAGGGCGCCTCGTGGGCCGGCAGCACCAGCAGATCGTCCGGGAGCATCTCGCGGATCCGGGCGAGGGAGCGCAGCCACTCGCGCAGCGGATCGCCCTCGGGCTCTGTGGGAAACACGGACACGTTCGGCGAGATGCGCGGCAATACCTGGTCGCCGGCGATAAACAGGCGCAGCTCCGGGCAATACAGGCAGGCGTGCTCCGGGGAGTGGCCGCTACCCATAACCACCAGCCAGTAGCGGCCGCCGATGGTAAGGGTCTGCCGGTCCACCAGCCGGCGAAAGCTGTCCGGCAGCGGTGACACCGCCTTGCCGAAGAAGCCGAAGCGCTTCCGGTACTCGGCGAGGTCGTCGTCGCTGTAGCCCGCGGCCCGGTAGAAATCCAGGGCCACCTTCGGCGCCGGCCGGCCCGTGTCCGCCACCAGGGAGCGGCACATGAGGTACTCTTCCCGGGACATCCACAGGGGGCAGTCGAAGCGCTCCGTGAGCCAGCCGGCGAGGCCGACGTGGTCCGGATGCATGTGCGTGCAGAGCACGCGCGTCACCGGCTTGCCCGCCAGGGCGCCCGCGAACAGTGTTTCCCAGGTCTCCCGGGCGTCGGGGATGTCCAGGCAGGTATCGACCACGGTCCAGCCGTCACCGTCCTCGAGGAGCCAGAGGTTGATGTGGTCGAGGCTGAACGGCATGCGGAAGCGCACCCAGTACACGCCGTCGGCAATTTTCCAGGGCTCGCCGGGGACGGGGTCCACCTGCCGGCCGAAGGGGTAGGTCAGCCCGCGAAAGGTCTCGCTGCTGTCGCTGTAGCTGCCGTTGCTGTAGCTGCCGTTGCTGTAAAAGGTGGCGCTGGTATTTGCGGGCATCACTCGGTTGTTCACAGGCCGTAAACGTCTATAGTGGTGGCGGGAGGTGCGTGTGTCCACCCCGGACAAGGCCAGAGCACGCGAAGCCGGCATGTCTGCAACGCTGCGCAGCAGCAACATCGCCCGCCTGAGGGAGCGGGAACTCGATGTCCTCATCGTCGGCGGCGGGATCAACGGCGCCGTGGCCGCCGCCTCGCTCGCGGGTCGCGGTATCGATACGGGCCTCCTCGACCGCGACGACTTCGCCAGCGGGGTCAGCTCCAACTCCAGCAACCTCGCCTGGGGCGGTATCAAGTACCTCGAGAGCCACGAATACCTGCTCGTGAACAAGCTCTGCAAGTCGCGCAACAAGCTCATGCGCGCCTACCCGTCGACGGTGAAGGAGATCCGCTTCTTCACCACGATTCAGAAGGGTTTCCGCTTCCGGCCATTCTTTGTTTTTCTCGGCAGCGTGCTCTACTGGTTCATGGGCCGCTGCCGGACACGGCCGCCGCGCTACCTCGGCCCCCGGGCCATCGAGGCTGCGGAGCCCGTCGTCAATACCGGCAATGCCGCGGGGGGCCTTGAGTATTCTGATGCCTACCTTTACGACAACGACGCCCGGTTCGTCTTCGGCTTCGTGCGCCAGGCTCTCGACTGCGGCTGCCTCGCCGCCAACTACGTGAGCGTCGACGATGCCAGCTTCGACAACGGCCGCTGGACCGTGGCCGCCCGGGACGTGCGCAGCGGCGAGTGCTTTACGGTCCGCGCCCGCGCGCTGATCAACGCCTGCGGCCCCTGGGCGGACCCGCTCAACCGGCGCCTGGGCACGACCACGCGCCATCACCACGCGATGTCCAAAGGCATCCATCTCATCGTCGACCGGATCACCGACAACCAGCGCGTCCTCGCCTTCTTTGCCAGCGACGGCCGGCTTTTCTTCCTCATCCCCATGGGGCCCGTGACCTGCATCGGCACCACCGATACGCAGGTAGCGGACCCGCTCGTGGGGGTGACGCCGGCGGATCGCGAGTTCGTGCTGGCCAACGTCAACGCGCTGCTCGACCTGGAGCGTCCCCTCACCGCCCGGGACGTCATCGCCGAGCGGGTCGGCGTGCGGCCCCTCGCCGTGGTCGGCGAGGCCGGGGATGTGGACTGGGTGCAGCTCTCCCGAAAGCACGTGATCGAGGTCGATGAAGCCCGCCGGGAGCTCAGCATCTTCGGCGGTAAGCTCACCGATTGCCTGAACGTCGGCGACGAGGTGGCGGCGCATGTCGCGACCCTCGGCATACCTGTCCCGGAGCCGGACGCGCCCTGGTACGGCGAGCCCGGGGAGGATGCCCGGGAGCGGTTCCTCCGCGAAGCCAGGCTCATGGATCTCGACGACCTCACCGACGCGAGCTCCCCGGAACCACTTTCCGAGCGCTTCTGGCGCCGCTACGGCAACGCGGCGTTTATGCTGCTCGAGCGCATCCGCGAGGATGCGGGCAGTGCGGAGCTGCTCATCGAGAACGCCGAGTACACCCGCTGCGAGATCGAGCTCGCGGCGCGGCGCGAGATGATCGTCACCCTCGAGGACTTCCTGCGCCGACGCTCCAAGATCGAGCTGGTCGTCCGCCAGGACACCATCCGCAGCGCGCC
The DNA here is from genome assembly GCA_964346365.1 of uncultured Alteromonadaceae bacterium. Taxonomy (GTDB): domain Bacteria; phylum Pseudomonadota; class Gammaproteobacteria; order Pseudomonadales; family Halieaceae; genus Pseudohaliea. The sequence goes on from CAYFVG010000176.1 coordinate 4,380, forward strand.
CGGTCTGCGTGACGCCTGTGAGATTTTCTTCGGGGACGAGGCGGGGGCGCGGCTGGCGGAATATTTCGGCGACACCGACACCGACACCGACACCAACACCGACGCGCAGCGCGCGGCAAACGGCTGAATCAGCTTTCGCGCCCGCCGGTCAGCGCCAGGCGCAGCTTCGGACGGGAGGTCTCCGGCGACAGCCAGATGTCCACGAAGTGTTCGCCGAAGGCCGGGTCCTCCACCACGCCAAGGCTATCGCCGTTGAGCCGGAAGGTGGCGCGGCCACTGCGGTCGAGCTCCAGCGCCAGCACGTCGTTCTTCGCCACGTCGGGCCAGAGCTCCGCAAGCCTCGCCAGCCAGCGCTCCCGCGCCGGGTCGGTAACGCCCAGCTTGTCCCACTCCTCGGCGGTGCGTTCGACCAGGTCCTCACGCTTGATCGCCCGAAGGTATTCGATTTCCAGCCGCAGAGGCCGCACTCCAGGCTCGTAGACACCGTCCGGACAGTACAGCCGCGAGTGGTAGATCGACCAGAACAGGACCTTGAGCGTTCCCTCGCCGACCAACGCCAAAGGCTCCGCCTGCGGCGCCTCTGCCGCTGCCAGCGCCCCGCTGATCGGGAGACCGGCGAACGTCAAGACCAGCGCTGCAGCCGTGTTGCGTAATGTTTTCATAGCATCATGAGTTCTGTCGTCACCGCCGTGTATGAGCGGGTGGGTAGCCTTTGCAGTAACCGCAAGTGGGACCGCGGGTCACCGCTCAAGGTTCCCCTGCCGTCGTTCTGTGCTCATGGACAGTCCACCGCCAGCAGCTCGCTTTTTGCGTGTAGCTGCATCAGGCGCCGCGGCAGGTTATCATTCGGGTTCTCAGGGGATCCCACCAAAGGAAAATATGAATGAACGAATCGATTAACGGATGTCTCCGTCGGCGTCGCGTCGTCTCCGCCTGTGCCGCCGCGGCGGTTCTGCTCCTGGTTGACGGCGGTC
>CAYFVG010000177.1:0-5323 GCA_964346365.1 uncultured Alteromonadaceae bacterium
GATGCACACGCCCACCCTGTCGCGGCGGGGGCGCCGCTCCCACAGAGGGGGTGGCGCTACTGGTGTCCTCTGGTCTTGGCGGCACCGGTCAGTTGCGTATACTGCCTGCTAGTCCAGTGATGGCGTGCTGTCTTGCTCCAGTCTCTCCGCACAATATTAACTCTGGCCTTGTTTATTGCCCTCACCGCTTGCACCGGCGGCGAGACCAACGTCGAGCAGGGCAACCGCGAGGGCATCCTCCACTACGGCAACGGCAGTGAGCCCCAGGGCCTTGACCCGCACGTGGTGACCGGCGTGCCGGAGAACCACCTGATCCGCGCCCTGTTCGAGGGGCTGGCGGTGAAGAACCCCTACACCCTCGAGCCGGAGCCCGGCGTCGCCGAGTCCTGGGATATCAGCGAGGACGGGCGCGTCGTCACCTTCCATCTGAATCCGGACGCCCGCTGGTCCAACGGCGACCCGATCACCGCGGACCAGTACGTCTGGTCCTGGAAGCGGGCCCTGCACCCGGAGATGGGCAACCTCTACGCCTACATGCTCTACCCGGTGAAGAACGCCGAGGCCTTTGCCACCGGCCAGCTCGACGATTTCGGCGAGGTCGGCGTCAAGGCGCTGGACCCGCGCACCCTCGAGGTGACGCTGACGGAGCGGACGCCCTACTTTATCCAGCTCATGGACCACTACAGCACCTTTGCCGTGCACCCGCCGACGGTCCTCGCGCACGGCAGGATGACGGATCGCTTCACCCGCTGGACCCGCGTCGACAACATGGTCAACAACGGCCCCTTCGATCTCACCGAGTGGAAGCTGAACCGCCGTATCCGCGTCGAGAAGAGCGACACCTACTGGGACCGGGAGCGGGTACGGCTGAACGGTGTGGTGTTCTACCCCACGGAGAACGTGGTCAGCGAAGAGCGCATGTTCCGCGCCGGGCAGCTGCACTACACCCAGTCCATCCCGCTGGAAAAGATCCCCGTCTACCAGGCCATGGCGGACTCTCCCTACCGCCAGGACCCGTACCTCGGCACCTACTTCTACCTGGTGAACACGCAGCGCCCGCCCCTCGACGACGTGCGGGTGCGCCGGGCCCTGGCCATGGCCGTGGACCGCAAGTCCCTGAGCGAAACGGTCATGCAGGATTCCGTCGTCCCCGCCTGGAGCATCACGCCGCCCGGGACCCTCGGCTACGAGCCGCCGCAGCTCTTCAGCTACGACCCGGACGCGGCGCGCCGCCTGCTGGCCGAGGCCGGCTACCCGGAGGGTGAGGGCTGGCCGGGTATCGAGCTTATGTACAATACCAACGAGGCGCACCGCAAGATCGCCGTCGCTGTGCAGCAGATGTGGAAGGACGCGCTCAATATCGAGATCACCATCGCCAACCAGGAGTGGAAGGTCTACCTCGACGCGGTGAGCACCATGAACTTCGACATCGCGCGCCGCGGCTGGATCGGCGACTACGTGGACCCGAACAACTTCCTCGACCTGTATCTCGCCGACGGCGGCAACAACAATACGGGCTTCGCCGACCCGGTCTACGACGAGATGATCCTGCGCAAGGCACCGCAGGCCGGGAGCCGCGAGGAGCGCTTCCGCATTTTCTACGAGGCAGAGAAACGGCTCATGGAACAGATGCCGATCATCCCCATCTACACCTACACCAGCAAGCACCTGGTGCACGAAAGCGTCCGCGGCCTGGCGTCGAACGTGATGGATTCACTGAATCTGCGCTACGTCTGGCTCGACCGCGACTGGAAAGACGGCGACGATGACGCGGGCTGAGGCGCTGTCCGGCGCCCCGGCCGGGGCCCGCTGAGCATGTGGCGCTTCGTCGGCTCGCGGCTGCTGCAGGCCATCCCGGTGATCCTCGCGGTTATCACCGTGACCTTCTTTCTTGTGCGGGTAGCGCCCGGCGGGCCCTTCGATGCCGAAAAGGCCGTCCTGCCGGAGGTGAAGGCTGCGCTCGAGCGCCAGTACCGGCTGGACCTGCCGCTGGTACAGCAGTACGCGGCCTACCTCGGTGACCTCGCCCGGGGCGACCTCGGGCCGTCCTTCAAGTACCCCGGGCGCAGCGTCAACGAGCTGATCGCCGCCGGGCTGCCGGTGACCGCCGAGCTGGGGCTCTACGCGCTGCTGGTTGCCGTGCTCATCGGCGGCAGCGCCGGTATTTTCGCGTCCCTGAAGCCCAACACGGCGCAGGACTATATCCCGATGGCGGCGGCCATGATCGGCATCTGCATGCCTACCTTTCTGCTCGGGCCGCTGCTGGTGCTGATCTTCGGCATCCACCTGGAATGGCTGCCGGTCTCCGGCTGGGGGGATATTCCCGGCGACAAGCTGCTGCCAAGCGTCACCCTCGGCGCCGCCTACGCCGCCTATATCGCCCGCCTGTCCCGGGCCGGCATGCTCGAGGTGCTGAACCAGGACTATATCCGCACGGCCCGGGCCAAGGGTCTGCCGGAGTGGCAGGTGGTGGTCAAGCACGCCCTGCGCGGCGGCGTGATCCCGGTGGTTGCCTTCCTCGGCCCGGCCTTCGCCGGCCTGCTCGCCGGCTCCTTCGTGGTCGAGACCATCTTCCAGATTCCCGGCCTCGGCCGCTTCTACGTGCAGGCGGCCTTCAACCGGGACTACACCATGATCCTCGGCACCACGGTGTTCCTGTCGACGCTCATCGTGCTCTTCAACCTCGCTTCGGACATCCTCGCTGCCTGGCTCAACCCGCGGCTGCGTCAGCAGTTCGGGGGGGCGTGATGCGTAATGCGGCAACCCTCGAGAGCGCCGAGGCCGGCACCTCTCTCTGGCAGGACGCCTGGGTCCGGCTGCGCCGCAACCGCCTGGCGGTGTTCGGCCTCGCGGTCATGCTCGCCCTGATCGTCCTCGCCCTGTTCACTCCCTGGATCGCGCCCTACGCCTACGATGACCAGGACCTGGCGCTCGGCGCCACGCCGCCATCAGCGGCGCACTGGCTGGGCACCGACGTGTTCGGCCGGGACCTGCTGACACAGATTCTGTTCGGCGGCCGCATCTCTCTCGCCGTGGGCTTCCTGGCCACCGCCGTGGCCCTGCTCATCGGCGTGACCTGGGGCGCCATCGCCGGCTACGCCGGCGGCAAGGTCGACGCGGTGATGATGCGGCTGGTCGATATCCTCTACGCCCTGCCCTTTATGATTTTCATCGTCCTGCTCATGGTCGTCTTCGGCCGCAACGTGCTGCTTCTGTTCCTGGCCATCGGCGCGGTGGAGTGGCTGACCATGGCCCGGATCATGCGCGGCCAGGTGCAGAGCCTGCGCCAGCAGGAGTTCGTGGAGGCGGCCATCTCCATCGGCCTGCCGCCAACGACGATCATCCGCCGGCACCTGGTGCCCAACGCCCTCGGGCCGATCATCGTCTACACCACGCTGACCATTCCCCAGGTCATGCTCCTCGAGGCCTTTCTGTCGTTCCTGGGCCTCGGCATCCAGCCGCCGCAGACCTCCTGGGGGCTGCTCATCTCCTACGGCGCCGAGACCATGGAGGAATACCCCTGGCTGCTGATCTTCCCGGGGCTGGCGCTGTCCCTGACCCTGTTCTCCCTCAACTTCCTCGGCGACGGGCTGCGCGACGCCCTCGACGTCCGCGGCGCCAGGGACTGACGCCGTGGCCCTGCTCAGCGTCGAGGACCTCCGGGTCAGCTTCGTCGGCCGCGCCGGCGTCACCCGGGCCGTGGACGGCATCAGCTTCACGGTCGAGAAAGGGCAGATCACCGCCATCATCGGCGAGTCCGGCTCCGGCAAGTCCGTGGCCTGCTACAGCCTCCTCGGCCTGGTGCCCATGCCGCCCGGACGCATCGACGGCGGCCGCGCCCTGTTCGAGGGCCGCGACCTCCTGGCCATGAGCGAGGGCGAACTGCGCCGGGTGCGCGGCCGCGACATCGCCTTCGTATTCCAGGACCCCATGACCTGCCTGAACCCCTACCTGCGCATCGGCGAGCAGCTTATCGAGCCGCTGGTCTATCACCAGGGCGTGAGCAGGGCCGCGGCGCGGGAACGGGCCCTGACCCTCCTCGGGGAGGTGGGCATCCGCGACCCGGCGACCACCATCGACAACTACCCGCACGAGTTCTCCGGCGGCATGCGCCAGCGGGTGATGATCGCCATGGCGCTGATCAACGAGCCGAAGCTGCTCATCGCCGACGAGCCCACCACGGCCCTGGACGTGACCATCCAGGCGCAGATCCTCCGCCTCCTCGCCGACCTGCAGACGAAACACGACATCGGCGTGATCTTTATCAGCCACGACCTCGCCGTGGTCGCGGATATCGCCGACCGGATCGCGGTCATGGAACAGGGCCGGATCGTCGAGTACGGCGACCGGCAGGCGATTTTCCACGGCGCCGAGCACCCCTACACGCAGAAGCTGCTGGCGGCAATCCCCGCCGGCAGCAAGCCGGCGCCCGAGGGCGCCAGCGAGGCGCTGCTGAAAGTCGCGGGGCTGCGCACCTGGTTCGGCGACCCGGCGGCGCCGGTGAAGGCCGTCGACGATGTGAGCTTCAGCGTGCGCCGGGGGGAGATTCTCGGCCTGGTGGGCGAGTCCGGCAGCGGCAAGTCCACCATCGGCCGCTCGCTCCTGCGGCTGGTGCCGGTCACCGGCGGCAGTATCCGCTTTGACGGCACGGAGCTCACCACCCTCGAGGGCAGGGCGCTCAAGGCCATGCGCCGGCGCATGCAGATGATCTTCCAGGACCCCTTCGCGTCCCTGAACCCGCGCATGACCGTCTACGACACGCTGGCGGAGCCGCTGCTTCTGCACCGTCTCGCGGATAAGCGCAGCGTCGAAGGCCAGGTGCTGAAGCTTATGGACGACGTGGGCCTGGCCCGGGCTTTCGTGCGCAAGTACCCGCACGAGTTCTCCGGCGGCCAGCGCCAGCGCATCGCCATCGGCCGGGCGCTTGCCACCCGGCCGGAATTCGTGGTCGCCGACGAGCCCGTATCCGCGCTGGACGTCACCATCCAGGCGCAGATCCTCGACCTGATGCTCGAACTCGGCGAGGAGTACGGGCTGACCATGCTGTTCATTTCCCACGACCTGGCCGTGGTCCGACACATTGCGGACCGCATCATCGTGCTGTTCCGTGGGGAGGTTGTCGAGGAGGGTACGGGCGAACAGCTGTTCGCGGCGCCGCGGGAGGACTACACGCGGCGTCTGCTGGAGAGCATACCGGGGCGCGGGCTGCTGGCCTGAGGTCGAAGCCCGGCCGGGGTCGCGGCGGGGGCGCCGCTCCTACAAAGCCTGGGCGCTGTGGGAGGCGCGCCCTCGCGCCGACAGGGCCCGGGGAACGGCCCGCCCG
>CAYFVG010000178.1:0-5303 GCA_964346365.1 uncultured Alteromonadaceae bacterium
AGCGTGTAACGGGGAGCGACTGGGGGCATACCCCCGGCATCCGCTCCGGGAAACAGTGACAAGCGTGTACCGGGGAGGTTCCCGGCCTGGCAAGGCTGGCGCACTTTCCAGCACCTGCATCGGAGTACTGCGGCAGGCCGACAAGAACACACGTGGAGCCGCGGTCCACGGTTCAGTTGCTCCGGCGTTCGCCGTACACTAGCGTCCCTGATCCCGATCGAAAAAGGAACAACCATGGCCACCCTGACCGTTTCCGCCCGCCAGGTCAGCGACGCGGGCAGCGCGCGCACGCAGTGCGCCGTGCTCCCGGTGTTCGCCGGCAAGCAACCGACCGCCACCGCACGCGAACTCGACAAGGTGCTCGGCGGCAGTATCAAGGCCGCCCTCGATCTCGGCGACTTCACGGCCGAGAAAGGCAAGACCCTGCTCCTCCCCGGCAACGGCGCCATCAAGCGCGTGCTCCTGGTGGGCTGCGGCGAGGCCCGCAAGTTCGAGCGCAAGGCGCAGATAGCCTTCTGCGAAGCCATCGGCCGTACCCTCCGCGACAGCAAGGCCACCGACGCCCTCGTCTACGCCGGTGAGCTCGCCCTTGCCGAGGACGACAGCGAGTGGCTCTGCGATTTCCTGGCGCGAAGCGTCGTCACCGCGCTCTATCGCTACCGCCAGACCCTGAGCAAGCCCGCCCCCGCGGCGAGACTCAAGCGCCTGGCGGTGAACACGGGCAAGGCCCTGTCGACGGCGCGGGCAAAAGCGGCGCTGGAGGCCGGCGTCGCTACGGGCCTCGGCGTGAACACGGCCCGGGAACTGGCCGACCTGCCGGGCAACATCTGCACGCCTGACTATCTGGCGAAAGAGGCGCGCAAGCTCGGGCGCCGCTACCCGAAGCTGACGGTGAAGGTTTTGGGCGAGAAACAGATGGAGGAGCTTGGGATGGGCTCCCTGCTCTCCGTCTCGGCGGGCAGCGATCAGCCGGCGCGGCTGATCGTCATGGAGTACAAGGGCGGCCGCAAGGGCGCGAAGCCCTACGCCCTGGTCGGCAAGGGCATTACCTTCGACACCGGCGGCATCTCCCTGAAGCCCGGCGCCAAGATGGACGAGATGAAGTTCGACATGGGCGGCGCGGCCAGCGTCCTCGGCACGTTCCACGCCCTCTGTGAGCTCGAGCTGCCGATCAACGCCGTCGCCATCGTCGCCGCCGCGGAGAACATGCCGAGCGGCGGTGCCACCAAGCCCGGTGACGTGGTCACGTCCATGGCCGGCAAGACCATCGAGATACTCAACACGGACGCCGAGGGTCGCCTCGTCCTGTGCGATGCCCTCACCTATGCGGACCGCTACAAGCCCGAGACCGTGGTCGACATCGCCACGCTCACGGGCGCCTGCGTGGTGGCCCTGGGCTCGCACGCGGCGGCCCTGTTCGCGAATGACGACGACTTCGCGGACGACCTCCTGAACGCCGGCACCACAGCCCACGACCGCGCCTGGCGCATGCCGCTCTGGGACGATTACCAGAAGCAGCTGTCCAGCAACTTCGCCGACGTCGCCAACATCGGCGGCCCGCAGGCGGGCAGCATCACCGCCGCCTGCTTCCTCGCTCGCTTTGCCGAGGACTATCGCTGGGCGCACCTCGATATCGCCGGAGCGGCCTGGAACAGCTCGCCGAAGGGCGCCACGGGGCGGCCCGTCGCCCTGCTCACGCGCTACCTGCGCGACCGCGCCGGGAAGCGGTGACCCGGGTCGGCTTCTACGTCGTCAGCGACGGCGACGCCGGCCGGCGGCCCCTGGTCGCCTGCCGCCTCGCCAACAAGGCCGCCGGGCGCGGCCACCGGGTCTTCCTGCACTGCAGTGACGAGGACCGGGCCCGCCAGCTCGACGACCAGCTCTGGCAATTCCGTCCCGATGCTTTTCTTCCCCATGCGGTGGTGGGTGAAGATGCCGGCGAGGCCGTGCTTATCGGCTGGGGGCAGGATCCCGGGAGTCACGACGACCTGCTGATCAATCTCGACCTTACGCCGCCGCCGTTTTTCCCGCGCTTTTCCCGCGTCGCCGAAGTGGTGACCCGCGACGAGGCCAGTCTGCGGGCCCTTCGCGCCGCCTGGCAGTTCTACCGGGAGCGCGGCTACGCGTTGGAAAAGCACGATCTCTGACGCGTATAATCGCGCTCTTTCCGAGCTGCCAGGACCGGACCAAAACCCCGATGGACAAGACCTTCAAGCCCGCCGAGATCGAGAGGCGCTGGTACGCGCACTGGGAACAGAGCGGCTATTTTGCGCCGAGCGGCAGCGGCGACCCCTTCTGCATCATGATCCCGCCGCCGAACGTCACCGGCAGCCTGCACATGGGCCACGGCTTCCAGCAGACCCTCATGGATGCACTCACCCGCTACCACCGCATGCAGGGTAACGACACGCTCTGGCAGGTGGGCACGGACCACGCCGGCATCGCCACGCAAATGGTGGTGGAGCGGCAGCTCGAAGCCGAAGGCAAGGATCGGCAGGAACTCGGCCGGGAAGCCTTCATCGACCGCGTCTGGCAATGGAAGGGCGAGTCCGGGGGCAACATCACCCGGCAGCTGCGACGGCTCGGCACATCCCCGGACTGGTCGCGGGAACGTTTCACCATGGACGAGGGCCTGTCCCGGGCCGTGCAGGAAGTGTTCATCCGTCTCTACCGCGAGGGACTCATCTACCGCGGCCAGCGACTGGTCAACTGGGACCCGGCACTGCACACGGCGATCTCGGACCTCGAGGTCATTGCCGAGGAAGAGAGTGGCCACCTCTGGCACTTCCGCTACCCGCTCTCCGACGGCAGCGGGCACCTCACCGTGGCGACCACGCGGCCGGAGACCATGCTCGGCGACACGGCCGTGGCCGTGCACCCCGGGGACGAGCGCTACGCCTCGCTGGTCGGCAAGACCATCGATCTGCCGCTCGCGGGCCGCCGCATTCCCATCGTCGCCGACGACTACGTCGACCCCGCGTTCGGTACCGGCTGCGTCAAGATCACGCCGGCCCACGACTTCAACGACTACGCCCTCGGTCAGCGCCACGACCTGCCGCTGATCAATATCCTCAATGCCGACGCCACCCTCTCCGACGCGGTGCCGGATTTCTACCGCGGCCTGGACCGCTTCACGGCCCGGCAGCGCGTGGTCGAGGACCTCGATCAACTCGGTCTCCTCGAAAAGGTCGAGGACCATACACTGAAAGTCCCGCGCGGCGACCGCAGCGGCGTGGTCATCGAGCCCTGGCTGACGCCGCAGTGGTACGTGGACGCAAAGAAGCTTGCCGGCCCGGCCATCGAAGCCGTCGAGAGCGGCGCCATCGAATTCGTGCCGAAGCAGTGGGAAAACACCTATTTCGCCTGGATGAGCGACATCCAGGACTGGTGCATCAGCCGCCAGCTCTGGTGGGGGCACCGGATTCCCGCCTGGTACGACCGCGAGGGGAACATCTACGTCGGTGAGGACGAGGCCGCCGTGCGCGCCGAGCACAGCCTCGAGGATGACCTGCCCCTGCACCGGGACGAGGACGTCCTCGACACCTGGTTTTCGTCCGCCCTGTGGACCTTCTCGACCCTGGGCTGGCCCGAGAACACCGCGGAGCTTGCGCGCTACCACCCGACCTCCGTACTGGTCACCGGCTTCGACATCATCTTCTTCTGGGTCGCGCGCATGATCATGATGACCCTGCACTTCCGCGGCGAGGTGCCCTTCCGCACCGTCTACGTGCACGGGCTGGTGCGCGACGCCGAAGGGCAGAAGATGTCCAAGTCCAAGGGCAACGTCCTCGACCCCATCGACCTCATCGATGGCATCGGCCTGGAGGACCTGGTTGCCAAGCGCACCGCCGGGCTGATGCAGCCGCGGCTCGCGGCAAAGATCGAGAAGACGACGCGCAAGCAATTCCCGGGAGGCATCAGTGCCTACGGCACAGACGCGCTGCGCTTCACCTACTACTCACTCGCCTCCACCGGCCGCGACATCAAGTTCGACCTCGGCCGTATCGAGGGCTATCGCAATTTCTGTAACAAGATCTGGAACGCGGCCCGCTATGTCCTCATGAACACCGAGAGCGAGGATTGCGGCCGCAGCGCGGACGCCCCGGTGAGCTATCACCTCGTGGACCGCTGGATCCGCAGCCGCCTGCAGGACACCATCGGGGAAGTCCACCGTGCCCTCGGCAACTACCGCTTCGACCTGGCGGCGCAGGCGCTTTATGATTTTATCTGGAACGAGTACTGCGACTGGTACCTGGAACTGGCCAAGGTCGCGCTGCGCGAAGACACCGCCGACGAGGCCGCCCGGCGCGGCACCCGGCAGACCCTGGTGCAGGTGCTCGAGAAGGTCCTGCGCCTGCTCCACCCCTTCATGCCGTTCCTGACCGAGGAAATCTGGCAGTCCGTTGCGCCCCTGGCCGGCGCCTCGGGCCCGACGATCATGCGCCAACCCTACCCGCTGCCGGACCCGGCCAGCGTGGACAGGGCCGCGAGCGCGGAGCTAGACTGGCTCAAAAGCATCGTGCTTGCCGTGCGCAATATCCGTGGCGAAATGAACGTCGCGCCCGGTAAGACCGTCGACGTGCTACTGCGGAAGGGAACCGAGCAGGACAAGAAGCGGCTGCAGGATAACCGGACGTTCCTCATGCCCCTCGCGAGGCTCGGCAGCATCCGCTTCCTGGAGGAAGACGAGGTCGTGCCCGCCGCGGCCACGGCGCTCGCGGACGACCTGGAAATCCTGGTGCCCATGGCGGGCCTGCTTGACCGCGACGCCGAACTCGGCCGCCTGGCACGCGAACTGGACAAGATCGAAGTCGAACTGAAGCGCCTGCGAGGCAAAGTCGACAACCCGGCCTTCGTCGCCAAAGCCCCCGCCGATGTCGTCGAGCGGGAACGGGACAAGCTCGCTGCGCAGGAACAGGCGCAAGCCCGCCTCGAGGCGCAGCGGCAGACGCTGGAGAGCATCTAGGGCGAAGCGCTTACGGGTGGCGGCACTTGCGTGTTGCCGGATAATAAAAATGTTTGCGAGGGAAGTCTTATGGGCGAACGTGTCAGCGGCACAGTGAAGTGGTTCAACAACGCCAAGGGATTCGGGTTCATCACCAGGCAGGAAAACGAGGGTGACGTGTTCGTGCACTTTCGCTCCATCCAGGGCGACGGCTATCGCACCCTCGACGAGGGCCAGGCAGTAGAGTTCACCCTGGTTGAGGGCCCCAAGGGGCTCCAGGCCGAGGACGTCGCGAAGCTCTAGCGACCCCGGCCCCCGGGATTATCGCCAGGGGATCGCATGGGGCGCCCGGCTAGGG
>CAYFVG010000179.1:0-5261 GCA_964346365.1 uncultured Alteromonadaceae bacterium
CCGGCGCCGGGGATGGATTATGTTCCCGGCTGACCCCGGGGAGAGCCATGACCATGGCGAGCAAGTTCGACGCAGGCAGTTTCCTCATCCGCTGGCTGTTCGCGGCGGTGCTGGTTTTCGGTACCTACAACCCGACGGCCTTTTCCTACCTGTCCTGGGTGGTCGACAGCGGGACCCGTCTCGGTCCGGTGGTCGCCATCATCGGCCTCGCGCTGCTTATCGGCTGGATTATCTATCTCCGCGCCACTTTCCTCGCCATCGGCTGGCTCGGCGTGACCCTGGGCGCGGCGCTCTTCGCCGCCATCATCTGGCTGTTCATCGACCTGGGCTGGCTGTCCCTGGAGAGCACCCGGGCCCTGGCCTGGCTGGCCCTTCTCCTGCTCTCGCTGATTCTCGGCGTGGGCATGTCCTGGGCGCACCTGCGGCGCATGTTCAGTGGGCAGCTCTCCGTCGACGACGTCGACGACGTCGAGGAATGACCGCTATACCGTGGCGCGCAGTCCGAGCGGACCGAGACGCCTGATCAGCGCCTGCAGGGCGTCTCCGCTCCAGACCTGCCCGGGCAGCGGCCGACCCCAGACCGGGTCCGGCCAGCAGCAGTCCCCCGGCCGCCGGCCAAGCACATGCAGATGCAGCTGCGGCACGACGTTGCCGAGGGCGCCGACATTGACCTTGGGGTAGGCGCATTCGGCCTTGAGAAACTCCGCCAGCGCCGACGCATCGTCGAGCAGCCCTTCCCGCTGGCGCCGCGGCAGGTGCGTCAGCTCATCGCGGTCCGTGGCCGGGACGAGGATGAACCAGTGCAGCGCGGCCTCCCGGTGCAGCAGCAGGAGCGCCGACCGCAGGGCGCCGAGGCAGTGGCTATCGGCGGCGAGGCGCGGATGCAGGGCGGCGGGGTCGAGGGCGCTCATCGGCGGGCGGCATAGAAGCCCGCGAAGCGGTCGATGAAGGCCTGCAGCTGATCCCCGGGCAGGTTGTTGATCCCCGCCGCCGCGGCGCGGCCGCCACCGCTCGGGAATTCGCGGCAGAGCTCGTCCGCGCCGGAACGGTTGCTCAGGGGCGCGCGCACGCTCACCAGGAGCCCGCCATCGCGCTTCGGGGTGATCACCGCGTGGGCGCGCTCCGGGTTGGCATTGGTCAGCTCGTTGCTGAACACGCCGGAAACGCGCCGGGACCAGGCCGCCGCCGGCAGCAGGAACACCGCCGCATGCGCATCCGCGTAGTCCGGGGCGAGCTCCCGGGCTGCGCGGAGGTCCTCCTGGTAGCCGGTCTCGAGGCGCTCGAAGATGGGCCGGTTGTCGGCCATGAAGTCCTCGGGCTCGGCGTAGGGCAGGAGCTCCCGGAACAGCTCCGCCGGGTGAAAGTGCAGCTCATCGGTCTCGGAACCGTAGCCGTTGTAATTGATGTAGATGCCGAGCTTCTCGAGGTCCTCCAGCTGCTCCGCGGAGCGCTCCAGGGGCCGGGCGAGCGCCGCGGCACTCTCGCGCAGGTTGTCCCCGAAGGTGCCGACCACTGCCCAGGGGCGATGGGCGCCCTGGAGATAGCCGTTGACCAGGGAGCTGGTGCAGACCGTCGCCCCGGTGTTGATATGCGCCTCGAGGGCCGGGTGTGCGGGCAGCGTGCCGGCGTAGTGGTGATCGCAGTACCAGACGCTGGCGCCGGCCTCGAGCAGGCCGACGAGCGCAGCGCGGTTCTTGTCGAGGGACACGTCGAGGACCGTGACCCGGTCCCCCGCTCCCGCCTCGACGCGGCCGAGCAGCGCGATGTCGCGCTTTACGCTGGTGATCAGGGTCGCCGTCCGCGGCTCGGCGAGCCGGAGCTGGAGCAGCGCGCAGATGCCGTCCGCGTCGCCATTGAAAACATCGACGTCAGCCATGCGTTCCTCGGTGGCTGTGGTGGATCACTCCGTCGCGACCTTGCCGGCGAACAGCGTCTTGACGTTGGATGCCGCCGCTTCGCCGCGGCTCGCCCGGCGCACCGCCCGGCCCTGATTGACCCAGAGGTGGTCGTGGCGGATCTCGTGGCTGGCGAAGCCGCTCACCGCATCGGCGAGGATCGCCGTGATCCCGCGGCAGTCCATGCTCTCGCAGCAGGCCTGCAGGTCGGCCAGGGCGGTGAGGACGTCCGCGTAGGCGAGGTACTCCTCCTCCGCGCGCATGATCATCGGGTGTCCCGTGCCACTCACGGAGGTACCGAGGAGCAGTTCCTCGTGCAGCTTCTCGCCCGGCCGCAGGCCGATGAACTCGATCTCGACCCCGCTGTGCGCGGGGCTGCGGGCACCGACCTCGCGGCCGCTGAGGCGAATCATGCGCTTGGCCAGGTCGACGATCTGCACCGGCTCTCCCATGTCGAGAACGAAGACATCGCCCCCGGTGCCCATGGCACTGGCCTGGAGCACGAGCTGCGCCGCCTCCTGGATACTCATGAAGTAGCGGGATACTTCCGGATGGGTGACCGTCACCGGGCCGCCGCGCTCGATCTGGTCGCGGAACAGCGGCACCACCGAGCCCGAGGAGCCGAGAACGTTACCAAAGCGCACCATGCAGAAGCGGGTGTCCGACTCTGCCTGCGCCAGGCCCTGGAGCGTGACCTCCGCGAAGCGCTTCGAGGCGCCCATAATGTTGGTCGGCCGCACGGCCTTGTCCGTGGAAATGAGCACGAAGGTCTCGACCCCCGCGATGCGGGCGGCTTCGGCTGCGTGCCAGGTGCCGAAGACATTGTTGGCCACGCCCTCGGCAACGTTGTACTCGACCATGGGCACGTGCTTGTAGGCGGCCGCGTGGTAGACCGTCTGCACGCTGAAGGTGCGGTAGATGGTCTCGAGCCGGGCGCGGTCGCGCACCGAGCCGAGGAGGCAGACCACATCGATATAGGTGCCGGCGCGGGCCTGAAGGTCGCGCAGCTCGCGGTCGATGCGATAGAGCGCGAATTCGCTGTTGTCGAGGAGGATCAATTCCCGCGGGCCGGCGCTCAATATCTGCCGGCAGAGCTCGGCGCCGATGGAGCCGCCGGCGCCCGTCACCATGACCACTTTGTCGGTGATGCAGCGATCGATCAGTTCCGGGTGCGGCGGCACCGGGTCGCGGCCGAGGAGGTCATCGAGGTCGATGTCCTGGATTTGGTTGACGGTGGCGGCGCCGGACACCAGCTCGTTGATCTTGGGCACCGTGCGCACGTGCACCGGCAGGCCGACCAGGGAGTTGATGATCTCGCGGCGGCGCTCGTGCGTGGCCGAGGGGATGGCCAGCAGCACCTGGGTGATGGCGTGTTCCTCCACCAGGCGATCAAGAGCCACCGGGCTCATCACCTGCAGACCGTTGATCACGGCGTGCTGCGCCCGGGGGTCGTCGTCCACGAAGGCCACCACCCGGTACTGGTCGCCGTGGTGCAGCGCCGTGAGCAGCTGGCGCCCGGACTCGCCGGCGCCGTAGATGATCACGTTCTTGGAACTCGAGCGCAGCCGCGCCTGGTAGTGGGCCCGCACCACCAGCCGCGAGCCGCCGATGCAGAACATGACCAGGGCCCAGTAGACAAACGGCGTGGAGCGCGGCACGTCCGCGCGCGTGAAGAAGATCACGGCACCGAGGACGAGGGTGGAATAGCTGACCGAGGTGATGATGGACCAGATCGCCTGCTGGCCCATGAAGCGGACGACCGCCCGGTACAGCCCCATGCGGAGGAAGATCACGGCACTGGCCGTCAGCGTCACGAGCGCACAGAACAGCTCCACTGCGCCGAAATCGAAGGAGGCGTCACCGAAGGGGTAGGCCACAGCCAGCCACAGCGACGCCGCGACAAACGCCATGTCGCCGAGCAACACCAGGCCCTGCTTGATGTTGCGGGGAACCTGGATGAACCTGCCGGCTGCCGCGCGCAGGGCGGCCCACCGACGGGGGAGCGCCTGCAGCAGGTCAGCCGCTGCTTCCTTGACCAAATTGTTCACTCCGCGCTGGTTGTGCGCCCGGCGGCTCTTGTTGTCTCTGCACCGCCGTTTTGCGGATGTTACTCCAAGTGCCGATACTTCGCCATGGTGAGAATGACCGGTGCATGGGCGAGCGCCAGGAGGGGCCAGGCCAGGGCCGGCTCCCGCGTGGCGAGCCAGGCGAGCGGCGCCAGCCAGAGCCACTGGACGGCGAGGAAGAGTCCGTCGACGCGGCCGTGGGAACCCCAGCGGTGTGCGAGGCGCTGATAGAGGTGCTCCCGGTGCGCCCGGGCCAGGGGGGCGCCGCGGCGCAGGCGGAACAGCAGGGTCAGTCCAGCGTCACAGGTGAAGAGCGCCAGCAGGATCGGCCAGCATACCGGCGACAGGCCCTCGCGCCAGGGGCCGGCGACAGCCAGCACCGCGAGCAGAAACCCCGTGGGCACGCTACCGGCATCGCCCATGAACAGCCGCGCCGGGGGCCGGTTGAACAGGAGGAAGCCCGCATGGGTGCCGGCCAGCACGAGGCACAGGGCGAGGTAGCCCGGCGACGCTCCCCCCGCTGTCGCCAGCCAGGCTGCGAACCCCGCGGCCGAGACGCACTGGAGCGCGGCCAGGCCGTCGATGCCGTCCATGAAGTTGTAGAAATTGGTGAACGCCAGCACCACAAAGGCCAGCGGCAGCCAGGCCAGCAGGCCGGCAGTGCCCGCCCCGGTCAACAGCCAGCCGGTGGCGAGCAGTGCCGCGGCGCCGTACACGCCGAGGCGCAGGGCAGCCGGCAGGTGCCTGAGATCATCGATAAAGCCGACGAGAGCGAGCAGGAAAGCGAGTGCGAGGGGCAGCGCATAGGGACCGGGGCCGAGGTCGCTTAGCAGCAGCGCGGCGGTCAGCGCGGCGACCAGGGCGAGCCCCGCCCCGCTCGGGGTCGGCGCCGCATGGGAGCCGCGGGCCGTCGGTTGCGCCAGCCAGCGCCGGGAACGGGCGAGCGTCAGGTACCCGGCGCTGGCAAGGGCTGCCAGCAGCGCGGCGCCGATGGCGACCGCGATCACCGGCCGGGGTCGCCGGCGCCGACCATGGACGGGGCCAGGTCCTCGAAGCGCAGCTGCGGCGCCCAGCCGGTCGCCGCGCGCACGGCATCGCTGCGATAGCGGTCCCAGCCCAGCAGGGCAGCGGCCGTGCTGCCGGGTCGCTCGCCGCGAGCGAGATCCCGGGCCAGGGCGCCGGCGCGCCAGGCCCAGGCGGGCAGGCGGGACGCCCGCACGGTGCGACCCTGGGCCCGGGCGAGGGCCTCGCACAGCCGGCGCGCAGAATAGCTGTCGCCGTCCGTCACGTTCCAGCAGCG
>CAYFVG010000180.1:0-5151 GCA_964346365.1 uncultured Alteromonadaceae bacterium
CCGCCGCGGCGGTTCTGCTCCTGGTTGACGGCGGTCTCGCTACCGTCGCCAGCGCCCAGGGCGCGGCGCCGATCATGGAAGAGGTCGTGGTCACCGCGCGCAAGCGCGGGGCAGAGTCCATCCAGGACATCGGCGGCAGTATCCAGGTGCTCGGGGGCGACGCGCTGACGGAGCAGGTGAGCACCGGCTTCGCCGACTACATGCGCGACGTCCCCAGCCTCTCGGCGAACAGCTCCGGCAGTGGCCAGGCGCAGCTGTCCATGCGCGGCATCTCGTCGGCACGCCTGAACCACGCCAACCCGAATATTCCGTCCACCGTGTCGCTCTACCTCGACGAGACACCGATCAGCACCTCGGGCTTCAACCCGGATTCGGCGCTCTTCGATCTCGATCGCATCGAGGTCCTGCGCGGCCCCCAGGGCACGCTGTTCGGCGCCAGCTCGATGTCCGGCGCGATCCGGCTCATCCCCAACGATCCCGTTTTCGACGAGTTCCAGGGTTCCGTCAGCGTCACCGGTTTCGGCACGGAAGATGGCAGCGCCAGCTATCAGGGGCACGGCGTGATCAACCTGCCGGTGAATGACCGCTTCGCCCTGCGTGGTGTCGCCTACAACCTTGCCAACGGCGGTTACATCGACAATATCTACTCCGGTGAAGACGACTATAACGACGAGACTATCACCGGTGGCCGCCTCACGGGCCTCTGGGATGCCACCGATGCGCTGAGCGTGAAAGGCATGGTCATATACCAGGAAATGGACGCCGGCGGCCGCGCGCAGGAGCAGCGCGCCAACGACCCGGCGGAGACCACTACCGGCTTCGGCTACGATCTGGCCCTGGCGGACGAGAGCGACGACCAGCTGATCATCACCGACGAGCGGCAGAACGTGAAGTTCGTCGACGACGAGTTCGAGGACCAGTTCCTTCTCGCCTCGCTGCAGTTCGATCTGGAGCTCGACCAGTACTCCGTGACCTCGATTACCTCCTATTTCGACCGGGAGATGGAGAACACGCTGGACGATACCCGGCGCACGCGCAATCTGCTCGGCCTTGCCAACTCCTTCGGTGCGGCCGGTGAGCCGGTGTTCGCGCTCGGTGACTACGACCCGGAGACCCTGGAGGGGGCCATCCCGCTGCGGCAGGTCGATCTCGAGAACCGAACGGAGAACGAGAAGTTCACCCAGGAACTGCGGGTCAACAGTCGTTTTGCCGGGCCGTTCAATGTCGTCGCGGGCCTCTACTACGAGAGCGATTCCCGTCAGCTCGACCAGGTCAACGATCTCGACGGCCTGGACGCGTGGATCAATTCTCCCAGCAATCTCGATGGTTTTTTCCTCGGTGGCACCTTCGGCTCGTCGCTGGACAATGCCTACTTTGACGGTACTTTCGATGTCGACACGACTCAGTTCGCCGTCTTCGCCGAAGCCAGCTATGAGGTCGGCGACCTGGAGCTGACCGCTGGCGGCCGCTATTTTGACTACGAGCAGGAGGCTTTCATCCGCTGGCAGGGCTGGGTGGAGTTCAGCGATGACCTGCTGGACGAGACAACCAGTGAATCGGGGTTCAATCCCATGGCGGAGCTGGCCTACCGGCCGAACGACGACCTGATGCTGTACGCCAAGGCTGCCAAGGGCTTCCGCATCGGCAGCGTGCAGCAGTTTATCAACCCGACTTTCTGCGCGGAGGAGCTCACCGAGCTCGGCCTCGACGGCGTACCCACCACTATCGACGGCGACTCGCTCTGGAACTATGAAGCGGGCGCCAAGGCTACCCTGTTCGGCGGCAGCACAACGGCCAACGTCAGCGTCTATCAGATGGACTGGGAAGACGCGCGCACCCAGACCTTCCTCTCGTGCGGCTGGATTGCGGAATTCAGCCTGGTTGACGTCGTCAGCCGCGGCATGGAAGTGGAACTCACCACGCAGCCGATGGAGGGGCTCCTGCTCCACCTCGCGGCTGCCTACAACCAGTCGGAAGTCGATGGCGACCTCGGCCCGTCGGCCCCGCCGATCGCGGCGGACGGCGACACGGCGCCCTTTTCCCCGGAGTGGTCCCTGAACGCCGGGTTCCGTTACCAGGTCGACCGGGCCTTCAACGGCTTCGACTGGTATCTGAGCGGTGATGTCTCCTACCTCAGCAGCCAGTTCAACGAGCTGGGGACCCAGCAGCTCGAGCGGATCAAGTTGCCCAGCAGTACCGTCGTGAATCTCTTCTCGGGGCTCAGTCGGGGGCAGTGGAAAGTCGGCGTGTTCCTGCGCAACCTCACCGACGAGCGCATCGTGATGGGGGCGGACACGGATCGCCAGCGGCCCGCCCAGCTGGCCGTCGGCCGGCCGAGAAACGCGGGTATCCAGGTCACCTATGATTTCGCGGGTGGCTGACCGGTACGGGGTAAGCCGCTAAGTGAACACGGCGCGCGGGGGCAGGCGCTTGCTGTACATGGCCAGCCTCATCCTGGCTGGCGACAGCATCTATCTGCTCCCGTACCTGCGCAAGAGCTTCCAGACCAGCATGCACGAGGTCTTCGACGTGACCTTCACGCAGCTGGGCGTGATGAATGCCGTCTTCGGCGCCCTGGCCTTCGGTGCCTACTTCGCCGGTGGCTGGCTGTCGGACCGCGTAGCCACGCGCACGCTTCTCGCCGGGTCTCTGTTTGCGACGTCCCTCGGCGGCTATTACATGGCCACCATTCCCAGCTATCCAATGCTGCTGGCGCTGCACGCGTTCTGGGGCATCACCACGATTCTTACCTTCTGGTCAGCGCTCATCAAGGCCGCGCGCCTCTGGGGCGGGACCCAGGCCCAGGGCAGGACCTTCGGTATCCTCGACGGCGGCCGCGGCCTGGTCGCTGCTATCATGCTCACCCTGGCGGCCTGGCTGTTTTCCCGGCAGGGCTCTGTGGGCGACGGCCTGGTCGCGGTAATCCTGATGTACTCGACGGCTTCGCTGGTCGCCGGGATCTGCGTGCTGGCCTTCGTCCCCGAGGACAACGCCCATGGAACGCTCGTCGAGCGGGATAAGAAGCATGCCGGTCGCGGCCAGCTGCGCCAGGTCGCGGCGATGCCGGCGGTCTGGCTGCACGCGCTGATCATCCTGCTCGGCTACTGGCTTTACGTCGGTACCTTCGAGTTCGCCACCTTCGGCGAAAAGGCCTTTGCCCAGGACAAGGTCTTCGGCGCCCAGCTGGGGGCTTTCAAGGAATGGCTGCGCATCTTCGCGGCAGTTTCTGCCGGCTTCCTGGCGGACCGGATTCGACCCACTCGCGCAGTGGGGCTCGCGTTTATCATCGCCGGGGCCGGTTACACGGCGCTGGCCGCCATTCCCGGCGAAGCCGACTGGGTCTGGCTGCTCTGGATCCAGGTCGCTTCCGTCGCCATTGCCGTGTTCGCCCTCCGCGGGATTTACTTCGCGCTGCTCCAGGAAAGCCGGGTGCCGGTGGCGGTGACCGGCACAGCGGTCGGCCTGGTGTCGATGATCGGTTACACGCCGGATGTGTTCGCCTACCCGCTGGCCGGCTGGCTGGTCGATACCCTGGGTGCGGAGGCCGGCTATCGCTTCTACTTTTCCCTGCTCAGCGTCGCCGCCCTCGCTGGCCTGCTGATGACCGTTGCGCTGGCCTGGGTCAGCGCCCGGGGGCAGAACACACCGTCCCCGAGCCTGGCAACCTGAGGCGCAGAGGCGTTCAGCTGCCGCGCAGGCCGTAGTGGCTGGCCGTGGCGTCCAGGGCCGCGGTGAACAGGGTCACCAGTTCGTCGATTTCCTCCGGGTGGCTGACCAGGGGCGGTGCCATGATCATGGCGTTGCCGGTCTGGCGCACCATGAGGCCGTGGGCATTGGCCCAGTCCCGGCAGTACTCCGCCGCCTCCGACTCCGGTGCCAGCCGTTCCCGGGTGGCCTTGTCGCGGACCAGCTCGACGGCGGCGAACATGCCGAGGCCGCGAACCTGGCCGACGATCGGGTGATCGGCGAGGGCCGCGAGCTGTGATTGCAGCCGCGGCGCGAGCTCCCGGGCTGCGCGCTCGATGACCCCGGTCTCCCGGATGACCCGAAGCGTGGCCAGACCCGCCGCGCAGGACGCGGGGTGTCCCGAGTAGGTGAGGCCGTGGGCGAATTCGCCGCCGCCCGCCAGCATGACGTCCGCCAGCCGGTCGCTGACCATGACGCCGCCCAGGGGCATGTAGCCGTTGGTCACCGCCTTGGCGAAGGTCATGAGGTCCGGCCGGATGCCGTAGGTCTCGCTGCCGAACCAGCTGCCCGTGCGCCCGAAGCCGCAGATTACCTCGTCGGC
This sequence comes from uncultured Alteromonadaceae bacterium, assembly GCA_964346365.1. Lineage (GTDB taxonomy): Bacteria > Pseudomonadota > Gammaproteobacteria > Pseudomonadales > Halieaceae > Pseudohaliea. The sequence goes on from CAYFVG010000180.1 coordinate 4,289, forward strand.
GATGAACAGGATGTCGCGCTCGTCGCAGATGCGCTGGATCTCGGGCCAGTAGCTCTCTGGCGGGACGATGACCCCGCCGGCGCCCTGCACCGGCTCGGCGATGAAGGCCGCCACGTTCTCCTCACCGAGCTCGTCGATCTTCTGCGCCAGCTCCCGGGCCGCGGCCACGCCGAAGTCTTCCGGACTGTGCTCGCCGCCGAGTTCGAACCAGTGCGGCTGGTTGATATGGTGCACGTAGGACAGCCCGATGGCCTGCTCGTGCATGGCCTTCATGCCGCCGAGGGAGGCCGCGGCGATGGTGCTGCCGTGGTAGGCGTTGCGCCGGCTGATGATCTGTTTTTTCCCGGGCTTGCCCAGCAGGTCGTAGTAGCGGTGCACGAGGCGGATGTTGGTGTCGTTGGCCTCGGAGCCCGAATTGGTGAAGAAGACGTGTTTGAAGCGCTCCGGCGTGACCTTGACCAGCTCGGCAGCGAGCTCCACCGCGGGCTGGTTTGAGCAGCGGAAGAAGTTGTTGTAGTAGGGCAGCTCCTGTAGCTGCCGGGTGACTGCCTCTACGATTGCCGGCTGGCTGTAGCCGAGGTTGCAGCACCACAGGCCGGACATGCCGTCGAGCATGCGGTTGCCGTCGGAATCGTAGATGTAGATATGCTCGGCGCGGCTGATGATACGACCACCGTCCCGGGCGTAGCCGGACAGGTCCGTGAACGGGTGCAGGTGGTGGGCCCGGTCCAGGGCTTTCAGCGTCGCTGTATCGACGGGCTTGTTCATGGTCTTTCCTCGCTTGGTGTGCTGCGATAATCGGCGGGCAAGTGTCGCACAGCCTTACGGTCGCGCCAGTAACACGATGGTGTAGGTGCCGCGTC
>CAYFVG010000181.1:0-5144 GCA_964346365.1 uncultured Alteromonadaceae bacterium
GAGTGCGGGATACTTCTCTCACAAAGCGTGTATCGGGGAGCGACTGAGAGAAGTATCCCGGACTCGCGCCGGAATCAGGCGAAGAGCCCTTGGAGAAGCCCTTCTTGAAAACCTCTTAGCGCACGACCTTGACCCAATCCCCCGTGCGCGGCTCCCCGCGCGGGTAGAAGCCGTTGATCAGGCGCAGCTGCGCCTCCGCGTCGCGGATCGGTGAGCCCGCCGCGAGGGTTTCCATAGTGGCGCCCCGGGGTACCTGAATGTAGCGCAGGTAGCGCGGCTGGCCACTCTGCCGCTCCTGCGGCAGGATCGGACGGAAGCTGGTGATGACCTTCCGAAGCCCCGGGTCGCTGCCGGCGAAGTCCGACGCCTCGCCTTCAAAGAGGTAGCTGAGACCGCCGAAATCGATCACCGCCAGGCGTTCGCGCGCGCCTCCGGCGCTGGCCACGGCGCTGTAGCCCTTGAGCCCGGCCTGCTCCAGCGCCTCGCCACCCGAGAGCTCCCCCCGGGCGAGGTCCTCGAGCACCGCCTCCGGTGGGGTCGCCGGGTCCCGCCGGCGCAGGGAGATAGTCACGGCGGCCGCGCCGTCCGGCGCGCTGGCGACCACCGCCCGGGCCCCGGCATCGACGGTCCAGCCCTCCGGATGGGCGAAGGTGAAACCGAGCTTGTTGTGATAGTAGCGGTTGTCGGCGCGCTGGCCCTGGATGCTCCGGCCCCAGACCAGGCCGTCGGTGTGCTCGCGGAACTCGCCGGGGCGGGTTGGGTCCTCGATGTAGGCGTCCGTGTCCAGCTCGCTCGCGGCCTGGATCACCGACTGCAGGCGCTTGTCGTTGCGCGGATGCGAGGCGTAGAGGCCGTGGTAGGTGGCCGGAGGCTTGCCGGTGGCCTTGGCCTTGAGGCGCTGGAACTGCTCCTGGTTCTTGAGAACCCCGATGACCTCGAGGAGGGCGCCCGGGTCGTAGCCGGCCTTGAACATATACTCCGACCCCAGGCCGTCGGCCTCCAGCTCCATGTGCCGTCCATAGCCGCTGATAAGCTCCGCGCCGTACATGCTGGAGGCCTCGTACAGGGCCCCGGAACGGGTGAGGACGTAGGCGGTGGTCGCGAGCACCTTCGAGGTGACCCCGGCGGTCTTGCGCCGGGCGTGGTGCCGGGCCGTGACGTGGGCGATCTCGTGGGCAAGCACCCCGGCGAGCTCCGCCTCGCTGTCCAGGTAGGCGAGAAGGCCGCGGTTGATGTAGATATAGCCGCCGGGGGTGGCGAAGGCATTGATGTCCGGGGCGTCGATGACGGAAAAGGTGAAGTCCCGCTCCGGCATGTCGCTGTGGGCCACGAGGCGCTGACCGATGCGGTCGATGTAGGCGGCGAGCTCCGGGTCGTCGTAGAAAGCGCCGTCGTCCTCGAACTTTGCGTACATCTCCGCACCGGTCTCGGCCTCGCCGCTCTCGCTGCCGAGCACCACGGTGGCGCCGCCGGTGGCCGGGTTCACACTGCAGCCGGCGGCGAGCGCCGCGGCCAGGGCGGCAAAGAGGAGGCCGGTCAGCGGGGGCAGGCGCACGGCGTCAGAGCTCGCTGGACAGGAACTTGAGAAGCTGGTCGCCGAGGCCGTCGCAGGCGGTGCCCTTTACCGGGGCGATGATGGGGATGGGCACCACCACCGCGGGCATGTAGGACTGACCGCTGGCCGAGGTGTTCATGCGGCCGACCTCGGCCCGGTCGGTGAAATCCCAGATCGTCGCCTCGTAGGTGGAGTCGTTGCCCCAGGTGCCGAAGCCGAAGCAGCCGGCGCCACCGGGGCCGACGCCGCAGGTCATGGAGCCGGCGGAGTTGGTCTGCACGGTGGAGCCATCGACCCAGATCAGATACTCGGTCTGCAGGCTGGCGAGCTTCTCCGCCACCGGGGGCTGGGCCATGAGCCGGTCGATGTCCGCCGGGCGCAGGGGCGCGGTGCGCGGCTCGAACCAGGGGTAGAGCGCATTCAGGAACTCAAGCTCGCCGACGATGTTGATGCTGGCGTCGCCCTGCTGGATACGCTTGCCCACGCAGTCGATGAAGTCCGGCTCGGTCTCATAGTCGCTGGCGTGGCGCCGGCCGAGGATGACCACGCTGGCGTCGCCGATGCCCGCCGTGGGCTCGTTGAAGACCATCTCGTCCACCGTGGCCGTGACGCAGCCCGTAGCGAGGGCGGCGGCGAGCAGCGCCGGCGCGAGGCGGGCGAGGGCGCGCGGGTTCACGGTGCGCCCCCCGGTCCGGCGGCCACGGTCGTGGGCGCCTCCAGGGTCTCCATCCAGGCCGCGACCTCCGGTACCCGGGGGAAGCTGGTGGCAAAGTGGGCGCCGGCATCGCGCAGGGCGACCACGGCGGCGAGGTTCACCGCGGCCTCGTCGGACTGCAGGAAGGCCGTGGGCGTCTTGCCGTAGGCGGTCATGGTCCATTCGGCGATGGTCTCGCCCTGCGTGGTCACGAGCTCGAACGCGTAGCGCATCCAGATCTCGTAGACCTTGATGTTGGTCTGCGCGGGGATCGCGTACTGCAGTTCGTCGACCCGGGGAATAAGCACCGCGTCCACAGCCGGATCGGTCTGCCCGGGCGCCGGCCGGGCATCCATGGGCACCACGCGCTCGAACATGCCGCCGAGGAGCGTATCCCAGAGGTCCACCTGGGCCTCGCCGGTGCGCACCAGCCAGTCGGACTCGGCGCGGCCCTTGGCTTCGTCGAAGAACTCGTGCTGGCGGAACGCCTCGTCGTACCAGACGCCGAGGGTGAGCGGCAGCTTGCTCATGAGCGGGTCGGGGAACTGACCCTGCACCACGACTTCCTTCGCACCGCAGCCGGCCAGGGCCAGCAGCGCGGCCAGCAGCAGGGCCAGGCGCCCGGTGTGGCGCTCAGGGGCGGAAGTCATTGAGCCCGACAAAGGTGCCTCCGTTACGATAGGTCAGCTCGCGCATGAGCGTGGCGAAGCGAATACCGGTCGTCTGCAGGTTCGGCGGCCGGATGAACTGGACGGGGAAACCGACGGCGTGAATACGCACCCGCTGTTCGCCGTCGGCGGCCTCGCGGTTGATCCGGCTCACCGTGCCCACCACCTGAGCGATGGACTCGCCGGTGAATTCATCCCCGAACACATAGATACTAATCTTTTTGTCCGGGTCGTAAAACGTGCGCACGGCCTGGGTGATCCCCTCCACCGGGCTCGAGTTGGAAAACACGTTCCAGTTGCGCAGGTTCTGCATGATCACCTGCCGGCGCCCGGGCGTATCGGGGATCCACTGGCCGCGGTAGCGGCTGAACATGTAGTTGCCCATGTCGTTGAGCACCTGGATCCCCTTCACATCAGGATAGAGTGACAGCGTCGCCTCGAGTTCCCTGAGCATGCGCTCCCAGGCGTAGGAGAACATGGAGCCGGAGGTGTCGATGATGAAGATGATGTATTCGCTGTCGACCGGGATACCGCCGATCAGGTTGTTGCTGCGCTCGAGGCCGGCGAGGAGCCGCTTCTGCTCGGCGGTGAGGGACTGGCGGGCAATGGCCAGCTGCTCGGTGATCGTGCTGTTGCTGTTCTTCTCGACCTGGATGCTGTCGTGGCGGGAGCGCGCGCTGGCCAGCTGCCCGCGGAGAATGGCGATGCGCTCCTCGTACTCCGAAAGCTGCTCCCGCTTTGCGTTCAGGTCGCGGTTGAGGACCACGCTCTCGCCCCGGAGCTCGAAGAGCTGTTCCTGCAGGTCGGCAACGCGGCCCTCCAGGTTCACCGCGGCGGCCTCGATGATCTGCGGCTGCACGGTCTTGGTGATCATGAGCAGCAGGATCACGGCGCCGAAACCACAGCAGATCACGTCCAGGAAGGACAGGGAGAACTCCGCCATTTCCCGCCGCGCCTTGCGCATCAGGGCCAGTCCCGCGACGGGCTCATGAAGGAACCGCCGGTCGACTGCGCCAGCTGCCAGTACTCGGAGGCGGCCATGGGGTCGCCCTCCATGGGGGCGAGAATGGTATTCACGGGGACGTTCTGCGGCAGGGAGCGGATCGCGTCGCGGTAGAGCTTCTGCCGCTCCCGGCCCGAGACCTTGCTGCCCCGGGGTGGGTTCGCTCCCTGCGTCGGCAGGCCGTCGGTGATGAGGAAGATGTTGTCCGGGGCCGGCGACAGCCGATCCAGGGCGACGAAGGCGTTGTGCAGGGAGGTGCCGCCGCCGGGGACGAGCCTGCCCAGGGCCGCGCCCACGGACTCGAGCCGGGGCTGGTCGGCGACCTCGAGCCACTCGCCGTCCGTCTCCGGCAGCACCGCGCGGGCCTCCGTGTTGAAGGTGATGACCTGGTAGCTGGCGCCCACGGGCAGCTGCGCGCTGAGCCACTCCACGGTGCCGACCGCCCGCTGCCACTTCTCGGACTGGCGCTGCACGGTCTCGCCCATATTGCGCAGGCGGATCACGTTCACCAGCTTGTCGGCCAGCATGCTCGCCGAGGTATCGAGGAGGATGACGATATGCCGGCCACCGAGATTCAGGCCGGTGAGGTACTGGCGCTGGCCGTCGCCGGTGAAGGTGCGGGCGCTGCGGCCCCCTTCCTCCTTGGCCGCCTCCCGGAGCCGCCGCACTTTCTCCTCGAGGGACTGGATTTCGGCCTTGAGTTTGTCGAGGTCGGCATCGTCCGTGAAGCCGTCCTCCGCGAGCTCGCGGATCAGCGCCTCATAGCGGTCGATCTCCTCGCTGACCCGGGAGGCCCGGCCCCGGGCCTCGACGATGGCCTGGTCGGTCTCACCGAGGGCGTTGCGCAGGGCCACCAGGCCCTCTTCGCCTTCACGGATGTCCTCCTCGAGCATATTCACTTCCGAGCGCAGATCCGCGTTCATCGCCTGCGACTGCACCTCGATACTGTGGTCGATGATCAGGAACACCAGCACCACGGCGCCGAAGCCGCAGGACATGATGTCCAGAAAGCTCAGGTTGAAGGTGGTGAAGCTGCGCTTGCGTCTGGTCACGCGAGGCTACCCGTGAACCTCGATCAACTGCCAGCTTTGCCCGGCCACGGTGACCCGGTCCCCCGGCGCCAGCGCCGCCCCGTCCCAGGGAGCATCGTTGAGCATGGCCGTGCCGCGCCCCTCGCCCTGCTGCTGTTCGCGCAGGCAGACGACATCGCCGACGTTGACTCCG
>CAYFVG010000182.1:0-5069 GCA_964346365.1 uncultured Alteromonadaceae bacterium
CCCGGGAGGTGCGGGCCGTGCTCGTCACCATGTTCGAGATCGGCGAGGACCGGGATGATCAGGCCGGCGAGTTCCAGCTCTGGCTCGAGCGCCGCAAGCTCACAGAACGGCTGGACTTTCCCGCGCACCACGACCTCTACTACGACCCGGACGCAAAGCTGCTGGGCCTGGTCACCGGCATCGGCACGGCCAGGGCCGCCGCGTCGGTGATGATGCTGGGCATGGACCCGCGCTTCGACCTGACCCGCGCCTACTGGCTCGTGGCCGGGATTTCCGGGGTGGATCCGGAAGACGCCTCCATCGGCTCCGCGGCCTGGGCCGAGTACCTGGTGGACGGCGACCTCGCCCACGAGATCGACCCCCGGGAGATGCCGGAGGACTGGAAGTACGGCTACCTGGCCCGCTACACCGACGAGCCCTTCGACGAGGACCGCCCGGAGCCCACGGGGGAGATGTTCCGCCTCAACCCGGCGCTCACGGAATGGGCCTACCAGCTGACCAAGGACGTCGAACTGCCGGACCCGGACTCCCTGGCGGAGACGCGCGCGCTGTACACGGCGCACCCGAACGCGCAGAAGCCGCCCTTCGTCCTCAAGGGTGACAACCTGGCCGCGTCGACCTTCTGGCACGGCGAGATCCTCAACGACTGGGCCAACGACTGGGTGGCCTACTGGAGCGACGGGGAGGGTGAGTTCGTGACCTCCGCCATGGAGGAGACCGGTACCCTGCAGTCGATCACCTGGCTCGACCGCGCCGGCCGGGTCGACCGGGACCGGGTCATGGTTCTGCGCACGGCGAGCAACTACACCATGCCGCCCCCGGGGGTGAGCGCGGCGGAGAATCTACTCGCCGAGAACGAGGGTTACGCGGGCCTCGACGCCTCCCTGGAGTCGGCCTACCGCGTCGGCTCGAAGGTCATCGATACACTCCTCGCCAACTGGGAAAGCTACCGGGACCGCACCCCGACGCCCGCCGATATCGCCGTCCCGTGAGCGCCGGGGAGGTCGCCTTCAGCGCGCCGCACGCGGCCGCGGCGCAGGTCGGCCAGGCGCTGCTCGAGGACGGGGCCTCGGCTATCGATGCCATGATTGCCGCGTCGGCGGCGATCAGCGTCGTCTATCCGCACATGAACAGCCTCGGCGGCGACGGCTTCTGGCTACTGCAGGCGCCGGGGAAAAATCCCGTGGCGATCGATGCCTGCGGCTTCAGCGCCGCCCTCGCCACCCCCGCGTGGTACCGGGAGCGGGGTCTCGACGGCGTGCCCGCCCGCGGCGGCCCGGCCGCCCTCTGCCTCGGCGGTACCCTGGACGGCTGGCGCGAGGCGCGGGCCTTCGCCGGCGAGTACGGCTATGCTTCCCGGCCCCTCGCCGAGCTGCTGGCGCCGGCCGCGGCGCTGGCCCGCGACGGCATCGCCGTCACGGCGAGCCTGGCCGCGGCCAGCAGCAAGGTCGAGCCCGAACTCGCCGGCGCGGCCGCCTACCGGGCGGTGTTCTGCCCGCAGGGCCGGCCCCTGGCCCGCGGCGATCAGCTTCGCAACCCGGGCCTGGCAGGCTTCCTCGATCGGGTCGCGACGGAGGGCACGGAGTCGGTCTACCGCGGCCCCCTTGCCGAAGACCTCGCCGACTGGCTCGCAGCCGAGGGCAGTCCCCTGCGCCGGGACGATTTCGCCGCTTACCGGGCACGCCGGGTCACGCCGCTCACGGCGCGCATCGCCGGGGCCCGGCTTTTCAACCTGCCGGCGCCGACTCAGGGGGTCGCCTCGCTGCTGATCCTCGCCATTCACGACGCCTGGCGCCGCGTGCACCCGGCCCCGTCGGAGCTGGAGACCGTGCACGCGCTGGTGGAGGCGACCAAGCGGGCCTTCACGGTGCGCGATGCGGAGGTGGCCGACCCCGCGCGCCTGTCCGAGCGCTGGCCGACGCTGCTGGAGCCGGCGGCCCTGCGCGCCCACGGCGCCGCCATCGACGACGCCGGCGCAGCCCCCTGGCCGCGCCGCGCAGAGGGTGGCGACACGGTGTGGATGGGTGCGGTCGACGGCAACGGCTGCCTGGTGAGCTTCATCCAGAGCATCTACTGGGAATTCGGCGCCGGTGTCGTGCACCCGGACTACGGCCTCAGCTGGAACAACCGCGGCCTCGGTTTCAGCGCCGATCCGGCGGACCGCAACGCCCTCGGGCCGCGGCGCAAGCCCCGGCACACGCTGAATCCTGCCCTGGCACTCTTCGATGACGGCCGGCGCCTGGCCTACGGCACCATGGGCGGGGAAGGACAGCCGCAAACTCAGGCCGCGCTGATCGCACGCTACCACTACGGCGGCCTCTCCCTGGCCGAGGCCATCGGTCGCGGGCGCTGGCTGCTGGGCCGCACCTGGGGCGACGACAGCCAGGACCTCAAGCTCGAGGCGGACCTCTTCCCGCGCCTGGCGCCGGGGCTGCGGGCCCTGGGCCACACGCTGCGCGAAGTGCCGGCGCAGAGCGAGCTCATGGGTCACGCCGGCGCGGTCTGCCGCGCCGCCAATGGCGCGGTCAGCGCGGCCACGGACCCGCGCAGTGACGGGGCCGCGCCCGTGGGCAGGGCGGGGCAGGGCGCGTGAGTGCCCTCATGGCCTGGCTGCCGGTGCTCGCCGCCCTGGTCGGCGCCGGGGTGCTGGCAGGCATTCTCGCCGGACTCCTCGGCGTCGGCGGTGGCATTGTCATCGTCCCGGTCCTCTTCCTGGTGTTCCAGTCCCTGGAGCTCTCCCCGGCCTCGGCCATGCTCATCGCCACCAGCACGTCGCTGCTCACCATCGTGCCCACGAGCATCGCCTCGGCCCGGGCCCACCATGCCCGCGGCAACGTCGACCTCGCGCTGTTCCGCGCCTGGCTGCCGGCGATGGTCGGCGGCGTGGTGCTCGGCGCCGTGACCGCGTCCCGGGCTGACGGGCTGCTGCTCACCGGAGTTTTCGGGGTCGTTGCCGTCGCCATCGCTCTCAACAACCTCTTCCGGGCGAACGCGCCGCCGCTCCGCAGCACTCTGCCGGCGCGACCGTGGCAGTGGCTGATCGCTGCCGTGATCGGCGGCGTGTCGGTGATGATGGGTATCGGCGGCGGCACCCTCGGTGTCACGGCGATGACCGCCTTCAACGTGGTGGCGCATCGCGCCGTGGGCACCGCGGCGCTCTTCGGTCTGGTCATCGCGCTGCCGGGTGCGCTGCTCATGCTCGTGCTGCCGGCGACGCCCGCGGATGCCCCCGTCGGCACCGTTGGCGCAGTCAACCTGCCGGGCTTTGCGGCTATCGTGCCCATGACCATGCTGTTTGCGCCGGTGGGCGTGAAGATCGGCAGTCACCTGTCCGGCGTAACCCTCAAGCGGATCTTTTCGGTCTTCCTCTTCGTGGTGGGAGGCCGCATGCTGTGGCAACTGGCCGGACCCCTGGTCGGTGCGCTGTTCGTTTCAGGAGGCTAGACCGTGAATTTTGATGACCTGCCGCGGGCGCTGCGCTCAACGTTCCTGCCGCCGCCCCGGCTGCTCATGGGGCCCGGGCCGATCACCTGCGACCCGCGGGTGTTGCAGGCCATGTCCCATCAGCTCGTGGGCCAGTTCGATCCGTCCATGACCGCGTGCATGAATCAGTCCATGGCGCTTTACCGGGGTGTCTTCCGCACGGAAAACCGCTGGACTTTCCTCGTCGACAGCACCGCCCGGGGCGGCATCGAGGCCTGCCTGGTATCGCTGCTGGAGCCGGGGGACCGGGTGCTGGTACCGATCATGGGCCGCTTCGGCCAGCTGCTCACGGAAATCGCCCGCCGCTGCGGCGCCGAGGTGCACACCATCGAGGTGCCCTGGGGCGAGGTCTGTGACCCGGCCCCGGTCGCCGAGGCCCTGGACCGGGTGCGGCCGAAGCTGCTGGCGACGGTGCAGGGCGATACCTCCACCACCATGTGCCAGCCCCTGGACGAGCTCGGCCGCCTGTGCCGGGAGCGGGACGTTCTTTTTTATTGTGACTGCACTGCATCGATTGTCGGCAACCCGTTCGAAACCGACGCCTGGGGCCTGGACGCGGTATCCGCCGGTCTGCAGAAATGCCTCGGTGGGCCCTCGGGCATCGCCCCGGTAACCCTGTCTGAACGGGCCGCCGCAGTGATCCGTGGCCGCCGCCACGTGGAGGCCGGGCTCCGCTCGGCCGAGGACGAGGACGCCGGCGGCGAGCGTATCCGTTCCAACTACTTCGACCTCGCCATGGTCATGGACTACTGGAGCGAGGCGCGCCTGAATCACCACACGGAGGCCACCAGCATGCTCTACGGCGCGCGGGAGTGTGCGCGTATCGCCCTCGAGGAGGGCATCGACAACGCGGTGGAGCGTCACCGCGTGGCCGGCAGCGCGCTGGCCGCGGGCCTTGCCGCGCTGGGCCTGCGCCTGTTCGGCGACCAGGCCCACCGCATGCACAACGTGGTCGGCGTCTACATCCCCGAGGGCGTCGACGGCGAGGCCGTGCGCGGGCAGATGCTGGCGGACTTCGGCATCGAGATCGGCACCTCCTTCGGCCCCCTCCACGGCGTGATCTGGCGTCTCGGCACCATGGGCTACAACGCGCGCCGGGACGCGGTGCTGACGACTCTGGCGAGCCTGGAGCAGTGCCTGCGCGGCGCGGGTTTCGCGGCGCCGCCGGGCGAGGCCGTGGCTGCGGCCCTCGCCGTGTTCGGCCCGGCGCGGGGAGGCGGCTGACCCGTGGACGCGCCAGAGAAACGCCCCGCCGTCCAGCCGAGTGCCGCGCAGCGCGCCGCGGCCGCCCGGATCATGGCCCGCTGTGACACGCTGGGCGCCATCTCCGCCCTGGAGGACGGCGTGTACCGCAGCTACCTCACTCCCGAGCACGCCCGCTGCAACGCCCAGGTGAGCGAGTGGCTGGAGGCCGCGGGGCTGGCGGCCTGGCAGGACGCCGCCGGCAATCTGTGCGGGCGGCTGCCGGCAGCGGACCCGGCGTGTGCGCGGACCCTGCTCGTCGGGGCGGCTGCCGGCAGCGGACCCGGCGTGTGCGCGGACCCTGCTCGTCGGGTCGCACCTGGACACCGTGCGCGACGGTGGCA
>CAYFVG010000183.1:0-5054 GCA_964346365.1 uncultured Alteromonadaceae bacterium
CCTCGAAGCCGAGCCACAGGGCGTGGTGCCCCCGCCGGTTGGCGCAGCCAAGACCGATGGTGAAGGGCACGGTCTGTCCCGGGAAGCCCTCCCCGGCGCGCAGGGCGCGCAGCGTGAGACCCGACAGGTTGGCGTAGCTGTGCAGCACGGCGACCACGAACAGGGTGGCGAGAAGGAAGGTGAGCGCATAGCTCATGTTGTTCTCGTAGTTGATCGCCGCGATCAGCATGACCAGCAGGCAGGCGAAGAAGAAAAACCCGACCCGGGACGGGAAGATGAAAATGCGTCGCTGATCCAGGGTCACGGTGCGCGCCGGCGGGATCCGCCGCGCCAGCCAGCGCCGGAAGCGGGCTCGCAGCCGCTCGCGCAGGGCCGGCAGACCGGCCCGCTCAGCCAGGGACCACATCGACCTCGCGCTGGAGCAGCGCTACCAGGGCCCGGCCGTCACCGCCGAAGCTGTCCGCGGGCACCAGGCGGTGGGCGGCCACCGGACCGAGCACGGCCTGCAGGTCTTCCGGGAGCACGTGGTCCCGCCCGTGCATCACGGCCCAGGTCTTGCCCGCCGCGAGCAGCGCCAGCGCACCGCGGGGAGACAGGCCCACGGCAAACTCGCCGGGCTCGCGGGTGCGGGCCACCAGCCGCTGCAGGTAGTCCAGGAGCGCCGGGGAGCAGTGCACCGCGTCCACGGCCGACCGCACCGCGGCGAGTTCGTCGGGCCCCATGCGCTGGCGCAGCCCTTCCGCCTCGCGGTCACTGCCACCGCGCCGCAACAGCTCGCGCTCGGCGCCGGGGTCCGGATAGCCGAGCGCTATGCGCATAAGAAACCGGTCCAGCTGCGATTCGGGCAGCGGGTAGGTGCCGGACTGGTCGAGGGGGTTCTGCGTGGCGATGACGAAGAAGGGTTCCGGCAGCGCCCGCGTCTCGCCCTCCACGGTAACCTGCTTCTCCGCCATGGCCTCGAGCAACGCACTCTGCGTGCGCGGCGTGCTGCGGTTGATCTCGTCGGCGAGGAGCAGCTGGGTGAACACGGGCCCCTGATGGAAGCGAAAGCTGTTGTCCTCGGGCTGATAGATGGCCACGCCGAGAATATCCGCCGGCAGCAGATCGCTGGTGAACTGCACCCGGTTGTAGGACAGCCCGAGCACGCTGGCGAGGGCGTGGGAAAGGGTGGTCTTGCCCATGCCGGGCAGGTCTTCGATGAGCAGATGGCCGCGGGCCAGCAGGCAGCACAGCGCCAGGCGCAGCTGCGGTTCCTTGCCGAGCAGGACCGTGGCGACTTCGTCGACCGCCGCGTCGATGGCGCCCTGGATGGCACCCTGATTGGCACTCTTATTGGCACCCCGGCTGGCGCTCACGGTGCGCCGCCTTCCGCCGCCGCCAGACCGCGGGCGAGGTCCGCCTGCAGATCGGCGACGTCCTCGAGGCCCACGGCCACGCGCACCAGATTGTCGCTGATGCCGGCGGCCTCGCGCTCTTCCGCGGAGAGCCGGCCGTGGGTGGTGGTCGCCGGGTGGACGATGGTGGTCTTGGCGTCGCCCAGGTTGGCCGTCAGGGACATCACGCGAGTGGCATCGATACAGCGCCAGGCCGCCTCGCGGCCGCCGTGCACCCGGAAGGACAGCACGCCGCCGAAGGCCGACTGCTGCCGGGCCGCCAGCGCGTGTCCCGGGTGCGCCGGGAGGCCCGCGTAGAACACGCGCTCCACCCCCGGCTGCGCCTGCAGCCAGGCGGCGATGGCCGCAGCGCTCTCGCTGTGGGCGCGCATGCGCAGGGCCAGGGTTTCCAGCCCCTTGAGGAAGACCCAGGCATTGAAGGGACTCATGCTCGGCCCGCAGGTGCGCAGGTAGGCGCGCAGCTCGTCCATGTGCGCGCCGCTGCCCACGGCGGCGCCGCCGAGGCAGCGGCCCTGGCCGTCCAGGTACTTGGTAGCGCTGTGAATGACGATATCCGCGCCGAGAGCCAGCGGGCGCTGCAGCGCCGGCGTGCAGAAGCAGTTGTCCACCACCAGCAGCGCAGCGGCGTCCTTCGCCAGCGCGGCAAGCGCGGCGACGTCCGCCACCTCGCAGAGCGGGTTGGAGGGCGTCTCGAGGTAGAACAGTCGCGTGTTCGGGCGCACCGCGGCGCGCCAGGCGGCCGGATCCGCCAGCGGCACGAAGCTGGTCGCGATACCGAAGCGCGCGAGGTACTTGCCGAACAGACCGGCGGTGGCGCCGAACACGTCCCGGGAGCAGAGCACGTGATCGCCGGTCTTGAGCAGGGCCACGCAGACGCCGAAGATCGCGGCCATGCCCGAGGCCGTGGCCACGGCGGCATCGCCCTCCTCCAGCGACGCCAGGCGCTCCTCGAAGGCACGCACCGTCGGATTCGTATAGCGGGAATACACGTTGCCGGAACCGGCGCCGGAGAACCGCTCCGCGGCCTCGAGACAGGAGTCGAACACGTAGCTCGAGGTGGTGTAGATCGGCTCGCTGTGCTCGCCCTCGGGGCCGCGGGCAATACCGGCGCGAATAGCCCGGGTCGCCGCGCCCTGGCTGTGCAGGAAGCCCTCGTCGTGTTCGTTCATCGGCCGCCTGTCACCCTGCCCGGTCGTTGTAGATGCCGACCACGGCACCGTGTGCACGCCCCCGGGCATCGCCCCGGGCCCTGGCGGCATCGCTGCGTGTGTCGGACAGGTTGCGCAGGTAGCCCTCGTCGACGTCGCCGGTGATGTAGTCGCCGTCGAACACCGAGCAGTCGAAGCCGTCCACCGCCGGATTGCCCTCGGCGGAGCAGCGCACCAGGTCGTCGAGGTCCTGGTAGATGAGACGGTCCGCGCCGATGGCGGCGCAGATCTCATCGACGCTGCGGCCGTGGGCGATGAGCTCGTCGGCCGCCGGCATGTCGATGCCGTAGACGTTCGGGTAGCGCACGGGCGGCGCCGCGGAAGCCAGGTAGACCTTCGCCGCGCCGGCGTCCCGGACCATCTGGATGATCTCCCGGGAGGTGGTACCGCGGACGATGGAGTCGTCTACCAGCAGCACGTTCTTGCCCTCGAATTCGAGGCGGATCGGGTTCAGCTTCTGGCGTACGGAGTTCTTGCGCTGGCCCTGTCCCGGCATAATGAAGGTGCGCCCGATGTAGCGATTCTTCATAAGGCCTTCCCGACACTTCAACCCGAGGTCGTGGGCGAGAGACTGCCCCGCCGTGCGGCTGGTGTCCGGAATCGGTATGACCGCGTCGATGTCGTGCTCCGGCCACTCCCGGAGAATCTTCCGCGCCAGCGCGGACCCGGCGCGCATGCGCGTCTTGTAGACAGAAATCCGGTCCATCATGCTGTCTGGCCGCGCGAAATACACATGCTCGAAGATGCAGGGACACAGCCGCGGCTGCTGCGCACACTGGCGGCGATGCAACTGCCCGGCGGCATCGACGAACAGGGCCTCGCCGGGCGCGACGTCAGCGGCGAGCGTGTAGCCGAGCACGTCCAGGGCGACGCTCTCGGAGGCGACCATGTAGTCCCGGCCCCGGGGGCCGTCGCGGTAGCCGTAGACCAGCGGGCGTATACCGTTGGGGTCGCGGAAGGCGAGCAGGCCATGGTTGACGATCACCGCGACCGCGGCATAGCCGCCGCGACAGCGTCGGTGCAGGGCGGCCACGGCAGCAAAAACATCGTCGGGCCGGGGCTGCAGCTTGCCGAGGTGCTGGAGCTCGTAGGCGAGGACGTTGAGAAGCACCTCGGAATCGGAGTCGGTGTTCATATGGCGCAGCTCGCTATCGAACAGCGCCTGGCCGAGCTCGGTGGAGTTGGTCAGGTTACCGTTGTGGGCGAGCGCGATGCCGTAGGGCGAATTGACGTAGAACGGCTGCGCCAGCGCCGGCCCGGAGCTGCCGGCGGTCGGGTAGCGGGTATGGCCGAGGCCGACGGCCCCCTCCAGCCGCAGCATGTGCTCCTGGCGGAACACGTCGCGCACCAGACCCTCACTCTTGCGCTGGTGGAAGCGGCCGCCACTGCAGGTCATGATCCCCGCGGCGTCCTGCCCGCGGTGCTGCTGCACGGTCAGCGCTTCGTAGATATCGGGGGCGACATCCACGGCGCCGCTACCCACGATTCCAACCAGGCCACACATGGCTAAATCCCCTGTTCTGTCAGGTTGTCAGCGCGGGAAAACGCCCCGCCCTGACGTCGTCAAAGGCACGGAGGCTCCAGTCCAGCAGCGGGTCCAGGTAGGGGACCAGCTGCGACCGGTACAGCCACTGCTGCTCCGCCGGTGGCACCAGCTGCCGCAGCAGGAACAGTAGCACGATGACGATCAGCAATCCGCGCAGCATACCGAAGACGCTGCCGAGGATGCGATCGAGGACGCCGAGACCCGAGGCGCGCACCAGGCGCGCGAAAAGGCGCGCAGCCAGCCCGGCGAGCAGCAGCACGGCGACGAACACAAGGGTCCAGGCGACGATATAGCGCCCCGTGGGATTCTCGATGGCACCGCCCAGGAAGGCGGACAGACGCGTCGCAAAGAGGTTCGCGAGCACGAAGGCAGCCACCCACCCGGCAAGCGACAGGGCCTCCCGGGAGAAACCGCGCCAGAGGCTGATAAAGGCAGACAGGGTGACGATCACCACCACGATCCAGTCAAAGCCGTTGAAGGCACCGATTGCGGGCCAGCTGCTCAGCACCCTGTCGCCTCCCCGGGCCCGCTGACTTCACGCGGACTGTCACGGCACATAGCGGGACACCAGGGACTTCACCCCGTAGCGTGCGTCGACTCGGGCCTTTACCGGCGCCAGCTGAGCACGCTCGAATTTCGGGCCGACGTGGACCCGGTAGAGCGTGCTGCTGTCCCGGCGCAGGGGCTCGTAAAAAGCCTTGTCGCCACCGGCAATGAGTTCGTCCCGCAGCTGGCGCGCCTTCTCCAGGCTGCTCACCGTCGCCACCTGGAGTACCCAGGCGATGGGCAGGCCATCCTCGTCGAAAGCTTCCACCTCCGGTGCTGCCTCACGCGTCGGGAAGGGGTCTTCAGCGCTGGGCCGGGGCACTGGCGCCGGCTCCGCGGCAGGGTCGGTGCGCTCGGCAA
>CAYFVG010000184.1:0-5019 GCA_964346365.1 uncultured Alteromonadaceae bacterium
GCTGAGCGTTATCAAGGGCTGTGCGGAAGCGGTAGAATGCGCGGCGGCAAGCCGCAGTCGCGCCAGCCGGGCGCCGCGACCGGCTGCCTGCCGAGCAGGAGTCCGAGCCATGGCCTTTACCGTCGTTATTCCCGCGCGCTACGCGTCCACGCGCCTTCCCGGCAAGCCCCTTGCCGCGATCGGCGACAGGCCCATGCTGCAGCATGTCTGGGAGCGGGCCGCTGCCAGCGGTGCGGCGCGGGTGGTGATCGCCACCGACGACCAACGCATCCGCGAGGCTGCGACGGGCTGGGGCGCCGATGCGCTGGTGACCCGCGGTGACCATCCCTCGGGCACGGATCGGCTCGCGGAGGTCGCCGCGGCGCTCGGTCTCGCCGAGGACGCCATCGTGGTCAATGTGCAGGGCGACGAACCGCTCATTCCCCCGGCGGTGATCGACCAGGTGGCCGGAAACCTCGGCCAGCGCCCCTGGGCTTCCGTGGCCACACTGTGCGAACCGCTCGCCGACCGGGAGCAGCTTGAGGATCCCAATGTGGTCAAGGCCGTCGCCGACGGCAGCGGCCGCGCGCTCTACTTCAGCCGCGCGCCCATCCCCTATCCCCGCGACGCCGGCGCTGTCAGCGCAGTGCCCTGGCGCCGGCACATCGGGCTCTACGCCTACCGCGCCGGCTTCCTGGCACGGTTTGTGGGCTGGCCCGTGGCCCCGCCGGAGGCGCTGGAGCAGCTCGAGCAGCTGCGCGCCCTCTATCACGGCGAGGCCATTCACATTGCCGATGCCTGCCGGCCCGTACCCGGTGGCGTCGATACCCCCGAAGACCTCGCGCGGCTGCGGGCGCAGTGGGCCGGGGAGCCGGCCCGGTGAGTGTCCAACGCAGCGTTCTCTTTGTCTGCCTGGGCAATATCTGCCGCTCGCCCACGGCGGATGCCGTATTCCGGGTTCAGGTCGCGCGGGCCGGACTCGCCGAGCAGGTGCTGGTGGACAGCTGCGGCACCGCCGCCTATCACGTCGGCGAGGCCCCCGATGCGCGGGCGACCGCCGCGGCGGCCCGGCGCGGCTATGATCTTTCGCCCCTGCGGGCCCGGCAGTTCAAGCCCGGGGATTTCGAGCGCTTCGATATCATCCTGGCCATGGACGAGAGCAATCTGGTTCACCTTGAAAGCCGGCGTCCAGTTGGTTACGGCGGCCGCCTGGGCCTGTTCCTCGACCTGGCCCCGGAACTCGGACGCCGCGAGGTACCGGACCCTTACCACGGCGGCGACCGGGTCTTCGAGGAGGTCCTAGACCTCGTGGAGACCGCGGGGGAGCGGCTGTTGGCGGAGCTCGGTGGTGCCCTGCGACGCTAGGGACCTCGCGCCGCTGACGACGCTGCGTCTGCCGGCCCGCGCGACGGTGCGGCGTGACGAGGCGGACCTGGCCGGGCTGCGCGCCGCGCTGGCAGAGGCCCGCGAACGGGGTCTGCCGGTGATCGTGCTCGGCGAGGGCAGCAACGTGGTCTTCGCCGGCGACGTGGACGCGCTGGTGCTGCGCTACACGGCCACGGGACGCGATGTGCTGGCGGAGGATAGCGACAGTGTCCTGCTTCGCGTCGGCGCGGGCGAGAACTGGCACCGGCTGGTCTGCTGGTGCCTGGAGCAGGGTTACCACGGCCTCGAGAATCTCGCCCTGATCCCCGGGACGGTCGGTGCGGCGCCGATCCAGAACATCGGTGCCTACGGCGTCGAACTGGCGGCGTTCGTCGATGCGGTGCACGCGCTGCGCATCAGCGACGGCGAAGCGCTGGCGCTGTCCCGGGAAGCCTGTGCCTTCGGCTACCGCGACAGCATCTTCAAGGGCGCGCTCCGGGACGCCGTCGTGATCACGGCGGTGGACCTGCGCCTGCGGCGTCGGCCGGCTCCGGTCACGGACTACCCGTCCCTGCGCGATCGGCTCGACGACCAGGGCGCCGGGGCCGACCCGCGCGCCGTGTTCGATGCCGTGGTGGCGCTGCGCCGCGAGCGGCTGCCGGACCCCGCTGAAACGCCGAATGCAGGCAGTTTCTTCAAGAACCCCGTAGTCGACCGGTCAACCGCAGCGGCGCTGGCCGCGGGTTGCCCGGGCATGCCCCAGTTCGACGCGCCCGGCGGTCGCAAGCTCGCCGCCGGCTGGCTTATCGAGCGATGCGGCTGGCGCGGCGTCGAGGGGGAGGGCGTTGCGGTCCACCCGGGGCACGCGCTCGTGCTCGTCAGCCGCGGCGGTGACGGGCGCGCACTGCTGGCGCTCGCCCGGCGCATCCAGGACTCCGTGACGGCGACCTTCGGCTGCAGCCTCGAGATCGAGCCGCGCATTTACGGCGCGCCGGCATGAGCGGCTTCGATTCGCAGGCGTTTCTCAAGACGCTGACGACACGCTGTGGCGTTTACCAGATGTACGGCGCCGACGGTGGACTCCTCTATGTGGGCAAGGCGCGCAACCTGAAGAGCCGGGTCGCGTCCTACTTCCGCAACCGCGGGCTCAATGCCAAGACCGTGGCGCTGGTATCGCGCATCGGCGCGATCGAGGTCACGGTCACCGCGACCGAGGTCGACGCGCTGCTCCTCGAGCACAACCTGATCAAGAGCCACCGGCCGCCTTTCAACATCCTGCTCAAGGACGACAAGTCCTACCCGTATATCTTTCTCTCCAGCGAGGATCGCTTCCCGCGCCTGACCCTCCACCGCGGACCCAAGCGGCGCAAGGGTCGCTACTTCGGCCCCTATCCGAGTGCCGGTGCCGTGCGTCGCTCCCTGCATTTTCTGCAGAAGGTGTTCAAGGTGCGCCAGTGCGAGGACAGCTACTTCCGCAACCGTTCCCGGCCCTGCCTGCAGCACCAGATCGACCGCTGCACCGCACCCTGCGTCGACCTCGTTTCCGAGGCCGACTACCGGGCGCAGGTGGAGAACACCGCGCTGTTCCTGGAGGGCAAGAACCAGGAGCTGATGGTGCGCCTCGCCGACGACATGGAGCAGGCCGCGGCGGAGCTCGCCTACGAGAAGGCGGCGGTGCTGCGCGATCAGCTTCGTCAGCTGCAGCACGTGCAGGCCACGCAGGGCGTCGAGGGCGGCAGCGGTGACCTCGACCTGCTGGCGGCGGTCAGCGAGGGTGGCCATGGCTGTGTGCAGGTGCTGTTCGTTCGGGGCGCACGGGTCCTGGGCAGCCGGACGTTCTATCCATCCACCAAGCTCGCGGAATCGCCCGGGGGCTTGCTCAGCGCTTTCCTGCCGCAGTTCTACCTGAGCGAGGGCCGGGCGCTGCCCCCGGAGATCGTGCTCAATGCACCGCTCGAGGACCTCGAGACGCTCGAGGAGGCCTTCACCCTGCAGGCCGGCCGGCGGGTGCGCCTGCGCCACCGCGTGCGCGAGGCGCGGGCGCGGTGGCTACAGATGGCCGAGCAGACCGCGGCCAGCAACCTGGCGGCGCATCTGGCCGGGCGCGAGAGCACGCAGGAACGGCTGCAGGCGCTGCAGGAGGTGCTCGAACTCGAAGCCTACCCGGAGCGCATGGAGTGCTTCGATATCAGCCATTCCAGCGGTGAGGCGACCGTTGCCTCGTGTGTGGTCTTTGACGAAAAGGGGCCGCGCAAAGCGGATTACCGGCGTTTCAATATCGACGACATCACCCCGGGTGATGACTACGCGGCCATGGAGCAGGCCCTGCGGCGACGCTTCAAGCGTCTCAAGGCGGGGGAAGGCAGCGTGCCCGACGTGCTGTTCATCGACGGTGGCAAGGGACAGGTGCAGCAGGCTCTGGACGTGCTGGCGGAGCTGGCGCTGGCAGGTATCCTGGTGGTCGGCGTCGCCAAGGGCAGCACCCGCAAGGCGGGCTTCGAGACCCTCGTCCTCGGTGCTTCCGGTATCGAGCAGAACCTGCCTGGTAACAGCCCCGCGCTGCACCTGATCCAGCAGCTTCGCGACGAGGCGCACCGCTTCGCCATCAGCGGCCACCGGGCGCGGCGCGACAAGGTGCGGCGCAGTTCCCGGCTCGAGGACATTCCCGGCGTGGGCGCCCGGCGGCGGCGGGAGCTGCTGCGCCATTTCGGCAGCGCCCGGGGCGTGGCCAACGCGAGCGTCGACGAACTGAAAAAAACCCAGGGCATCAGTGCTACCATAGCCCGGCAGATCTACGACCACCTGCATAGCACGGCGGACTAGGTCGGCGGTTCCCCCGGTCGACGAGACAGCGCAGTGCCGATCAACATACCCAACGCCCTCACCCTGCTGCGGATTCT
Organism: uncultured Alteromonadaceae bacterium; assembly: GCA_964346365.1. GTDB lineage: Bacteria > Pseudomonadota > Gammaproteobacteria > Pseudomonadales > Halieaceae > Pseudohaliea. Next base: position 4,245 of record CAYFVG010000184.1, read on the forward strand.
CCTGATACCGGTCCTTGCGGTGGTTTTTTACCTGCCGTTCCCGGGCCACTTGCTGGTGGCCGCCGGTATCTTCACCCTGGCCGCCATCACCGACTGGTTCGACGGCTACCTGGCGCGGCGCCTCGGGCAGATGACCCCCTTCGGTGCCTTCCTCGACCCGGTCGCCGACAAGCTCATGGTTGCCGTGGCCCTGGTCCTCCTGGTGGAGCGCCACGACACACCGCTGTTCACCCTGGCGGCCTGCGTGATCATCGGCCGGGAGATCGTCATCTCCGCGTTGCGCGAATGGATGGCGGAGCTGGGAGAGCGCACCTCCGTGGCCGTGTCCTACGTCGGCAAGGTGAAGACGGCTTTCCAGATGGTCGCGGTCATCGGCCTTCTCGCCATCGACCCGGCCCGGGATGCCACCTGGCTCCTCGGCCTCGGCTACGCCCTCCTGTACACAGCCGCCGTACTCACGCTCTGGTCCATGGTCGCCTACCTGCGCGCCGCAGCCCACGTCATCCGTGCCCGCGAAGGCCTCTCTTGACTGGCGGGCGGCAGCGCTTACAATTGCGCTTCTCGCTGGTATCGCGAGCGCATCGGCGCCAACAGCGCTGCATCCGATGCGGGAATAGCTCAGTTGGTAGAGCGCAACCTTGCCAAGGTTGAGGCCGGGCGGGCAGCCGGGGGCGCCCAGCCTCGCCGGTACCGGCGACCAACCTACGGTCGGTACGAAGACAGACAGTGCGGGAATAGCTCAGTTGGTAGAGCGCAACCTTGCCAAGGTTGAGGT
>CAYFVG010000185.1:0-4993 GCA_964346365.1 uncultured Alteromonadaceae bacterium
GCGGCGCTTGAGATCGGCGAGGGTGGCGGTCGCCGGCACCGAGTGATGCTCGGGATGAAGGCCCTCCTCGAGCAGCGCCTGCTGCCGCAGCTGAACGAGGCCAGGCCCGTGCGCGCCCTGGACCTCGACAACGCCGAAGCGGCGCTCCTGCGCTCCCTGTTCCTGGTCACGGCCAAACCCACCCTGTACATCGCCAACGTCGACGAGGACGGCTTCGAGGACAACCCGCACCTCGCGACCGTGGCCGCCGTCGCCGCCGCCGAGAACGCGCAGGTGGTGGCCATCTGCAACAAGCTGGAGGCCGAGATCGTCGAGCTGGAGGACGAGGAGCGCAGCGAGTTCCTCGCCGAGCTGGGCCTGGAGGAGCCGGGCCTTAACCGGGTGATCCGCGCCGGTTACCGGCTCCTGGACCTGCACACGTTCTTTACCGCCGGCGAGAAGGAAGTGCGCGCCTGGACCGTGCGCATCGGCGCCACGGCCCCCGAGGCCGCAGGGGTCATCCACACGGACTTTCAGAAGGGCTTTATTCGCGCCGAGGTGGTCAGCTACGAGGACTTCATCGCCCACGGCGGCGAGCAGGGCGCCCGCGACGCCGGCCGCTGGCGCCTCGAGGGCAAGGATTACGTGGTCCGGGACGGGGACATTATCCACTTCCGCTTCAACGTCTGAGGCGTCCGGCCTGACAGTGGCGCCTCAGGCGCCCCGCCCCAGGCATTGCCAGCGGCGGAGCGGCAGCCCGCGCTGCAGCCGCCAGCGCAGGCTGGCGGAGCCCTCGAGCCACAGGGCCAGGGTGAGCGACGGGGCCGGCGTCAGGAGTCGCCAGCTCGCCGCCGGCGCGCCCGCCGAGGCCGGCCGCACACCGCCGCGGGCACCGGGCGGCGGCGCCGGCAGCGCGGGATTGCCGAGCTCGCGGGCGAGGCTCGCGCCGCGGGCCTTGACCCAGGCCTCCGCCAGGGTCCAGCGGTCCCGGAAGCGCACTTCCGCGGACGCGGCCGGCATGGCCCGCAGCCGGTCGCCTTCCGCCGGCCCGAAGCAGCGCCCGGCGAGGCGCGGCAGGTCCCGCCCGTCGAGCGGGCCCTCGAGGTCGACCCCGAGTCCCAGCGACGGTGTCGGCGCCGGCCGGGGCAGGTAAGCCAGCGCCACCCACTCGCCGGAATGGCTCAGGTTGAAGCGAAGCTGCGGCGCGCCGGCGACCGCGGGCTTGCCGCTGACCCCGCGCTCGAAGTGCAGGGCGCCCGGCGCCACGCCGAGCACGGCAGCGAGCTCGATCCGCACCAGGGCCCGGGCGAGCAGCATGGCCGGCCGGCGCTCCGGGGGCAGGCGGTCCACCTGCGCCCGCTCCCCCGCGTCGAGCAGGGCGTAGTAGCGCCGGGCCAGGGCATCGTCAACGGCCACGGCCCCGCAGAGAAGCACCCGCACGTCCATCCCCAACCCCGGCAAGCAGAAATACGGGCATTATTGCACTCAGGGGCCCGCGAGACAGGCTGCCCGGCAGAGATCGCCCGTACGCTGTGATAATTTCCGGAACATGTTGCAAACGAAGATCTTTCGCATGCCGCGACTCCTGCCGCTCCTGCCCTGCCTGCTGGCGGCCTCCATGATGGCCCCGGCCGCCGCGGCGCTGGCGTTGCCATCCTGGCAGCAGCTGGTCTTCGAGCAGCGCAATTTCTGGGCGACCGCGCGCGGCGAGCTGACCTGCAAGCGGGGCGTGGTACCGCTGTTCCCCGAGACCGGGGTCGAGGCTTTCCTGCGCCTGGAGATCCAGAACACCGTCGGCACGTCCGTCGAGTCCATTGTCGTTGACGTCGCCCCCGGCGATGCCGCCAGCCTGGGCCGCTGGCGCCTGAGCCGCGGCCGCGATCAGCGCCTGAAGACCCACCGCTACCTCGACGAGAGCATCCTCCGGGAGCGCCGGGAGCCGGCGGCGGCCGACGCCGGGGGCGACCGGGCGGCCTTCAAGGCCGCGGACGGCGGCTGGGTCTCGAGCGGCGTCACCCGCATCAACCTGCCCGCGGCCGCCGAGGGGCGTACCGTCATCACCCCGCATGCGCTGTTCCTGCTGCTGCCGATCCTCCTCGAGGACCCGTCCCGCGGCGACGACTACCTGGTCCACACGGACTTGAACTTCTATCGGCTCACGGCGCGCCTGGGTGAGCGGGACCGCATCGACACGCACTTCCGTCTCGACGACCGGGACGTCGAGGGCCGACGCCGGGCGCGCGTCCTCCACCTGCGGGCCGACGCCCTGCCGGGCAACCCGGAGGGCCGGGACTTCGAGCTGATGGGCCTGTCGGGGCCGTTGCTGTTTCTCGTGGACGACGCCACGGGCCTGCCCCTGCGCGTGCACGGCGAGGCGCCCCGCATCGGTGGCGCCGAACTCAACCTGGTCGAGGCGCAATCCCGCGCGGTGCCGACAGGGGCGGCCGGCGCCGCCCCGGATTTGTGAGCGGCGCCGGCGCGGGGATCGGCATTGTCAGCAACCCCGCCAGTGGCCACAACCGGGACCACTTCCCCGGGCTGCGCCGTGAGCTGGACCGCTGCCCGAGCGCACTGCATCGCGTCACCGACAGCGCCGACGACGTGCCGGCGGTCCTCGAGGAGTTCGCCGCGGCAGGCGTCGGCCTGCTGGTCATCAACGGCGGCGATGGTACCGCCGCTCGCATTCTCGGTGAGGTCCTCGAGCAGCAACCCTTCGCCCGCCAGCCCCTGGTCACGCTCCTGCCCGCGGGAACGGCCAATATGAACGCCGGCGATATCGGCGTTCGCGGCAGCCTGCGCAGGGCCGTCGGCCGCTTCCGGCGCTGGGCGGAGGCGCCCGAGCGCCCCGCCGAGCGGCTGGTACGGCGCCTCCTGCGGGTCACCGTCGACGGAGAAGCCACCCCCCACTACGGCATGTTCCTCGGCGCCGGGGCGGTTGTGCACGGCACGGAGTACGCGCATCGGGAAATCCACGCGCGCGGCCTCCGGGACGATTTCAGCCTGCTTCTCGGCACGCTGCGCACCACCTGGGGGGTGGTGCGCCGCGAGGCCGAGTTCACCGCGCCGACGCGCCTCGGGCTCACCCTCGACGGGCGTGCCGCCGGCGACGCAGACACGCTTATTCTGGCCGTCTCCACCCTCGAGCGCCTGGCCTTCGGCATGCGCCCCTTCTGGGGCCGGGGACCGGGCCCGCTGCGCCTGACGCTCATCGAACAGCACGCGCAGCGCTTCCTGCCTACCTTTCTCTCCATCATCGCCGGCCGGCCCTCGGGCCGGGCCCGGCCGGCAGCCGGGTACCACAGCCATAACGCTCACCGGGTCGACCTGTCCCTGACCGGAGAGCTCAACCTCGACGGCGAGATTCTCCCCGTGGCCCGCGGCGCCACCCTCGCGGCGAGCAGACCGCTCGTCTTTCTCCGCCCGTGACCGTGCCCTCGACGCCGCCCTCGACTTCGCCCGCGGCCGGCTGGCCGGAGGTCCCGGGACCGTCGCCGGCCACGGAGCCGGCCCTCGAGGCGCTGCTCGTCCGGCTGTGCCGGGAGCACCGGGACGCCGTGCAGGCAGTGCTCCTCTACGGGTCCTGCCTGCGCAGCGGCGATATCTTCGATGGCCTCGTCGACCTCTATCTCATCGTCGACAGCTACCGGGGCGCCTACGGGCGCGGCTGGCTGGCGGCGGCGAACTGGCTGCTGCCGCCCAACGTCTTCTACGCCCAGTGCGAGGTCGATGGCCGGACCCTGCGCAGCAAGGTCACGGTCATCTCCGTCGCCGACTTCCGCCGGGGCTGCAGCCGGCGCTGGTACCAGGCCTACCTCTGGGGGCGCTTCAGCCAGCCCGTCCGCATTGTCCACGCCCGGGATGCCGCAGCGGTCGCCGCGGTCACCGACTGCTTCCGCTGCGCCGCGGCCACGCTGCTGGGCCGGGCTCTGCCGGCGCTGCCGGCGAGCGGCCCCCTCGCAGCCCTCTGGGAACAGGCCCTGGCGCTCAGCTACGGGACGGAGCTGCGCACCGAGCGCCCCGGCCGGACCCGGGAGCTGGTCACCGCCGCCCTGCCCTTCTACGACGCGGTCACCCGCCTGGTGGCCGCGGATCTGCCCCAGACTCTGGCGCTCTCCGGCACCGGCGAGCGCTGCCGCTACCGGTCGCGCGTGCCGGCGAACCAGCGCCGGCTGGCGCCGCTGGCCTGGGGCCTGCGCCGACTCCAGGGCAAGCTCCTGTCCGTGGCGCGGCTGCTGAAGGCCCTGTTCACCTTCAGCGGCGGCCTGGACTACCTCGCCTGGAAGCTCGAGCGCCATTCCGGCGAACCGATCGAGGTGCCGCCGCGTGTCCGGCGCCACCCGCTGCTGTTCAGCTGGGGCTTCTTCTGGCGGCTCTACCGCCGGGGCATCTTCCGCTGATGGAAGCGCGGGCACCCGCCACGGAAAGCCAGGACGCGTTGGGAGCGGCGGGGCTGTACCTGTTCGCTTTTTCCGCCTGGTCCCTGCGCCCCCTCGCGGTGGTGGGTTGCCTGCTCATGCTCTGGGCACTCTGGGTAGACCGCACCGCCTGCTGGCCCGCGCTGCGCCGCGACCCTCTCACCTGGGTGCTGGTCGCCCTGGCCGGCTATGCGCTGCTCTACGCCCCGGTCGCCGCCCTCGCCGAGCCGGGTCACTGGGAACAGCACGTCAAGCAAGCGGCCCGGGTGGTCTACTACGCGGGGCTGATACCGGTGGCCTGGTACCTCCGCGCCGACGAGGGCCGGGTACTCCGCAGCTGGGCGCTGGTCGCGGCGGGTTTTGTCTGCGCGCGTGTGCTCTACCTCGGTGAACTGGACGGCTTCGGCGGCCACCCCGACGAGGCCCGGCTGGGCCTCGGTCTGGAACCGATCTCCTTCGCCTACTACGCGGGCACACTACTCCTCGCCGTCCTGGTCTTCGGCGCCCGCTGCCTGCGCCGCCTGTGCGGCAGCCGACGCACCCTCGGGACCCTGGCGCTGCTGCTGCTCGCTGTGCTGCTGCTCGAGGGCGTGGTGCTG
>CAYFVG010000186.1:0-4909 GCA_964346365.1 uncultured Alteromonadaceae bacterium
AGCGCCAAAAAGAGCCTCGCCTGGCTCACAGCGGAAGAGGCCCGGGCGGTTGCCGACGACCTCGGTGTCAACGTGCAGGAAGTGCAGCGCATGGAGGGCCGCCTCTCCAGCCGTGACCTCGCCTTCGACGCCCCCACCGACGGGGACGATGAGGACAGCTGGCAGGCGCCGCAGTACCACCTGGAAGACCGGAGCGGCGACCCGGCGCTCGCCGTGGAATCCGAGGACTGGCGCCAGCAGGGTGAGGGCCGGCTGCACGGCGCGCTGCGCGAGCTCGACGAGCGCAGCCGGGACATCGTCGCCCGCCGCTGGCTGGCTGACGACAAGGCCACGCTGCACGAGCTCGCCGGCGAGTACGGGATCTCCGCCGAGCGTATCCGCCAGCTCGAGCAGACGGCCATGAAAAAGTTGCGGGTCGCCATCTCGGCCTGATCCGTGGCCAAATTCTTTCTCTCCGTCGGCGCGCTGGCCGGCCTGCTGGCCGTCGCCTTCGGTGCCTTCGGTGCGCACGCGCTGCGCGGGCGCCTCGATGACTACGCCCGCGGCATCTTCGAGACCGCGGTGCAGTATCACTTCTATCACGCCCTGGCTCTCGTGCTGGTCGGCGTCATTCTGCATTCGCAGTCAGCGACGCAGCCCGCGTCGACGTTGCTGAAGTCCAGCGGCTGGCTGTTCCTGCTCGGTACCGCCGTGTTCTCCGGCAGCCTTTATCTCCTCGCCATCACCGGTACGAAGTGGCTCGGCGCCGTCACGCCCCTCGGCGGCCTCGCCCTCGTCACCGGCTGGGGTTGCCTCGCCGCAGCGGCCTGGAAGCTGCTGCCCTGAGCGGCCGTTCCGTTCCTCCTGTGACGACGGGAGCACCGCGCGAGCAGCGCCCGATCCGCAGCTTCGTGCTGCGCCACGGCCGCATGACCACGGCGCAGCGCCGCGCCTGGGAGGCGGGCTGGGAGCACTTCGGGGTCGCTTTCACGGGCCGGCCCCTGGACCTCGACGCGCTTTTCGGCCGCTCCGCTCCGCGGGTACTGGAGATCGGGTTCGGCATGGGGCATTCCCTTGCCGAGATGGCCGCCGCGGCGCCGGAACGGGATTTTCTCGGCATCGAGGTGCATCGTCCGGGGGTGGGCAAACTGCTGCATCTGGTGCAGCAACAGGGACTGACCAATGTGCGCGTGATGTGCCACGATGCGGTCGAGGTGCTGAGCGACGGCATCGCCGCGGATTCCCTGGACACGCTGCAGATCTTCTTCCCCGATCCCTGGCACAAGAAGCGGCACCACAAGCGGCGCCTCATCCAGCCGGCGTTCGTCGCGCTCGCCGCCTCCCGGCTGCGGCCCGGCGGCCGGCTGCACCTGGCCACGGACTGGGAGCACTACGCGGAGCAGATGCTCGCGGTGCTCTCGGCCTGCCCTGCCCTCGAGAACACCGCCCCCGGCAGCGGCTACGCGCCCCGGCCCGCGAGCCGCCCCCTCACCAGCTTCGAGCAGCGCGGCGAGCGCCTCGGCCACGGCGTTCGGGATCTCCTGTTCCGCCGCGTGGCCCACTAGAAGAACGCGCCGACCACGTCGTCGAGGAAGCGCAGTCCCAGAGGCGTAGTTGCCAGCCGCGTCGGGTCCGCGACCAGCAGCCCCTGCCCCACCAGTCGCCGCACCCGCTCCTCGATGATGGCATCGCTGAGGCCCGTGGCCTCGGCGAAGTGGCGTCGGGGCACGCCGTCGATCAGCCGCAGGGCGTTGAGCATGAACTCGCCGGCGAGGTCCTCGGGCGACAGGAATCGCTCGCTGGCGCTGTGCTCGCCGGGCGCGGCGGCGAGGTAGGCCTCCGGCTGGCGCCGCTTGGCATAACGGCGTACCCGGCCGTCCACGCCGGTGAGCTTGCCGTGGGCACCGGCGCCGATAGCCAGGTAGTCGCCGAAGGTCCAGTAGCCCAGATTGTGCCGGCAGCGCCGGTGCGGCTGGCTCCAGGCCGAGACCTCGTAGCGGGCGTAGCCTGCAGCTTCGAGGCGAGCCGTACCCTCGTGCTCGAGGTCGCCCAGGATCAACTCCCCGGGCAGCGTCGGTGGCCGGCGGTGGAACACGGTGTTGGGCTCGATGGTCAGCTGGTACCAGGACAGGTGTGCCGGAGCCAGGGCGGCGGCCTCCGCCAGGTCTGCCAGGCCGCCCGCTACGGTCTGTCCCGGCAGGCCGTGCATGAGGTCCAGGTTGAGGTCGTCGAAACCGGCCTGTCGGGCCGCGGCGACCGCCGCCAGCGCCTCGGCGCGGTCGTGTACGCGCCCCAGCCGTGTGAGCGCCTCGTCGTCGAAGCTCTGGATGCCGAGGGACAGGCGGTTCACGCCGGCGGACCGGAAGGCGGTGAATTTCGCCGCCTCGGCGCTGCCGGGGTTTGCCTCGAGGGTGATCTCCGCGTCTGCGGCCAGGGTGACGCGGTCGGCGATGCCGCGGAGCAGGCGCGCGATGGCCGTCGCCGAGAACAGGCTCGGCGTGCCGCCGCCGATGAAGACGCTGCGGACCGGGCGCTCCCCCACGGCCTCCGCATCGCCGGCGAGGTCCAGGAGCAGGGCGTCGACGTAGGCGGCCTCGGGCAGGTCGGCGCGCTCGTGGGAGTTGAAGTCGCAGTACGGGCACTTGCGTTCGCACCAGGGCAGGTGCACGTAGAGCCCCAGGGGTGCGCCGCTCACGGTCCCGCGTCGAGCGGCTGCACGGGGCTGAGGAGGGCGGCGCTGAGGGCGTCGAGAAGGGTGGCGCTGGCCCGGGCGCGGTGGCTCAGCCGGCTCTTTTCCTCCGGCGACAGCTCGGCGGCGGTGACCGCCAGCCCGTCGGGCTCGAACAGCGGGTCGTAGCCAAAGCCGCCGTCACCCGCAGCCGCCGTGCGCAGCTGCCCGGCCCAGCGGCCCTCGGCGATGACCGGGGTCGGGTCGTCGGCGCTGCGCAGATAGACCAGCGCGCAGTGGAAGTGGGCGCTCCGCCGTTCCGCGGGTACGTCGGCGAGGGCGTCGAGCAGCTTCGCATTGTTGGCGGCATCGCTCCGGTCGCCGCCCCCGAGGCTGGCATAGCGCGCCGAGTAGATCCCCGGTGCGCCGCCGAGGGCGTCCACCGCCAGCCCCGAGTCGTCGGCGATGGCCGGCAGGCCGGTATGCGCGGCCGCCGCCCGGGCCTTGAGGATGGCGTTTTCTATGAAGGACAGCCCCGTCTCCTCCACCTCGGGGACAGCGAAGTCCCCCTGGGGCCGGAGGGTGACGCCGAGGGGTGCGAGCGTGCGCGCGAGCTCGGCGATCTTGCCGGCGTTGCCGCTGGCGACGACGATGGTGGTCATGCGGGCCTCGCGATGTGGTAGATGGCGGTCTGGGCGAAGAGGTTCGGCCAGCCCCGGGCGAGGGTCGGGGCCCCGGCGCCGACCATGTCCCGGGCGAGGATGCGCACGCCGAGCTCCGCGCACAGCTGCTCGAAGTCGCGCACGGTACAGAAGTGGATGTTCGGCGTGTCGTACCAGCGATAGGGCATGAAGCGCGATACGGGCATGCGGCCGCGGGTCGTCAGGTGCAGGCGGCAGCGCCAGTGGCCGAAGTTCGGAAAGGTGACGATGCCCTGGCGACCGACCCGCAGCATCTCGCCGAGCACCCGGTCCGGGTAGTGCATGGCCTGCAGGGCATGGGCGAGCACCACGGTATCGAAGCTCCGGTCCGGGAAGTTGGCCAGCCCCCGATCCAGGTCCTGCTGGACGATGTTGAGGCCCCGGCCCACGGCGCGGGTGATGTTGTCCCCGTCGATCTCGATACCCGTACCCTCGGCCCGCCGCCGGTCGCGCAGGAGCTGCAGAAACTCGCCGTCGCCGCAGCCGAGGTCGAGCACCCGGGAACCCGGGTCGATCCAGCGCAGGATGTGGTCCAGGTCCTGGCGCATCAGCTCACCTCCACCTGCTGCAGGTAGGCGCGCAGCAGCGCCTGGTAGCGGGGGATGGGCAGGAGGAAGGCGTCGTGGCCCTCGTCGGCGGCGATATCGGCGTAGCTCACTTCGCGGCGGGCGGCGATGAGCGCATCGACGATCTCCCGGGAGCGCGCCGGCGGGAAGCGCCAGTCCGTGGAGAAGGACAGCACCAGGAAGCGGCAGCGGGCGGTCTCGAAGGCGGCGACGGGGTCGTCGCCGTATTCCCGGGCGAGGTCGAAGTAGTTCAGGGCCTGGGTCATCAGGATGTAGCTGTTGGCGTCGAAGCTGTCCGAGAAGCGCGTGCCCTGGTAGCGCAGGTAGCTCTGCACCTGGAATTCCACCGGTTCGTCGCCGCCGGTGTCGAAGCTGCCGGAACGCAGCTCGCGGCCGAATTTGCTTGCCATGGCGTCGTCGGAGAGGTACGTGATGTGCCCGACCATGCGCGCGAGGGCCAGCCCCCGGGCCGGCACCTTGCCGGCGCGCAGGTAATAGCCGTCCTCGAAGTCCGGGTCGGACTGGATCGCCTGCCGGGCCACTTCGTTGAAGGCGATGTTCTGCGCCGAGAGCTTCATGGCCGCGGCGATGGTCACGCAGTGCCGGAGCCGCTCGGGATACAGCAGGGCCCAGCGCATGGCCTGCATGCCGCCGAGGCTGCCGCCGATCACAGCCGCCCAGCAGTCGATGCCGAGGGCGTCCGCCAGCCGGGCCTGGCTGTGCACCCAGTCGCGCACGCGCAGCGTCGGGAAAAGCGGCCCCCAGGGCTCGCCGGTGGCGGGATCGATGGAGGCGGGCCCGGTGGAGCCGTGGCAGCCGCCCAGGTTGTTCAGGGAGACGATGAAGAAGCGCTCGGTGTCGATGGGCTTGCCCGGGCCGATGCATTCATCCCACCAGCCGGGCTTGCGGTCGGCCGCACTGTACCGCCCGGCGGCGTGGTGGTGGCCGGAGAGGGCATGGCAGACGAGGATCGCGTTGTCCCTCGCGGCGTTGAG
>CAYFVG010000187.1:0-4903 GCA_964346365.1 uncultured Alteromonadaceae bacterium
TCAACCACCCGGATCGGGAGACCTTCAGCGACGCGCTGCCCGTCGGCGACCGGGTCTACCTGGTGGGCATGGGCGGCATCGCCCGCCTTGGGGAGGCGCTGTCCCGATGACCGTGGAAGAGAGCTATACCCTCCAAGCCGACGACGGCCGCCTGCGCCCACTGATCTCCCGGGCGATCTTCGCCGTGCGCCCGCTGCTGATTCTTCTGTTCGCCATCGCGACGGCGTTCTTCGCCTGGCAGGCGAGCCAGCTCACGCCCGACGCGAGTTTCGAGAAGATGATTCCCGTGTCGCACCCCTACATCCGCAATTTCCTGGAGAGCCGCGACGAGCTCAAGGGCCTCGGCAACTCGGTGCGGATCATCGTCGAGAGCACCGAGGGCGATATTTTCACCGAGTCGTACCAGGAGACCCTCAAGGCGATCACGGACGAGGTGTTCTACGTCCCCGGCGTCGACCGGGCGGCGCTGCAGTCGCTGTGGACGCCGAACGTGCGCTGGCAGGAGGTAACGGAGCAGGGCTTCGTCGGCGGCGCCGTCATCCCCGACGACTACGACGGCAGCGAGGAAGCCCTCGAAAAGCTGCGGGAAAACACCCTTAAATCGGGGCAGATCGGCCGTCTTGTGGCCAACGACTTCCGCTCCTCGATCATCGTCGCGCCGCTGGTCGAGCGCGACCCGGAGACCGGCGAGAAGCTGGATTATCAGACCTTTGCCAGCGACCTCGAGCGTCTCGTGCGGGATAAGTACCAGTCCGACGACATCCGCATCCGGATCACCGGCTTCGCCAAGCTGGTCGGTGACCTGATCGACGGAGCCAGCCTTGTGGGTGTTTTCTTCCTGGTGGCCTTCGCGATCACGGCGCTGATGCTGCTGATCTATTCGCGCTGCGCCTGGCTGACCACCACCTCGCTCCTCTGTTCCACGGTGGCCGTTGTCTGGCAGATGGGTATTCTCAATGCCCTGGGCATGGGCCTCGATCCCTACTCCATGCTTGTGCCCTTCCTGGTCTTTGCCGTGGGCATGAGCCACTCGGTGCAGATCGTCAACCGCTTCGGCCATTTCATCTACCACGAGGTATCGCGCATCGAGGCGGCGCGCCTGACTTTCGTGCGCCTGTCCAAGCCCGGCTTCATCGCCCTCCTTTCCGACGGTGTGGGCTTCTATACGCTGCGCGTCATCGACATCCCGGTGATCGAGGAACTCGCGGTGGTCGCGAGTACCGGCATCGCCGTGCTGGTCCTTACGCATCTTGTGCTCCTGCCCCTGGTGCTGTCCTACACGGGGATCACCCGGCGCTGCGTGCGCTACCGCGCCGACAAGGATCACAGCCCCTTTACGCACTGGGCCCTGGTGGCGCGCATCACGGAGCGCGGGCCGGCGATGACCATGCTGGGGCTGTGCGTGGTCATGCTCGCGGTCGGCCTGTGGTACGGGCAGAAGCAGGAAATCGGCGACCTCGACCCGGGCGCGCCGGAACTGCGGCCGGACTCGCGCTACAACCGCGACAATGCCTTCCTCACGGAAAATTATTCGACCAGCACGGACGTGTTTGTCGTCATGGCCCGGACCGAGCCGCAGCAGTGCGGCAGCTATGCCTTCATCTCGGCCGTGGATCGGTTCCAGGCCGAGCTCGAGGCCGTGCCGGGCGTGCAGTCGGCGCTCTCGCTGCTGGACGTGTCCAAGCTGGTGATCCAGGGCATGAACGAGGGCAGCCCGAAGTGGCACGAAATCAGCCGCAACCAGTACATCCTCAACAACAGCCTGAGCCGCGCGCCGAGCAGCCTGCGCAATACCGATTGCTCCATGGCGCCGGTGATCCTCTTCCTCGATGACCACAAGGCCGCGACCCTGGAACGGGTGGTGGCGGCCGTGGAGGACTTCCGCGCGCACTACGACACCGGCAGCGTGACCTTCGAGCTCGCGGCGGGCAATGCCGGTGTCGAGGCCGCGACCAATAGGGTCATCGAGGAAGCGCAGACGAAGATGCTGCTCTGGGTCTACGGCGTTGTGACCCTGCTGTGTCTGCTGAACTTCCGTTCCCTGCGCATCACCGCCTGCATCATCCTCCCCCTGGTGATCACCTCCGTGCTGGGGCAGGCGCTGATGGCCTATCTCGGCATCGGCGTGAAGGTCGCGACCCTGCCGGTCATTGCCCTGGGTGTCGGCATCGGTGTGGACTACGGCATCTACATCTACTCGGCGCTGCAGTTCTACCTGCGCCGCGGCGAACCCCTGAAGGAGGCCTACTTTGCCGCCCTCAAGTCCAGCGGTACTGCAGTGGCCTTCACGGGGCTGACCCTGGCGGTGGGGGTGGGGACCTGGATTTTCTCTCCGATCAAGTTCCAGGCCGACATGGGGCTGATGCTCACCTTCATGTTCTTCTGGAACATGCTCGGCGCGCTGTTCGTACTGCCGGCCCTCAGCTGGCTGCTGGCGCCGCGGGAGCAGCGCGTCTGAGCCCGCCGGCCGCAGCTTTTATCGGTTGCTCTCGTTGGCGAAACAGCGGCAGATAAACGCTGCAATATCCCGCACCTCTTCCAGACATACCTCATGCCCCATGGGGTACGTGCTGTAATCCGGCTGGCAGCCCCAGGCACGCAATTGTTGCGCTGCACGTTGCCCCAGCGCTTCCGGCACCATCGGATCATTACTGCCGTGGAAAATGTGCACAGGCAGCTGATGGTTGGCGTCACTGGGGACCGTGATATGTGCCGTGGCAAAATAGGTGGACAATGCCATCAGCCCGGCCAGCGGCTGCGGGTAGGTGAGCGCCACGTGCCAGGCGACGGCACCACCCTGGGAAAACCCGGCCACCATAATGCGCCGGCTGTCGATCCCGCGCGCCCGTTCCCGCTCGATAAGATCCACCGTCCACTGCGCGGATTGCAGCAACTGTTTTTCATCCAGCTGACGCTCGAGATCCAGCGCCGTGATGTCATACCACGCCGGCATCACCATGCCGCCGTTCAGCGTAACCGGCAGCTCCGGCGCGTGGGGAAAGACAAAGCGCACCGCAAGCGACTCGGGCAGACGCAGCTCAGGCACGATCGGTTCAAAGTCGTGGCCGCTGGCACCGAGACCATGCAACCAGATGACGGCCGCATCTGCTTCGCGATGGCCGGGTTCGATTTCAACACAGGGTAGATAGGTCATTCAGGCGATCTGTCATTGCTGGCGTTCTGCGACAGTGTACCAGTGCCAGAGTACCGCGAAGGAGCCACTGTTCTGCGTTTCTGCGTTGTTCCAATCCTGCAATCGTTCCGCGGAGGCGTTGGGTATAACTTTCGTTCAGAGCTCAACCCGGGGCCCCGCTCAGAGTCCCACCAGCTGCTCGCTGTACTCCCAGAGACGGCGCCCGAGCTCTGGATCCGTGGCGCGGCTGGACAGCGGCTGCGAGAAGGCCTCGCGGCCCGCCCGCTGCCGATTGCCCCAGCTCCAGTGCACGCCGGAGGTCTCGAACGCCGGTTGTGTCACCACGTCGGCGACGCGCTCACCGGCGAGTTCCTGGCTGACGTAGCCCTTCGTCACATACTTCTGGAACAGCGGGAACAGCCGCTGGAACAGGGGCGGCGTATCGCGGAACAGGGCCGTGTCGGCGACGCAGCCGGGATAAACGGTGGAGAACACCACGCCCGTCTCCTCGTGGTAGCGACTATGCAGCTCTCGGCTTGTAATCATGTTGCAGAGCTTGGAGTCCTTGTAGGCCTTGCCGGGTCGGAAGGCCCCACCGTCGATCATGGCGATCGGCGCCCGGAAGCCGCCGGCAAGCCCGGCGAGAGTGCCGAGATCGGCGGGTTTCGGGATCGGGATGCGGCCGCCGAATTCCTCGGAGTTGGCAGTCACCGTGCCGAGCGTGACCAGGCGCGCGCCGGGCCGCTGCGCGAGGACGGGCAGCAGCAGGCGCACGAGCAGGAAGTGGCCGAGGTGGTTTACCGCGACACTGAGCTCGTAGCCGTCGGCGGACCGCGCCGGTGCCTCGAGCCGTGGCTGATAGGTTGCCGCATTGACGACCAGGGCGTCGAGGTCACGCCCGGCCTCCCGGAAACGCTCGACGAACGCACGCACGTCGTCGAGGGCGGAGAGATCCAGGGCCAGCAGCGTCCGCGACGCCTCCGGGATGCCGACCCCGGCGGCGGCCCGGGCCGCCTTCTCGAGATCGCGGCACGCCATGACAACGTGCCAGCCGCGTTCGGCGAGCGCCTTCGCCGTGTACAGCCCGACCCCCGACGAGGCGCCCGTGATCATCGCCGTGCGCTCCCCGGCGGTGTCGCCGCTATCCTTGCTAACTTCGCCCATTTCGCTCATTCCAGGTTCTCCTTTCTTTCGGTACAGCGGTTGGCACAGAAACGCTTTGTGAGTTGCGGTAATCGTGTAGCCAGTTGTCCACTCACGATTCGTCTAGGACCTCGAAGCGGTTCTCGGCGCGGTTCTTGACCACGTTGTCGATGTCGAACACCCGGCCGTTCATGGCCAGGTAGACCCCCGGGGGCAGGCACTGCAGCGCGCCGACGGCACAGCCGATGTTGAAGTCGGCGTCCGTGCGCTGGAAGGCCGCGGGCTGCAGCGCCCCGGTGAGGACGATGGTCTTGTCCGCGAGGCCCTTGAGGGCCTGGCCGGTGGCCACCATGCCGTCCGTGCCGTGAGTGATGAGCACGTGCGCCTCCGTGCAGGCCGCGGCCCGGGCCCGGATCAGCGCGCGGTCGGCATCGGTCATGTCGAGGCTGTCCTTGCGCATGGCCGATTCCACGGTGAACTGCAGGGCGACGCCGAGGTCCCGGAGGAGGTTGCCGATGACCGGGTCGCCGACCTGGAAATCGCTTTCGGCGTCGAAGTAGACCTTGTCGATGGTGCCGCCGGTGGTGATGATGTGTAGTCGCATGGGCTCCCGTCCCGCCGCGCCGG
>CAYFVG010000188.1:0-4899 GCA_964346365.1 uncultured Alteromonadaceae bacterium
GGCAGTGACTGCCTGTCTCTCGAACGCCCGCTCCTGCGAATCCGCTTTGCCGACGGCCGCGCCAACGCCTACGGCATGTTCCTCGGTGCCGGCGCCGTCATCCAGGGTACCGAGTACGCGCATCGCGAGGTCCACGGTCGGGGACTGCGCGACAATACCGGCCTGGCCGTTGCGATGGCGCGCACGGTCTGGGGTCTGCGCCGGGGTGATCCGGCCTTCCATCGGCCCGTGCCGCTCTCCCTGGCCGTCGACGGCACCGAGGTGCTGGGCGATGTCAGCGCAGCGGTGCTCCTGGTCACCAGCCTCGACCGTCTGTTCCTGGGCCTCAAGCCGTTCTGGGGCAGCGGCGACGGGCCGCTGTGCAGCACGGTGATCGGCAGCGATGCCGAGGGATTGCTGCGCGGCCTGCCGCGGTTGCTCGCCGGCCGCCCCGGCGGGTCACTCTGCCCGGCGAGGGGCTACCACAGTCACCGCGGGCGCCAGCTGGCGCTCGCCTTCGATGGCACCCTTACCGTGGATGGCGAACTCCATCCTGTGGTACGCCGCGGCGGTCCGGTGCTGATCGATCACAGCCCGCCCTTTACGTTTCTTCGTCTTTAGCCGGCTGTCGGAGTCGGGCGTGATGAGGGCGCCCCTTCCGGAGACTCATCAGTTTTCAGGTGTTGTTGTCCTTTGGCCGCAGAACGCGGATGTTGCCGTCGGAATTGATGGCGATCTGATTGCGCCCCTGGTCCTTGGCCTCGTACAGCGCCTGATCCGCCGCCGCCATCAGATCATCGGGCTGTTTCATGGCGTCGGTGCGCAGCGCGAGACCGATGCTGGAGGTAATCAGCACGCGCTCGCCGGACACATCGATTTCCGCCTGCTCCAGTTGTCGTCGCAAGCGCTCGCCGGCAACGACTGCTTCGCGCAGATCCATCTGACCACTGACCAGAAGGAACTCCTCACCGCCGATGCGGGCGATGGTCTCGTCCCGGCGAACGGCGGTCTTTAAAACGTCCGCCGCCACCTTCAGGGCCTGATCGCCCACCGCATGGCCGTAGTGATCGTTGATTTTCTTGAAGTGATCGAGGTCGAAAATCAGTAGTGCGCAGGGAGAGTTGTTGCGCACGCTGCCCAGCCAGACCCTCTCGAGCGCGTCCATGCCGGCACGCCGATTCGGCAGATTCGTGAGCTGATCGGTGAGTGCGAGTACCTGCTCCTGGCGGTGGGATAATGCCAGCTCCTTGGCGATCCGGCGAAGTTCCCGGCGGTCCTTGCCCCAGCGCGCGTGCCGCTTCAGGCATCGGATCGCCGGCGCGAGCCGCGTCGACAGATGCGCGGCGGTGATGCCGGCGGCAATCACCTGATCTGCACCGGTCGCATAGGCCTGGACTTCGCGCTCCACATCGGGTTCTTCCAGCACTGCAAAGATGTAGCTTGCGTCGCCGGCATCGGCCCCACGGATCATCTTGATCAGTCGTTCATGAGCCTCGGATACAAAAAACAGGTTGGCTTGCTTCTCCATGGCCAGCTGCACGGCCTCGGAAGCCTTCTCGCAGCTCGATGCGGAAATCCGGAGCTCGCCGAGAACCGCTTTGAGGCCCGTCTCGATGTTCGCATCGGCAAGGATCGTCGCGGAGAGCGCCTCTGTGCGCACCTCAAGATCCTCCGGGCTTGCGCCGGCCGCCTGCGCCTCGGACGGAGCTTCCAGGGCCTGAAAATCCAGATCCCGATAGGCGGGCGCCTGCTCAATGGAGAGCTGCAGCAGCTCAGACCAGTCACGCCATTCGACCAGAGCCTGATCGAAGATCGTTGCTATTCGTCCTTCCTCGAGCCCCAGCTGCGCGCACAGCACGTCGAGCACTGCCGGGTCTGCACCGATACGTCCGCCCGCGTCGGTTGCTGCGTCGGACAGACGATAGGCCAGGTGCAGCAGCACGGTGATTTTCTGATGACGCGCGCCGGGATCAAAGCCCGACTGATCCGGCGCTTCGTGGTGGCGGGCCGGTTCCGCCAGAGCCCGCGGCACGAAGAAATCGGTCATCATGAGTTCTGTCAGTTCGTTGTGATCGACGCCGAAGGTTTCTTTTTCGGCGAGCGCCAGCGACGACGGGTTGTTCGAGAGCAGTTTTGCGTACTCGTCGGGATAGACTGACGCCAGACCCAGGATGCCGATCCTCGCCAACAGGGCACAGGCGAACAGGTCCTCGGGGGAGGCAATGCGCGTGGCCTCGCCGAGGCCGCGCGCCAGCACCGCCATGAGAAGACAGCGCGCCCAGTAGGCCGAGTAATCAAACCCCGGGCAGCTTTCCGCACCATCTTTGCCGATGAGTGAGAACGCAATGGCCAACTGGCCGACGGTCTGCATGCCGATCCGAATGATCGCGTCCGGAACGGCAGCGACGGGACGGCAGCCGCTGGCGGCAGAATTTGCCAACTTGAGTACACGGCCGCTCAGCGATGGATCGGTCTGGACAAGCCGGGCCATCTGCTGCACGGTGGTATCTTCGTTCTCCCAGGCCTGCATGATCGCCAGTGCAACACCGTCCGGCGTCGGCAGGCGCTCCGCGGCAGAATCCAGCAGCATCTGTGCGCCGGATACGCCCGCTGAAACCGGTCGCTCCGGTGTCGTCGGATCTGCTCTGCTGTCTGATCGCTCGTCCGGCATGTTTTTGCCCAGAGATCAATACGTTTCTGAGCATACCATCAGCCTTGATCCCGCGAAACGGTAAGCCTGCCCGGCCGCTGGCCGGGATGGACTGCGGTTGCAACGGCCTGGACCCGGGGTTCAACGCGTTCAACGGGGCGCCATGCGCACGGGGCGGCGCTGTATTTGTGCCGCTGCCGTGCTCAGGGTAGCTGACTGCGCCTGCTCCCGCCGCAGTCCCGGCACCGGGACCGATTCACTCCGCCGGCACCGGCTCCGCCACGGGTATCAGAATTTCGTTGCGGCGCAGGAACCATGGCATGAACGGAGGATCGTATTTTGCCCAGATCGGGTCCCCCGCAGCCCGCAGCCCCTGCTCTTGCAGCCACCCTTCGAGCGCAGCGCGGTTCTTCTCATAGCCCTGTTTGCGCCAGAAACCCGTGTAGCGGACGGCGGCCACGGTTCGCGCGGGCACCGCACGCAGCGTCACCCGCGGGTCTTCCGGTTCCGGCAGGGACTCGAGCGTGAAGCGGGCAGGCATCATGAAGCTGACCGCCCAGCCCTCCGTGGCCCGGCGCTGCCCCACGGGTGTGGTCATGGCGATTTTCTCGCCGGCGGCGGTCTGTCCCACGGGCGAGGTCATGGCCACTTTCTGCTGCGTGCGGTTGTTGCCGGAGATATAACGGAAAAGGCGCTTGAAAGCTTTGCCGCCCGCGTCTTCAATGCTCCCGGTGACGATGGTCTCGGCGAGAACTTGCGCCTCGTATTGTCTCAATTCGAACGGCTTGTCCTCCCGCAGAACCGTATAGGCCGCTTCTTCGATCGCCATGGCGTGCTCCTGGAACGGCGAGGCCAGGAGAAAAACCGCCAGCATCGCAAGCTGCAGTGGATTCATGCTCCTCGTGCCTTTGTTGATATGTTGATCAAGTCAGGCTACCGCAGCGCGCGGGTGCCTGTCCCCCGCGGGGGATGTACCGACTCGCACAGTCCAGGTCAGTATGCCGTCGAGCCGTCCTCCGTCGGCGCCGCCCGAAACGAGTCGATCGTCTCGGTCACGAAGGTCCGGTTTTCCTCGGTCGTGAAGGCTTCCCCGTCATTGATCGCGGCGGCCCGCTCGAACAGCGGCTGGAACAGCTTTTCCCCGTCGACTTCCGCCCGCAGCCGGATGCGCGTGTTCTCGTTCATCTCCCGCTGCCAATAGGCCCGTACTTCGCCCCAGAATGCCGCTGTGTTCGCCCAGTAGGCATCGCCCGGCCCGGTGTCGAAAGCGCGAAGCCGCTCGTAGCGGGCAATGCCGACCTCGCGGGCCAGGCGCGACCCGATTTCGCCGGGCCCGGCCAGCACCGCCTTGACGTTGTGCTCTTCCTGTACCCAGCCGGTGGGCAGCACGATATGGGTGTTGGTCCCGACCAGCACATCGTAGTCGTCTCTGACCGAAAACTCCCGGCGCGGTAGCGGCCGCCAGGTCGTTTCGCTGGTCCACCACGACCGCTCCGGGCTGTGCTGCCACTCGCCCCAGGCCGCGTAGCGCGGCGAATCATCCACCTGCCACACCGTCTGCGACCACTTCCCGGCACGCTCGGACTCATCTTTGGTTTCCCGCGTCCAGGTGCCCCCGCCGCGGTAGGTGTGTACCTGTGGATCCTCGTACACCCAGTCCTGACGCCAGTGTTTGGTCACGAAGGGCCCCATTTCCTCGCCGTCTTCGCCGACAATCGTCATGATCAGGATATGCTGCAGCGAGATCTGTTCTTCGCTATCCTCGACCACGTACACGTGCTCGGTACCCCAGCTCCGATAGGGTTTGGCCGGCTCGAAACCGGGCGCGTAGCCGACAAGCTCAAGAAAATCGAAACTCACCCGGTGCGACCCGGCCATCGCAAGAATCCCCCGCCGATCCCGCTCCTGTTTCGAAAGGCCTTCGTCCTGCAGCCGCTGGAACGCCTCGGTGGTTTCGCGCTCCGTCTCCACCGCGGGCCCCGCGGTCGTCCCGCCACGCGGAGACATGTCGCCATCGACGAACGGCCAGGCGAAAATGTAGGGTCCCTGGTCGGACTCGTCCTGGGCAGGGACGGGCGAGCTGGAAAGTGCGAGGGTGGCCAGCAATGCTGCGGGCCATCGGGCAAGCCGATTCATGCGGTACTCCGTCTATCGTATGCGAATGATATTCGTTAAGGGTAGCAGGCCTGTCGGGCTGCCGAAAGCCCGATCGGCCAGGCGCTTGCGTCGCGGCTTTCCCACGCCACAGCCGCTGTTTCCATGCCCATCAC
>CAYFVG010000189.1:0-4887 GCA_964346365.1 uncultured Alteromonadaceae bacterium
ATATCCACCCCCTCCACGGCGTAGTCGCGCACCCGCCAGCGGCCGTCGACCATGACGTGCCGTGCGCGCCGCGCCCCGCTGGTGACCAGCGCCGCGACCAGGTCGCCGGCGCCGGAGAAGCGCAGGTCCTCGGCCGGGTCGAAGAGCGCGAGGTCGGCGACCGCGCCCGGGGCGAGGCGACCCAGGGCGGGCCGCTGCAGGAGGTCCGCGCCGCCGGTCGTCGCCCAGCGCAGCGCGTCGGTCGCGGCGACGGCGCCACTGCCGTAACGGAGGCGCTGCACCAGCATCGCCTGGCGCGTCTCCTCCATGAGGTTGGAATGATCGTTCGAGGAGGACCCGTCGACGCCGAGGCCCACGGGGCAGCCCGCCGCCTCCAGGTCGAGGACGGGGCACAGTCCGGACGCCAGGAACAGGTTCGACGATGGACAATGGCTGACGCCGACACGGGCGGCGCCGAGGCGCGCCAGCTCCGCGTCGGTGAAATGGATGCCGTGGGCGAGCCAGGTGCCGGGGCGGAGCCAGCCGGTGTCCTCCAGGTAGTCCAGCGGTCGCTGGCCGTAGTGCGCCACGCAGAAGTCGTTCTCGTCGCGGGTCTCGCCGAGGTGCGTGTGCAGGAGCACGCCGCTGGCGTCGGCGAGGCCGGCCACCGCGCGCATGAGCTCCGCGGACACCGAAAAGGGCGAGGTCGGTGCCAGGGCGATCTGGCAGAGCGCGTCGTCGGCCGGGTCGTGGTAGCGGCCGACCAGGCGCTCGCAGTCGGCGACGATGGCATCCTCGTCCTGTACGACGCTGTCCGGCGGCAGGCCGCCGCGGGATTCGCCCAGGCTCATGGAGCCCCGGGTCAGGACCACGCGGGCCCCAATGGCGGCGGCGGCCTCGACCTGCCGGTCGATGGCCGGGCCGGTGCTCGCGGAAAATATATAGTGGTGGTCCGTGCTCGTGGTGCAGCCGGAGAGCAGCAGTTCGCAGAGCGCGAGCTCCGTGGCCGCGGCCACGCCCTCGGCATCGAGCCGTTCCCAGACGGGGTAGAGCGCCTTCAGCCAGGCGAAGAGCTCGCGGCCCTGGGCAGCCGGGTAGGCGCGGGTCAGGGTCTGATAGAAATGGTGGTGGCAGTTCACGAGCCCCGGCAGCAGCACCAGGCCGTGCACCGGCTCCCGCAGCGCCCCGGCCGTGGCCGGGCGACCGCCGCCGGGTACGAGCTCGACAATGCGGTTGCCCGCGACGACGACACCGCCGCCGGCATCGTCCCCGGTGCCTGTCCAGCAGGCCGCGGGCTCGGCGAGCCAGCGCGGGGTGGTGTCCTGTCCGTTCATGGCTTGCCCCCTGACCTGCCCTCTGAAAAGCCGCTACGTTAGCACGGCTGCGTTGCGTTGCGACGGGCCAGGGGCCATCATCGACACCGCTAAACCGGTCTGGAGAGCCCTCCGTGAGCGAAGACTTCGAACGCTGGATCCGCGGCGCCCCGAAATGCGAGCTGCACCTGCATATCGACGGTTCCCTGCAGCCCCGGCGCCTGCTGGAGCTGGCGGCAAAGAACGGCGTCGACCTCCCCTATGCGAGCGAGGCCGACGTGGAAGCCGCCTGCGCCTTCACGGACCTGCAGAGCTTCCTCGACCTCTACTACCACGGGGCCTCGGTGCTGCGCACGGAGGAAGACTTCTACCACCTCATGGGTGACTACCTCGGCGTCTGCCGCGACGAGCGCATTGTGCATGCGGAGATCATGGTCGAGCCGCAGACCTACGCGCCCCAGGGCGTGTCGCTGGACACTGTCATGCGTGGTTTCACGAGCGCGATGCGTGACGCCGAGCGCGGCTGGGGCCAGTCCGTGGGACTGATCCTGAGCTTCCTCCGGCATCTGCCGGAGGCCGAGGCCCTGGCCCAGCTCGAGGCCGCCGAGCCCTGGCGCGAGCACTTTGCCGCCATCGGCCTCGCCAGCGCCGAGCGCGACAACCCGCCGGCGGACTTTGCCCGGCTCTATGCCGCCGCCCGGGAACGCGGCTACCGGCTCACGGCCCACGCCGGCGAGGAGGGCCCCGCGGCCTACGTCCGCGACGCCCTGGACCGACTCGGCGTCGAGCGCATCGACCACGGTGTGCGCGCGGTGGAGGACGCGGCCCTGGTCGAGCGCCTGGCCCGGGAGCGCATCCCCCTCACCGTCTGCCCGCTGTCCAATATCCGGCTCTGCGTCTTCGACAGCCTGGCGCAGCACACGCTGCCGCAGCTGCTGGCGGCAGGGGTGCCGGTGACGGTGAACTCCGACGACCCGGCGTATTTCGGCGGTTACCTCACGGAGAACTTTCTCGCCCTGCACCGGGCGCTGGGTCTGGGCGTGGCGGCGGCGCGGGGGCTGCTCGAGAACGCCATCGACGCGAGCTTCCTGCCGCCGGACGCCCGGGCCCGCCTGCGCGGGGAGCTCGCCGCCTACGGCAACGGCTGAGCGCCGGCGTTCCCCGGGGTGGCGGGCAGGTCGGTGGCGGGCAGGTCGAAAGCGTAGAGCAGGGTTCGCTGGCGCTTGGAGAAGTTGTCGTCGGCCACCAGCCAGAGACGGTGCCCGCCCCCTTTTCCGGGCGCCAGCGCAATGCCTTCGAAGTTGTCCGTGCCGTGCCGCGGTGCCAGCCGCAGCACGCGCTGCACCGCCCCGGTGTCCGGTCCCGCGGCGCCGGTGGGGAGGGCGATGACCTCGATGGTGTTACCGATGCCCGGCAGGTAATCGCGCAGCACGGCGTAGAGCGTCTCCCCCGCCCGCTCGATGCCCGTGAGCACCGGCCGGCCCCGCGGCGCGATGCGGCCGATGACCTGTGCCCCCCCGTCCGCGGACAGGCGGGCCAGCGGCAGTCCGCCGTCCTGCGTCTCGAGCGCCAGGAGCAGCTCGCCGCCGGGCGCGAGCGCGAGCCCCTCGGCGCCGCCATTCGCGGCCAGCGACCGCGACAGGCCGCCGATCGTGTCGCCAAAGGCCGCGACGACCGCGCCCTGCGCCGCCGCGCCGCAGCCGTCGAGATCAAAGGCGAGGGCACGGTGCCGGTGCTCGAAGCTCACCAGCGCGAGTCCCCCGTAGAGCGCCAGGCCCTCTGCGTCCCTGTCTGTCTTGTCGCCCGCTCCCTGCAACTGCATCCGCGCCAGCCGGGCGGCGGCGGGTGCGCCGTCATCGAGATCGATCGCCACGAAGGCGCCGCGGTCGGAGACGGCCAGCAGCGCCTGGTCACCGCGGGCGGCGAGCCCGGAAAGGCCGCCGAAGGCAGGGTCGGGGCTGGAAAGGTGCCAGCCGCCGGCGAAGGTGGCGCCGGGCAGGTCGTCGTCCGCGTCGATGTCCGTGAGAGCCACCGGCGTCACCTCGAGCGGGATCGGCGGCAGCGGCGTGAAAGGGGTACCGGGCGGGCAGGACGCGGCGCGAAGATTCTCGGCGATGGTCTCCAAACGCAGCGCCGGGACGACCGCGCGGGTGCTGCCATCCTCGGACGGTGCCCGCGCGGGTTCCCGGCATCCGGCGAGTAGCAGAAGCGCGCCCAGCAGCGCCATGCCAGCCCCCACAGCACCCCTGTGGGAGGCGCCCCCCCGCGCCGACACGGTTTGAGGGGCCGCCGGGGGTGTCGCGGCGAGGGCGCCGCTCCCACAGGTGCCGCTCCCGCCGGTGCCGCCCCCACAGGTGCCGCTCCCGCCGGTGCCGCTCCCACAGGTGAAAAACGTATTCATCGCCGGGCGAGGCGGGCCGCCAGGGGCTCGCGGTACTGGTCGATGAGTACGGCGACGATGATTACCGCGCCGGTGATGATGCGCTTGCCCGGCTCCGAGACACCGAGCTGGGCCAGGCCGGTCTGCATCACCGCAATGATCAGCACGCCGAGGAAGCTGTTGACCACGGAACCGCGGCCGCCGGCAAGGCTGGTGCCGCCGATGACCACCGCGGCGATAGCCGAGAGCTCGAGGCCGATGCCCGCGTTCGGGTCCGCGCTCTGCAGGTAGCCGAGCTGGAACACACCGCCGAGGGCGGCGAGGAGACCGGCGATGGCGAAGACCAGGGCCTTCCAGCGCGCCGTGTTGATGCCGGAGAGGCGCGCGGCCTCCTCGTTGGTGCCGATGGCCACAAGGTAGCGGCCGAAGACCGTGCGCAGGAGCAGGAACTGGGCGACGGCGACCACGATCAGGGCCACGAGCAGCGCCGGGGACAGACCGAGCCCCGGCAGGGGATCGCCGATGGCGCCGACAGCGCTGCCGAGGTAGCGGGTCTGCGAGTCCGTGACCAGATAGGCGCCGCCGCGGGCGATCTCGAGCATGCCGAGGGTCACCACGAAGGACGGGACGCGCCAGTGGGCGCTGATGTAGCCGTTGGTCAGGCCGCAGGCGAGGCCGGCACCGAGGCTCGCGAGGAGCGCCGCCGGCAGGGGCCAGCCGGCGTCGACCATGAGCACGCCCATGAGCGCCGCGCAGAGGGCCATCACCGAGCCGACAGAGAGGTCGATCCCCGCGACCAGCAGCACGAAAGTCATGCCCACGGCGATCACCGTGAGCGTGGGGATCTGGTTGGCGAGGGTGCGGAAGGTTACGGCGGAGAAGAAGTAGTCGCTCTGCAGGCTGAACAGGAGTATCAGCAGCCCGAGCACGGCGACAAGGCCGAGGGAATTCCACGGCAGGCGGAGCTCAGAGCGTCGCGGCACGGTTTCCCTCCTCGCTGCCGTGATAGCGGAAGCAGGCGGCGAGCAGGGCCTCCTCGGTCACGGTCGCGGCAGCGAACTCGCCGGCGAGGCGGCCCCGCGACAGCGCGAGGATGCGGTCGCACACGGCGAACAGTTCGTCGTTCTCACTGGAGACCACCACCACGCCGCGGCCGGCCGCGGCGGCTTCGCGGATCAGGGTGTGGATACGCGCCTTGGCGCTGGCGTCGACGCC
>CAYFVG010000190.1:0-4845 GCA_964346365.1 uncultured Alteromonadaceae bacterium
TGCACTGTCAATGTCATTGCGAACCCACGCGCCGAATCGGTGAGCTATGGCGGCTGTGGCGCGTATTGCAGGGCCATCGGTCTCTAGCTACGATGGCGGCCTTGAAGGAGAAGCCCCCGCCCATGCCGCGACGAAAGTCCCAGCGCCGACAGCAAATCCTTGAGGCGCTGGCAGAGATGCTTGAGGCAAACCCTGGCGACCGCATCACCACGGCGAAGCTCGCCGAGCGCGTAGGAGTCTCCGAGGCGGCCCTGTACCGCCACTTTCCCAGCAAATCGAAGATGTTTGAGGGGCTCATCGAGTTCATCGAGGAGAGCCTCTTCGAGCGCATCGCCCTCATACTGCGCGAGCAGCCGGCAGCCGCCGCGCGCTGTGAGCATATGCTGGGGCTTTTGCTCAGCTTCATCGAGCACAACCCGGGCATTTCCCGCATCATGACCGGTGACGCCCTCTCCGGCGAGAACCCGCGCCTGCACCAGCGCGTGGTGCAGCTGTTCGAGCGCTACGAGACCCAGCTCCGGCAGGTGCTGCGCGACGCGGAAATACACGAGGGCCTGCGTCCGCTGCTGCCGCTGCCGGTGGCGGCAAACCTGCTTATGGCCTGCGCCGAGGGGCGTATGTCCCAGTTCGTGCGCAGCGGCTTCCGCCGCAGCCCCACGGCGGACTGGCCGGCGCAGCTGCACTTCCTGTTCGAAGGTTTCTTTCGCGAAGTTCCCCGCCCGCTGGGTGGCGAGACACCGACGCCACGGCCGGAGTCGAACGCGCCCTGAGCGCGGTAGCTCAGCCGGGGCTGTCGCCGCGCGCCATTGCTCTGCGCAATTCGACGACCTCCAGCAGCGTGCGGAAACGCTCGATATCGCGCTCGTAGGAGGCCACGACCTCGCTGATCTCCCGCTTCCGCTCGACGATAGAACGTTCCGTCTGGCCCATCTCCCGGCGCAGGTCCTCGATCGCCTGCAGGTGCGCCGGGTTCACCGCCTGGTCCCGGCGCTCCTGGTCCGCGGCCTGCGCCTGGTAGTTCTCCACCTGCTGGCGCAGGGAACGCTGTTTGCCCTTGAGGATACTGACGCGGATGCGCAGGTCGCGCAGCGCCCGGTCCCTTGCCGCCTCGATGTCCGCCACGGTGCTGTAGCGCAGCAGCAGGGAGCGGTCCCATTCCTGCAGCCGCTTGCGTTCCTCCGCCGACTGCCGGGCGCGGCGCTCCTCGGCGTTCATGCTGGAGCGCTCGCTCTCGCTCAGGCTGCGTGGGACCACATCGATAATCACGCCCTTTTCGTTCAGAACCTCATAGCCCTTGGCGACATGCTCGGGGGGCACCTGGTAGGCGACGACGGCCACGCCCTCGTCGTTGGTATAGCGATACAACGGCCCGGCCCCCAGGGTGCCGGCCGCAAGCAGAGTCAGTAACAACCCCGGAATCGCGATGCGCGCTCTCATCATTTGTGAATATAGAGGTCGCGGCCGCCGTGAACAAGTCATACGCCGTAGCGCTGGCGGTAGGCGAGCATGGCGTCCAGGGCGCCGGCGGGGACGTCGTCACGCTCCTCGAGGTAGTCAATGAGGTGGCCCATATGGACGATGGCGAGCACCGGCACACCGTAGCGCTCGGCGGTCTCCTGTACCGCGGAGCGCCCCCCCTGGCCGCGCTCGCGGCGGTCGAGGCCGATCACCACGCCGGCCAGGCTGGCACCGGCGGCCTCGATCATGTCTACCACCTCAGCGACGGCGGTGCCCGCGGTCATCACGTCGTCGATCACCAGCACCCGGCCCTCGAGCGGCGCGCCGACCAGCAGTCCTCCCTCGCCGTGATCCTTCGCCTCCTTGCGGTTGTAGGCGAAGGGCAGGTCGCGGCCGTGCCGGTCAGCCAGGGCCACCGCGGTGGCGGCAGCCAGCGGAATTCCCTTGTAGGCGGGCCCCAAAAGTACATCGAAGTCGACACCCGCGTCGACGATACGGCGGGCATAGCAGCGGCCCAGTTCGGCCAGGGCACCGCCCGAGGCGAAGGCGCCCGCATCGAAGAAATAGGGACTCTGGCGCCCGGATTTCAGGGTGAATGCCCCGAAGCGCAGCACGTTGTGACGCCGCGCAAGCTCGATGAATGCGCGCTGATAATCCTCCATGGCTGTGCCTTCCTCCCGGCATCCTGGCGTGCGCGTGCCGACATGACCGGGCAGCCCGCCGAACCGGCAGGGCCCATTCCTTGCTGCAACCCAGTATTCTGCTATCGCGCGATTCGGTATCATAGCGCTCTGACAGGGGGGTACGGAATGCGAATCATCAGCTTCAGTGCTGACGGTCTCAGGGAAGCAGCCGGGCGAGGGCTGTACGAATGGCTCGGCGAGCAGGACGCGGATTTCATCTGCGTTCAGGACCTGCGCTGCTCCGAATACGACCTGCAGGACGACAAATACTTCCCCCGCGACTACAACGGCTATTTCTTCGACGACGTGAACGGCAAGGCCAACGGCGTGGCCATCTACTGCCGCAAGTTGCCCAAGGCCATTATGACCGGCCTCGGCTTCGCCGAGTTCGACATGGAGGGCCGCTACATCCAGGCCGACTACCCGGATGTCAGCGTCGGCTGTCTCCTGGCCCCGGCCGCAGCCGCCGACGACGGCGAGGCGCTCGCCCGCAAGCAGCAGTTCTACGAGCTCTACGGGCACCACCTGCAGAAGGTCCGCAACAAGCGCCGGCAGTTCATCATCTGCGGCAACTGGCGGATCGCCCCCGGCGCCGCGGACGTCAGCGACACGGAAAGTGCCAGCGGCCAGCCGGGTTTCCTCGGCGAAGAGCGGCAGTGGATGGGCGAGCTGCTGGCCAATGGCTATGTCGACGCCTTCCGCGAGATCAACAGCGACGGCGACGAGTTCACCTGGTGGCCCGGCGAGGCGCGGGACGGCGGCGGCTGGCGCACCGACCTGCAGATCGTCTCCGAGGGCCTGCGCTTCAAGGTAGAGCACGGTGCCATCTACAAGGGGCAGACCTTCTCCAGCCATGCCCCGCTGATCATGGACTACGACCTCGAAGTCTGAAGCGGCCGCCGGACCAGTGGCGCACTAGCCGGCCGCCAGGGCCTCGCGCTGCCGCGCAAAAAGTTCGCCGATCCCCGCCGTGGCAAGATCGAGCATGGCATCGAGGGCCCCGCGCTCGAAGGGCTCGCCCTCGGCGGTGCCCTGGACCTCGATGAAGCCCCCCGCCTCGCCCATGACCACGTTCATGTCCGTGTGCGCCGTGGAGTCCTCCACATAATCGAGGTCCAGAACCGGCACGCCGTCGAACACGCCGACGGAGACCGCGGCCACGAGGCCCAGGAGCGGGTCCTCGAGGAGGCGCTTGTCACGCTGCATGCCGTTGAGCGCATCGACCAGGGCCACGCAGGCGCCGGTGATGGCGGCGGTGCGGGTGCCGCCGTCTGCCTGGATGACGTCGCAGTCCAGGGTGATGGTGTACTCGCCGAGCTTCGCGAGGTCGAGGCCCGCCCGCAGGGAGCGGCCGATCAGCCGCTGGATCTCCTGTGTGCGCCCGCCCTGGCGGCCGCGCGCCGCCTCCCGGCCCATGCGGGTGCCCGTGGAGCGCGGCAGCATGCCGTATTCGGCGGTCAACCAACCCTGCCCCTTGCCGCGGAGGAAGCGCGGTACGCCTTCCTCCACCGACGCGGTACAGATGACCCGGGTGTGGCCGAAGGCCACCAGCACGGAACCTTCGGCGTGGCGGGTGAACTGGCGGGTGATGCTGATGTCGCGCAACTGGTCCGGCTGTCGGCCGCTGGGTCGCTGCATGGAGCCTCCGTCTCTGTCTTTCGTGCCTTCGGCCCGGGAGTATACGTGACCGGACCCGCGGGCGCCCCCGCCCGGGCCCCGCCGCCGTGCTAGCATGCGCAATGCTACTTTCCTTATCGGAGACAGCGCCGCGATGGTCAACAGCATGACGGCATTCGCCCGCGCCGGCGCCAGCACGTCCGTGGGTACGCTGGTGGTAGAGCTGCGCAGCGTCAATCACCGCTACCTCGACTGTCACTTCAAGCTCCCCGACGACCTGCGCTCCCTCGAGCCCGTCCTGCGCGAACAGTTCGGCAAGGCCCTCGAGCGCGGCAAGGTGGACTGCCTGGTCCGCCTCCAGGCCACCACCGCTGACCGCCCCCTGGAGCTGGACCGGGCGCGCCTCGCCCAGGTCCTCGACGCCTGCCGGGAGATTGCCGGTGACGAGGACACGTTCGCCAGGCCCGATCCGCTGGCGCTGCTGCAGTTTCCGGGCGTGGCGCGCACGGCCACCCCCGGGGAAGATGAGCTGGGCCGCGAGGCACTGGCGGTCTTCGGCGAGGCGCTCGCCTCGCTCGGCGACACGCGCGCCCGGGAGGGCGCCCGGCTCGCGGCCCTGGTCCGCGATCGCATCGACGCCGTCGCCCGCGAGGTAGACGCAGTCCGCGCGCATGCGCCGGCGCTCCGCAGGCACCAGCAAACCCGGCTGCGACAGCGCCTTGCGGAGCTCACCCAGCCGCTGGACAGCGATCGCCTCGAGCAGGAGCTCGTCTATCTCGCGCAGAAGACGGACGTCGACGAGGAACTCGACCGCCTCGACGCCCACATCGCCGAGGTCCGCCGGGTCCTCGAGGCCGGCGGCTCCTGCGGCCGCCGCCTCGACTTCCTCATGCAGGAGCTCAACCGCGAGGCCAACACCCTCTCCTCGAAATCCACCGGCATCCCCCAGACCCAGGGCGCCATCGAGCTCAAGGTCCTCATCGAGCAGATCCGGGAGCAGGTCCAGAATATCGAGTAGTTGCTTTCGTTGGCCAGAACCGTGACTTCGTAGCCGGCGTTGGTGGCGGCGTCCTCCGGAACGCCCGCC
>CAYFVG010000191.1:0-4844 GCA_964346365.1 uncultured Alteromonadaceae bacterium
CCGGAGACCGAGGGTCTCACCCACCCCGGGCTGCTGCCCTGAGCTGGCAAAGCGATGACAAGGCGATCACGAGGCGATGGCGTAGCGATGGCCACGGAGTGCGGATGGTCAATACTTGACTGGAATGCTACGCTTTATACAATTAACGTAATCTCTCAGGCGCCTAATCACGTGCGCGAAGGTGCAAACCGCCAATGACCGTCGCTACAGCTTTCGATCCAAACAGCATTTCCCTGTCCGCCAGCGCCGTGCGCAAAGTGCAGGGGCTCGTGGCCGAAGAGGAGAACTCGGCGCTCAAGTTGCGCGTGTTCATCACCGGCGGCGGTTGCTCGGGCTTCCAGTACGGCTTCGCTTTTGACGAGGAGGCCGCCGACGACGACGCGTCTATCGAGGTCGACGGTGTCACGGTGCTCGTGGACCCCATGAGCTTTGCCTATCTCGCCGGCTCCGAGGTCGATTATACCGAGGGGCTCGAGGGCTCCCGCTTCATTGTTAACAATCCGAACGCCACCACCACCTGCGGTTGTGGCGCCTCGTTCTCCATCTGACTCAGGACACTAAGCCCGACCGGCTGTGATCCAGCGCCCGCCGGCGCTTCCCGGGTAAATCCCCCCGAGAATACGCGACCCGCTCGCCCCGGTTACCACCGGCGCGTTCCCGGGCCGGCCTTCGAGGGTTTCCCGCGCCAGCCAGGCGAAGGCGGCGGCCTCCACCCAGTCCGGATCGAGGCCCAGGGCCGCTGTGGTGTCGAGGCTGGCCGGGGCCAGGGATCGATGCAGCCGGCGCATGAGATCGTCGTTGTGAGCACCGCCGCCGCAGACGTAGATATCGTCGGCGCGGAAGCCGGCGCGCTCCAGCCCCCGGAGGATCCCCTCCGCGGTCAGTGCCGCCAGCGTTGCCTGCACGTCCCTCGGGTTGGCTTCGGGGGCGCCGGCGAGCAGCCTGTCCAGCCATGCCTGGCTGAAGTATTCCCGGCCGGTGCTGCGCGGTCCCGTGCGCTGGAAATAGGGGTCCGAGAGTGCCTCCTCGAGAAGCCCCGGGATCACCGTGCCCTCCGCGCCCCAGGCGCCCCCCGCGTCGTGAGTGGTGCCCTGGTGGCGTCGGCTCCAGGCATCCAGCAGCGTGTTACCGGGCCCCGTATCGAAGCCGGCCAGGAGTGTTTCGCCCTCGAGGAGTGTTGCGTTGGCGATACCGCCGATATTGATGATCGCCCGGCGTCGGCCGGGGACGCCGAAGCAGGCGCGGTGGAAGGCCGGTGCCAGCGGGGCGCCCTCGCCACCGGCGGCGACGTCACGGCGGCGGAAGTCGGCGACGGTGGTAATGCCGGTGCGTTCGGCGATGGTGTTCGGATCCCCGAGCTGCAGTGTGAAGGGCGCCTCGCCGCCGGGACGGTGGCGAACGGTCTGGCCGTGGGAGCCGATGGCGGTGATGGCGGAAGCTGTCACGCCGCAGTTGTCTAGGAGGGCCAGCGCCGTGTCCGCGAAGGCCCCGGCGATCTGCCGGTCTACCCGCCCGGCACTGTCGAGGCCGTCCTCACCCGGGGTACAGAGGCCGGCGATGGCGTCACGGAGGGAGGACGGGTGCGGGCGGCCCAGCGTGCCGAGAAGCTCGAAGGGTTTCTGGTGGGGCTGCGCCCCGTCGAGGGCCGCCCCGTCGAACGCAAGAAGGGCGGCGTCGACGCCGTCGATGCTGGTGCCGGACATAAGGCCCAGGTAGTAGGCCGGGGCCACGCTGTATCAGGGCGCGGCGGTGGCGTCGCCGCTGCTGTCGGCGGCACTTGCCAGGCGGGTTTCGGTCTGGCGCCGGGCCAGCTGTTGGCTCACGGTGGCGATGGCGCCCCGGAAGGCGGGCATTTCCGCTGAGGCCAGGGACTTGGCCTTGGGCAGCAGCTTGTGGACCGTGCGCGGGTTGCGGTGCCGGCCATCGACCAGGAATTCGTAGTGCAGGTGCGGACCCGTGGCCGCCCCCGTGGCGCCGACGGTGCCGATCACCTGGCTCTGCACCACGCGCTGTCCCTCGCGGACCTTGCGCTTGTTCAGGTGCAGGTACTTGGTGACGAAACGCTCGCCGTGCCGGATGAACACGTAGTTGCCATTGGCCCGGGTGTAGCCGGCCTCGATCACGCGACCGTCGCCGGATGCAAAGACCGGGGTGCCCCGGGCTGCGGCGTAGTCGGTGCCGCGGTGCGGGCGGGTGGTTTTGTAGATCGGGTGCAGGCGCTTTAAGTTGAAGTTGGAACTGATGCGGGTGAAGTCCACCGGGGCCATGAGGAAGGCCTTGCGCATGCTGACGCCGTTCTCATTGTAATAGCTCACCTGCCCGGCCTCGTCCGTATAGCGAAAGGCGTTGAAGGTTTCGCCCTTGTTGGTGAAGGACGCGGCGACGATGTTGCCGTCGTCGAATTTCTCGCCGTTCAGGTACAGCTCTTCATAGAGCACGTGCAGGGTGTCGCCCTTGCGCGGGTCCAGCGCAAAGTCGATAACGCCGCCGAAGAGATTGGCCAGTTCCATCACCAGGGCGATCGACAGGCCGGCATCACGCCCGGCGAAAAACAGGGAGCTGTCGATGACGCCGGAACCCCAGGCGAGGCGCACCTCCGGTTCGCGTTCGAGGCGCTCGCTGGAGTAACCGCCGTCCATGCGCCGGTAAACAACGCTGTGCAGCGGGTCGATCACGTGGCGCACAGCCTGCAGCTCGCCAGCGTCGCTGGCGAGAAAGGCGATGGTCTGGCCGGGGTAGATGCGTTCCAGGGCCTTGCCCTGGGGCGCCGTGTGGACGATCTCGTAGACGTCCCGGTCACTGTAGCCGGCACGCTTGAAAAGCAGAGAGAGATTGTCGCCGGACTGCACGATGAGTTCGCGCCACGCGGGCGCGGCGGCGGCTCCCTCGGTGCTCTCGACCTTTTCGGTGGTGTCCGTGCTGCCGGACCTCGCGGCGCTCTCGGTGCGTTCGATGCTCGTGGAATCCGTGCCTGCCGGCGTTGCGGTATCGTCGACCCCGCTTTCCGCGACCTCCACGGCGGCATCCGCCGCGCGGGGCACCTCGGCTTCAAGGGGGCGGTTTGCCTCGACGTCGCCGCCCGGGGCCACGAGGGCAAGGATGGCGACGACCACCGCCAATGCCGCGACCGCCAGCAGATGGTGGGGGTGGGAAATGCGAGGTTTGGCTGCCAGCGGCGTGGCGCCGCGGGCCGGTTTCTTCAAGTGCATTGGCTCCAGTCCGCCGAAAATGCCATCGCAGTATAGCTCAGGATTCCGCCACCGTCGGGTAGTTGCAATCCATAGTCGTTGGGGTATCTTGCGCCTTCTTTTTCTCAACGTCCGTCATCCCGCCGGGATTACCACCGGTAGTGACGCCAGGACGATAGCTAGCAAGCAGCCATGAGTAGTTCACTGATCGCCGACCTGCGCGCGCGCGGGCTCCTGTTCCAGCTCGCCGGGGAAGAAGCGCTCCCGGGCTGGCTCGACGGCGGCATGCGCACTCTCTACTGTGGCTTCGACCCCACCGCGGACAGCCTGCACATCGGCTCCCTCGTGCCGCTGCTGACCCTGCGTCGCTTCCAGCTCGCCGGGCACCGCCCCATCGCCCTTGTCGGCGGGGCCACCGGGCTCATCGGCGACCCCAGCTTCAAGGCTCTGGAGCGGCAGCTGAACACGCCGGATGTCGTCGCGGGCTGGGTGGACAAGATCCGCGACCAGGTCTCCCGCTTCATCGACTTCGATGCCGGGCCGCAGTCCGCACTGGTGGTGAACAATCTGGACTGGACCCAGGGCATGGATGTGCTGACCTTTCTCCGCGATATCGGCAAGCACTTCTCCGTGAATGCCATGGTGCAGAAGGAGAGTGTGCGGCAGCGCATCGACCGCGAGGGGGCCGGGATCAGCTATACGGAGTTCAGCTACATTATCCTGCAGGCGCTGGACTTCGCCGAGCTCGCCGGGCGGCACGACTGCACCCTGCAGCTGGGCGGCTCGGACCAGTGGGGCAATATCACTGCCGGTATCGATCTCGCCCGGCGTCTGCACGGCAAGCAGGTTTACGGCGTTACGCTACCGCTGATCACCAGGGCCGACGGCGCCAAGTTCGGCAAGACCGAGAGCGGGACGATCTGGCTGGACCCGGCGCGCACGTCCCCCTATGCCTTCTACCAGTTCTGGCTCGGCACCGCCGACGCGGA
The DNA here is from genome assembly GCA_964346365.1 of uncultured Alteromonadaceae bacterium. Taxonomy (GTDB): domain Bacteria; phylum Pseudomonadota; class Gammaproteobacteria; order Pseudomonadales; family Halieaceae; genus Pseudohaliea. The sequence continues at coordinate 4,178 of CAYFVG010000191.1, forward strand.
TGTCTACCGCTTCCTGCGCTACTTCACTTTCCTCGATGTTGGCGAGATCGAGGCCATCGAGCGCGCCGATGTCGAGCGCCAGGGGCGTCCGGAAGCGCAGGGGATCCTGGCCCGGGAAGTAACCCGGGCGGTGCACGGCGACGAGGGGCTGGCCGCGGCGGAGCGCATCACCCGCTGCCTGTTCGAGGGTGACCCGGGCTCGCTCTCGGCGGAAGATTTCGCGCAGCTGCGCCTGGACGGCCTGCCGGCAAGCGCTCTGGACCGGGCCGGGCTGCCGGGGACCCTGACCCAGACCCTGGTCGAGGCGGGGAAGGCGAAGTCCGGCAAGCAGGTTAAGGGAGCTCTCGGCAGCGGTGCCGTGCTGGTCAACGGCCGCGCTCTTTCCCCGGACGACAACGCTACCCCCGCGGGTTGCTTCGCGCCCGGACAGGCGCTCCACGGGCGCTTCTATCTCGTGCGCCTGGGCAAGAAGAAATACCATCTCTTTGACGCGTCCTGATCCGGGACCGATCGAGGACAGGAGCAGACACAAAAAAGTTGGTATCGCTGCTTGCCAGCGAAGCCCCCGACTGTATAATACGCATCCCGGTCGAGGCATGATCTCGACTTGGTCGCCCGGCCCGGCGCCGCGGCGAGTTGCTTAACAGTCAGATGAAGACAGATGTGT
>CAYFVG010000192.1:0-4817 GCA_964346365.1 uncultured Alteromonadaceae bacterium
AAGTTGGTTGCAGACACCAGGAGATAGTTCAGTGCAGGATGAAAGCAATGCTGCTAAGTGGCGAACGGTACGTCGTCGGGGGATGGTGCTCGTTCCCCTGATTGTGGTGGTGTCCCTATTCTGGGTTCTGATGCTGTCGTTCACGAACCTGCCGTGGCTGGCGCTGGCCGTTATTGCCTTGCTGAGTCTGACGCTTCTCTCGGTAACCACTGCGTGGACGGCCATGGCCATGCCGCGTCGCGGCGAGTCCGACGACGGCTAGCCACGCTGACCACCGCACCTGCCTGTTTTAGCAGGCGTGGGCGGTCAATAGCCGGTGCCTGCTGCTATTGTCACTCGTTTGGCGACTGCCGTCAGGCGGGGTCTTCCTGGTCGCTGTCCGTCGGCGGCGCCAGCACCAGGTCCAGGCGCGCGTCGTCCAGCGACTGGTGCAACGGCTCGATGGCCGGGAGGTCCTTACTGGCTTTCGCCGACAGCGTCTTGAAGCGCTCGACCTTGCTGTGAAGCCCCTGGTTGCCGACTAGCGACGTAACCGTATCGTTGTAGTGGTTGCTCGCCGCGGTAAGGGACTTGCCCAGCTTCGACAGGCGCTCTGAGACCAGGCACACCTGGTTGAACAGGTCGCCGGCTGCGTCGGAGATCTGCCGCGCCTCGCGGTTGCTGCGGTCCACCATCCACAGGTTGGCGACGGTGCGCAGGATGGGCATAAGCGTGGTGTGCGAGACCATGACGACGTTGCGCTGATAGCCGTAGTTGAACAGGTCGCGGTTTTCCTTCATGGCCTCGATGTAGGCCGGCTCGATGGGCATGAACATCAGGACGAAGCTCGGGCTGCCCAGGTCCGGCAGGTTGGCGTAGTCCTTGCCGGCGAGGTCATCGATGTGGCGTCGCACCGCCTGCACGTGGGCAATCAGGGCTTTTTTTCTCTCCTCCTCGCTGTCGGCGGTGACCGCGCGCTCGTAGTCGACCAGGGACACCTTGCTGTCGATGACCAGGTGCTTGCCGTCCGGTAGCTTGATAAGGAAGTCCGGCTGCTTGCGCCGGCCCTCGGCGTCGCGGAAGCTGGCCTGCGTCGCGTAGTGCTCCTCGCGCAGGAGGCCCGCCATCTCGAGGGTCCGTTCGAGCTGGGCTTCGCCCCAGTTACCCGCCGCCTTGTTGTCACCCTTCAGCGCCAGGGTCAGGTTGTCGGCCTGCTCGTTCATTTTCAGACCGACGTCCAGGATCTTGCGGATTTCCTTCTCCAGTACCGTGTTGCCCTTGAGGGTTTCGCCGTGGACCTCGTTGACCCGGCGCTGGAAACCCTCGATCTGCTCGCGGAAGGGCTTGAGCAACGACTCGAGGGACTGACGGTTGTGCTCCGAGAAGCGTTTGCCCCTGTCTTCGAAGATGCGGTTGGCCAGGTTCTCGAACTCCCGGGCGAGCTGCTCCCGGCTATCCTTGAGGAGGGCCAGCTGTTCGCTGTAGCGGGCCTCCCGGTGGTCGAGTTCCGCCTTGAGTTCTGCCTCCCGGCGGGACAGCTGTGCGCTCTCGGCCCGCGTTTCGGCGAGGGCCGCGCGCGCCCGCTCCCCTTCTTCCGCCGCCGCGGCCAGCTGGCCCTCCAGCCCCTCGCAGCGGGCCTGCAGCTGCCCCAGGCTCCGGCCCCGCAGGAGGGCGCCGATGCCGGCGCCGATGAGCAGCGCGAGCGCCGCGCCCAGGAGAGGGAGGAGCAGCGGGGTGTTATCCATGAGCTCCGCGCGGCTCGAGGAGGGAGATGTCGGCGACGCCGAGGAAGCGCTCGCGCAGCGCATGCAGCAGGGCCAGCCGGTTGGCGCGCAGCTCCGGGTCTTCCGCGTTTACCATCACGTCGTCGAAGAAGCGGTCCACGGGTTCGCGCAGGGCCGCGAGGGCGGCCAGGGCCTCCCGATAGGCACCGGCGGCGAGCCGTTCGGCACTGGCGCTGCCGGCTGTTTGCAGCGCCTGCCACAGGGCGCCCTCGGCGGGCTCCTGGAAGCGCGCCGGGTCGACGTCACCGGGCCCGCCTTCTGCCCCGGCCTTGGCGAGGATATTGGCCACCCGTTTGTTCGCCGCGGCCAGGGCCTCGGCCGCAGGCAGGGCGCTGAAGGCGTGGACCGCGTGCACGCGACGGTGGATGTCCAGGGGCCGGGTGAGTCCCAGGGCGGCGACGGCGCGGAAGGTCCCGGCGGCGATGCCCTCGTCCTCGAACCGGGCCCGGAAGCGCTCGATGCTGTAGGCCAGGGTGCGGTCGACGGTGTCGTCCGCCAGCGTGCCCGCGGAGAACTGCCCCACAGCGAGACCGAGGGTCTCACGCAGATCGAGGTCGATCGCCTTCTCCACCAGGATCCGCAGTACGGCCAGCGCCGCCCGGCGCAGGGCGAAGGGGTCCCGGGAACCGGTGGGCGGTTGGCCGATGCCGAAGATACCCACCAGCGTGTCCAGCCGGTCCGCCAGCGCCAGCGCCGTTGCCACCGGCTCCTCGGGGAGGCGGTCACCGGCAAAGCGCGGCCAGTATTGCTGCTGCAGGGCCTCGGCGACGGCCGGGGTCTCGCCGTCGTGGCGCGCGTAGTAGGCGCCGGCAATCCCCTGCAGGTCGCCGAACTCCAGCACCAGCTCCGTGGTCAGGTCCGCCTTGGCGAGGTGGGCGGCGCGCTCGCAGTCGTCCGCCGCTGCCCCGACGACGCCGGCGAGCTCGCGCACCAGGCACTGCACCCGGGAGGTCTTGTCGTGGAGGCTGCCGAGGTTCTTCTGAAAGACCACGTCTTGCAGCGCCGCGACCCGGCTGGCCAGGGTCGCCTGCCGGTCCTGCTCATAAAAGAAGGCAGCGTCGGCCAGCCGCGCTCGGATCACGCGCTCGTTACCGGCGATGACCTGCGCCGGCTCGCGGCTCTCGATATTGGCGATGGTGATGAAGTGCGGCAGCAGCTCGCCGTCGCCGTCGACCAGGTGGAAGTATTTCTGGTGCTCCTTCATGGCCGAGACCAGGGCCTCCGGCGGCACGGCGAGGAAACGCTCGTCAAAGGCACCGGTGAGCGCCACCGGCCACTCCACAAGCCCCGTCACTTCGTCCAGCAGCTCCTCGTCGACCACCGCCACGGCGCCCAGGGCGTCCGCGGCCACGGTGACCTGGTCGCGGATCATCTCCCGGCGGCGCTCGAAGTCGGCCACCACCCAGGCGTCCGCGAGGGCCTGTTCGTAGTCCTCCGGGCCGGCGAGGGGGATCTCGCTGTCGGCGTGAAAACGGTGGCCGCGGGTGCGGTTGCCGGCGCCGATGCCCAGCACCTCGCAATCCTGCACGGCGTTGCCGTAGAGGGCCACGACCCAGTGCACCGGGCGCACGAACTCGAAGCGGTGCGCGCCCCAGCGCATGCGCTTGCTGATCGGCAGGCCGGCAACGGCGCCGTCGACGATGCTGCCCAGGCTGTCTGCCGTGCGCGCCCCGGCCTCCTCCCGGCGCAGCCCCAGGCGCTGGCCTTTCGGGGAGTCGATGAGCTCGAGCTCGTCCGGGGCCACGCCCTGTTTGCGCGCAAAGCCCGCGGCGGCCGGCGACCACGCGCCGCTCTCGTCCCGGGCCCGGTCCGCGGGGGGGCCGAGAAGCTCGAGCTGCTTCGCCGGCGCGGTCTCGGCGACGGCCTCGACCAGTATCGCCAGGCGCCGCGGCGTGGCGAACCAGCGCGCATCGCCGTGGCTGAGGCCGCGGTCGGTCAGGCCGGCGAGCATGCCGTCGCGGAAGGCCAGGCCCAGGGTCTTCAGGTCCTTCGGCGGCAGCTCTTCGGTGCCCAGTTCGACCAGCAGCGCGCGCGTGCTCATGCGCTGGCCTCCGTCAGCCGGCGCTCGGCCAGGGCGGTCTCGCGCAGCGCCGGGTCGGCCATGGGGAAGCCCAGGCGGGCCCGCGCCTCGACGTAGGCGGCGGCGACGGCCCGGGCCAGGGTGCGCACGCGCAGAATGAAGCGCTGGCGCTCCGTCACCGAGATGGCGTGGCGCGCGTCGAGGAGGTTGAAGGTGTGCGACGCCTTCATGACCATCTCGTAAGCGGGCAGGGGCAGGCCCAGCCCGACCAGGCGCCCGGCCTCGGCCTCGCAGTGGTCGAACTGGTGGAACAGCTCCCTCGTGTCCGCCTCGCGGAAGTTGTAGCGGGACATCTCCACCTCGTTCTGGTGGTAGACGTCGCCGTAGGTGACGGCTCCCGCGGGCGTCTTTGCCCAGACCAGGTCGTAGACGCTGTCGACCCCCTGGAGGTACATCGCGATGCGCTCGAGGCCATAGGTGATTTCACCGGTGACCGGGAAGCATTCGAGGCCACCGGCCTGCTGAAAGTAGGTGAACTGGGTGACTTCCATGCCGTTCAGCCAGACTTCCCAGCCCAGGCCCCAGGCGCCCAGCGTGGGCGATTCCCAGTTGTCCTCGACAAAGCGCACATCGTGAATCGTCGTGTCGATGCCGAGGGCGCGCAGGGATTCGAAGTACAGGGCCTGGAACTCCGGGGGAGACGGCTTCATGACGACCTGGAACTGGTAGTAGTGCTGGAGCCGGTTCGGGTTCTCGCCGTAGCGGCCGTCCGTGGGCCGGCGGCTCGGCTGCACGTAGGCGGCGTTCCAGTTCTCCGGCCCGAGGGAGCGCAGGAACGTGGCCGGGTGAAAGGTGCCCGCGCCCACCTCCATGTCCAGCGGCTGCAGGACCACGCAGCCCCGATCACCCCAGAAGGTCTGCAGGCGCAGGATCAGCTCCTGGAAAGTCAGCTCGTCGCTCATGCTCATGCTATCCCCGCTGCCCCGGCGGCCGGCCCCCCGCCGATCCACCCTCCCGCTTTTACCCCTGGGCCG
>CAYFVG010000193.1:0-4773 GCA_964346365.1 uncultured Alteromonadaceae bacterium
CCCGGGCCAGCTCCGCCCGGGCCAGGAATTCCCCGTGCAGTTCGGCGACGCGCTCGTCGAGGTCCGCCAGCGTGCCGCTGTTGTCGATGACGATGTCCGCGCCCTCGAGGCGCTTGGAACGCGAAAGCTGCGCATCCATGATCTTGCGCACCAGGTCGGCATCGTTGTCGTCCCGGGCCACGGTGCGCGCGATCTGCACATCCTCCGGCACATCGACCACCACGACCACGTCGACAACGTCCCGCTGCCGCGTTTCCAGCAGCAGCGGCGAGCTGAGGATGCAGTAGGGTGAGGCGGCGGCCGCCAGCTCCCGGGCGATCTGCTCGCCGATAAGCGGGTGGGTCAGTTGCTCCAGCCACTCGCGCTCCTCCGGGTTCTCGAACACCAGGCGGCGCAGGGCGGCGCGGTTCAGCCAGCCCGCCTCGTCGAGGATGCCCGGCCCGAAGTGCTTCGCGATCGCGGCCAGCCCGGGGGTGCCGGGCTCGACCACCAGGTGCGCGGCGCGGTCCGCGTCGACCACCGCGATGCCCGCCGCGGCGAAGCGGTCCGTCACCGCGGACTTGCCGCTGCCGATGCCGCCGGTGACGCCGACCACGAAGCGTGCACTCATGGCTGCAGCATCCCGAACCAGTAAGCGATGATGGCGTCGCCCTGGAGCAGGGCGATCCAGCCGGCGGCGGCGAGGTAGGGCCCGAAGGGGATGGGCACGTCCCGGCCCCGCCCGAGGAGCAGCATGCCGGCGATGCCGACCACCGCACCGACCAGCGACGACAGCAGGATCACCAGCGGCAGCACCTGCCAGCCCAGCCAGGCGCCGATGGCAGCGAGGAGCTTGAAGTCGCCGTAGCCCATGCCCTCCTTGCCCGTGAGCAGCTTGAACAGCCAGTACACGCTCCAGAGCAGCAGGTAACCCGCGGCGGCGCCGACGACCGCGTCGGCCAGGGGTACGGTGCCGGTGGCCAGGTTGAAGAGCAGCCCGGCCCAGAGCAGCGGCAGGGTGATGTTATCGGGCAGCAGCTGGTGGTCGATGTCGATACCGGTGAGCGCGATGAGCGCCCAGGTAAAGCCCAGGGCACCGAGCACCCCCGGCCCCGGCGGAAAAGCCAGGGCCACGGCCACCGTGGCCGCGCCGGTGGCCGCCTCGACCAGCGGATAGCGCAGGGAGATGCGCACCCCGCAGTCCGCGCAGCGGCCGCGCAGCAGCAGGTAGCCGAGGACCGGGATATTGTGCCAGGGACGGATGGGTGCCTTGCAGGCCGGGCAGTGCGAGGGCGGGTAGGCGAGGGAGAAGGACGGTGGCTGCTCCGCCGGCGCTTCATCCCCGGCCAGCAGCGCCCGGCAGTCGCGCTGCCACTCGGCCTCGAGCATGCGCGGCAGGCGCAGGATAACGACATTGAGAAAGCTGCCGACCACGAGGCCGAGCACCCCCAGGATCCCGACCCACCAGCCCGGGTGCTGCGCCAGCCAGTCGAGAAACACGCGAGCGGGTGCTTAGATCACTGAACCGAGCATGAAGATCGGCAGGTACATGGCCACCATGAGGCCGCCGACCAGGACGCCGAGGATCGACATGATGATCGGCTCCATCAGCGAACTGAGGTTGTCGACGGCGTTGTCCACGGACTCCTCGTAGTGGTTGGCAACCTTGTCGAGCATCTCGTCGAGCTGGCCGGATTCCTCACCGATGGAAACCATCTGCAGCAGCATGTTCGGGAAAATGCCCGTCGACTTGATCGACTGGTAGAGCGTGGAGCCGGTGGTCACATCGTCGCGGATCTGCAGGATCGCCTTGCTGTACACCGAGTTGCCCGAGGCGCCGGCGGTGGACTCCAGCGCCTCCACCAGCGGCACGCCCGCGTTGAAGGTGGTCGCGAGCGTGCGCGAGAAGCGGGCGATGACGGCGTCGTGGGTGATGCCTCCGATGACCGGTGCTTTCAGTGCCAGTTTGTCGACGGCCTCGGCGAAGCGCACCGATCGCAATCGGGCCTCCCGGATACCCCAGACCGCCGCGAGCATGGCGAGGAGGATGATAAACCACCAGCTCTGCACGAACTCGGAGATGCGCAGCACCAGGAGGGTAAAGGCCGGCAGGTCCGAGCCGAAGCTGCGGAAGGTCTCGGCGAACTGCGGCACGACCTTGATCAATAGAATGCCGGTGACGACGATGGCGACAACGATGACCGCGGTGGGGTAGGTCAGGGCCTTTTTGATCTTGCGCTTCAGCGCCTCGGTCTTCTCCTTGTAGGTGGCGACCCGGTCCAGCATGGTCTCCAGCCGGCCGGAGGACTCGCCCGCACCGACGAGGCTGCAGAACAGATTGTCGAAGTGACGCGGGTGCTTCTCCAGGGAAACCGCGAAGCCCGAGCCGCCGGCGACGTCGTTCTTGATGGTGCTCACCAGCGTCTTCATGGAGGGGTTCTCGAGGCCGTCCGAGACGATGTCGAAGCTCTGCACCAGGGGCACACCGGCCTTCATCATGGTCGCCATCTGCCGCGTAAACATGGCGATATCCGCAGGCTTGATGGGCTTCTTGCGCGCGCTGAACAGGGGCTTGGGCTTGCGCTTGACGCTTTTGGGGCTGATGCCTTTCTGGCGCAGCTGAGCGCGAGCGAGAGCCGTTGAAGGTGCGTTGATCTCACCCTTGGTCGAGCGGCCGTTCTTGTCGGTGCCGCTCCAGATGAAAAGCTCTGAGGTTGCCGTAGCCATGTAGTCTGTTGCCTCTGGTCAGCGCGCCCCCGGCGGGCGCCTTCCAGGCCTCGTCTGAGCCTGGTCTGAGAAAAGCCTTATCTCGCCAAGTCTAGCCTAACGAGGCCTGATCCATACAAGCCTTATCTACGGAAGGTCAGTCTATGGTGATCCGGTTCACCTCTTCGAGACTGATCTCGCCGGCCGCGCATTTCAGAAGTGCTGCCGTGCGCACCGAGTGAAAACCCTCGGCCCGCGCCTGTTTGGCGATCTTGGTGGCGTCCGCCTGCGACATGATCAGTTCGCCGATCTCGGGCGTTATCCGTACCACCTCGTACACACCCACGCGCCCCTTGAAGCCGTCCGTGCACGCTTCGCAGCCGACCGCCTTCATGATCGTCGCCCCATCCAGCATCTCGTCGGTAAAGCCCTCCTGGCGCAGCACATCGTCGGGAATGTGGTCCGCCGGCGCCTTGCACTCCTTGCACAGGCGCCGGGCCAGGCGCTGGGCGATGATCAGGCTCACGGAGGTGGCGAGGTTGAAGGTCGGCACGCCCATGTTGAGGAGACGGCTGATCGTCTCGGCGGCGCTGTTGGTGTGCAGCGTCGATAGGACCAGGTGGCCCGTCTGCGCGGCCTTGATGGCGATCTCCGCCGTCTTCAGGTCGCGAATCTCCCCGACCATGATCACGTCCGGGTCCTGGCGGAGGAAGGCGCGCAGCGCCTCGGCAAAATCGAGGCCGACCCGCGGGTTGACGTGAACCTGATTGATGCCGGAGAGGTTGATTTCCACCGGGTCTTCCGCCGTGGAAATATTGCGCTGCGGCTCGTTGAGGATATTGAGGCCCGTATAGAGCGACACCGTCTTGCCCGAACCCGTGGGGCCGGTGACCAGGATCATGCCCTGCGGCTGGCCGAGGGCGCGCAGGTACATCTCCTTCTGCTCCGGCTCGTAGCCCAGGGCGTCGATGCCCATCTGGGCGCTGCCGGGGTCCAGGATCCGCAGCACGATCTTCTCGCCGAAGAGCGTGGGCAGCGTGTTCACCCGAAAGTCTATCGCGCGGTTCTTGGAAATGCGCAGCTGGATGCGACCGTCCTGCGGCACCCGGCGCTCGGAGATATCCATCTGCGACATCACCTTGAGGCGGGCGGCGAGGCGCGGCGCCAGGTTGCGCGGCGGCCGCACCATCTCATGCAGCATGCCGTCGGTGCGAAAGCGCACCCGGTAGTCCTTCTCGTAGGGCTCGAAGTGGATATCCGAGGCGCCCTGCTTGATGGCGTCCATCAGCACCTTGTTGACGAAGCGGACGATCGGCGTCTCGTCGAGAGCGCTGTCCTCGGCGCCGTCGCCGCGCTGGTCCTCGTCGACGTTGCCGACGTCGATATTCTCGAGCTCGCCGGCCTCGAGGTCTTCCAGCCCGCCGGCGAGATTGTCCTGCGCTTCGATCCAGTCTCGGATGGCTTTGCTAAGGGCCTTTTCATCGACCAGGATCGGCTCGGTGCTGATCCCCGTGTGGAACTTGATCTCGTCGAGGGCGGCGAGGTTGGTCGGGTCCGATACGGCGATGAACAGCCGCTTGCCGCGGTGAAAGAGCGGCAGGGCGTGGTGCTTGGTGATGAGGTCGGGCTCAACCAACCCGTCGGGCAGCTGCTCACGCAGGAAAGCCTCGAGCTGAAAGCGCGGCGCGCCGAACTCCTGCGAGGCGATGCGCGCCACCTGCTTGCTGTCGACGTTGACCGTCTCGACCAGGTAACTGACGATGGGCACGCGCTGCTCAACCGACGCGCGCTGCGCCTCCCGCCCCTGCTCGACGTCGATCAGGCCCTCGGCGACCAGACGGCCGGCGAGGCCGGAGGGCGGTGTTTTCGCCTGTTCGTTCATCGGGCCACCTCGGGTGCCGCCCGCGGGCGGCGCATCCAAACGATATGAGTATACCTACGGCCCACCTGAAGATGTAGTGGTTAAGTGGTTGGAAATTCGATCGATTTTTTGGTGCCCGCGACCATGGAGGAATGCGGTTAGTACCTTTGGGGGCGCGTTGAGGTGGTGATGAACGCTCGGGGGGTGCGCGGGGGTCTGAGGGCGAG
>CAYFVG010000194.1:0-4739 GCA_964346365.1 uncultured Alteromonadaceae bacterium
TTTCGCAGGAGCGCTTGAAGCGGCGCAGGGCCACGTCGAAGGGCTCGTTTTCCTTAACCTTGATGTGCGGCATATAACCTCACCTATCTATTAATGGTTGCTCTCGCGGGTTTCTCACGGTCACTTGCCTTCGCGATCGCCGGCGATGCCGGACGAAGGCGCCGGCGCATCCGGGCGAACAAGCCGACCCTCCACCGCAGGCGGCCGCGTAGTTTATACACAAGGGGTGTTCAATGCAAAGCCCGTCCCGGTGTGTTCCGGGCCCGCGAGCGGTATCATGCGCCCTCTTTTTCAGCCCCGGGGAAAGCTGATGCGTGTTCTGGGCCTCGAGACATCCTGCGACGAAACCGGCGTCGCGGTCTACGACACGGACCGCGGCCTGCTGGCCCACGCCCTGCACAGCCAGGTCGACCTGCACACGCTCTACGGCGGCGTGGTGCCCGAGCTCGCCTCCCGGGACCACGTCCGGCGCGCCATTCCCCTGCTGGAAAAGGTGCTCGCCGACGCCCGCTGCACGCCGGCGGCTGTCGACGCAGTCACCTATACGGCCGGCCCGGGCCTGGTCGGCGCGCTGCTGGTTGGCGCCATGCTGGCCCGCGGCCTCGCCGCCGGCTGGGGCGTGCCGGCCCTGGGGGTCCACCATATGGAGGGGCACCTGCTGGCCCCCATGCTCGAGGACGAGGCGCCCGAGTTCCCCTTTGTGGCCCTGCTGGTGTCCGGCGGGCACACGCAGCTGGTCCGGGTTGACGGCATCGGCGCCTACCGGCTCCTGGGCGAGTCCGTGGACGACGCCGCCGGCGAGGCCTTCGACAAGGTCGCAAAGATGCTCGGCCTGCCCTACCCGGGCGGGCCGCAGGTGGCCGCCCTCGCCGCGGATGGCGATCCTCAGCGCTTCACCTTCCCGCGGCCGATGGTCAACCGGCCGGGGCTGGACTTCAGTTTCAGTGGCCTGAAGACGCACACGCTGGTCGCCATCCGCGAGCTGGCGGGCGACGGCGAGCTCTCCCCCCGGGACCGGGGCGACGTCGCCCGCGCCTTCGAGGAAGCGGTGGTCGACACGCTGGTCATCAAGTGTCGCCGGGCCCTGGAGCAGGAGGGCCTCGCCACGCTGGTCATGGCCGGCGGTGTGAGCGCCAACCGGCGCCTGCGGGCGCGGCTGGCCGACAGCCTCAGCGCGCGGCAGGCGCGGGCCTTCTATCCGGCGCCGGCCTTCTGCACCGACAACGGTGCCATGATCGCCTACGCCGGCGCCTGCCGCCTGGCCGCCGGCGAGGTCGACGGCCCCGACGCGCGGGTGCGGCCGCGCTGGCCCATGGACGAGCTGGCGCCGCTGGCGCGCGCGGCGGCCTCGTGACCGATCGCGTCTTCATCCGCGGCCTGCGCGTGGACACGGTCATCGGCGTCTATGGCTGGGAGCGGACCGTGCGCCAGACCCTGGTGCTGGACCTGGAGATGGCCGCAGACGTCGCCGGCCCGGCGGCCGGGGACGACGTGGCCCGCGCCCTGGACTACGACGCCGTCTCGCGCCGGCTGCGCGCCTACGCGGCCGCCAGCCAGTGGCAGCTGGTCGAGACCTTTGCCGAAGGGGCGGCACAGCTCCTGCGCGAGGAATTCGCCGTGCCCTGGCTGCGTCTGCGCCTGGCCAAGCCGGGCGCGGTGGCCGGCGCCGACGACGTCGGCGTCCTCATCGAGCGGGGTAGCCGGCCCTGATGCCGCGCATCTACCTGGGCATCGGCAGCAATATCGAACGCGAGCGCCACGTCGCCATCGCCCTCGATGCGCTGGCGACGCGCTTCGGTGAACTCGCCATCTCGCCGGTCTACGAGGCGCCGGCGCTCGGTTTTGCCGGCGATCCTTTTCTCAACCTGGTGGTCGGTGTCGATGGCACCCTGCCGCTGCGTACCCTGGCCGACGACTTGCGCGCCCTCGAGAGAGCCCACGGCCGGCCGCTGCACGCGACCCGCAACAGCCCCCGGCGCCTGGATATCGACATCCTGACCTACGGCGACCGGGTGGACAGCGCCGACGGTGTGGAGCTGCCCCGGGGCGAGATTCTCACCAGCGCCTTCGTGCTGCGGCCGCTGGCCGCCCTGGCGCCGGAGGATCGGCACCCGGGCTGCGGTGAAACGTACGCAGACCTTTGGGCCCGCTTCGACCAGGCTGCCCAGCCGATCCGCGCCATTCCCTTCGCCTGGCGCGGCCGCGAGCTTACGCCCCGGCCCGATTGAGCGCGGCTTCTTCGGGGCGCCCGCTCCCCTGGCCGCTCAGGGGTCAGTACCAGTTTTCGAGCCTGAGATCTTTCACGCGGGCGAATTCACGGGTATTGCGCGTGACCAGGGTCGCGCCGTGGGCGAGGGCCGTACCGGCGATGAGCGTGTCGTAGGGGCCGATCGGCTCGCCGGCGCGTTCGAGATCGGCGCGCAGGTCAGCAGCGGCCTGCGCTTCGCGGGCGCCAAAGGAGAGCAGGCGTGTTACCGCCGTTAACCTTGCCAGCTGTTCCGAGCGCTCCCCGGGCTTGTCGGACTTGGCGATGCCGACCCGCAACTCGAAGAGCACGACCGCGGGAATGCCGATGTCCTGTGGCGCTCGCGCCAGGAGTTCCTCTGCCACCCGTCCCCTGCCCTTGAAGAAGTAGATCAGGGTGTTGCTGTCGAGCGCCCACATCAGAGCGGTTCCCGCGTCGCATCGGTCCCTTGCGTGCGCCGCAGGTCTTCCGGTTCCGGAAAGTCGTCCCAGCTCCCGGGCAGCTCCCGGACACCGTCCGGCCATTCATCGATGAGCTTGTCCTGGATGGCGCGAGCGATCCATCTGCTCTTCGACAGGTTCATCAGCCGGGCGCTGGCGACCATACGCTGCTCGGTCTCGTCGTCGAGGTAAATCGTTACCTGGCCCATCGTGTGCCTCCCGGGAGTGAATGATAGCGTATAAGTTAAATTATATGTGCCCTGGTCGATAGCCGAAAGGACGGAAGAAATAGAGATGAAAAGAGAGACGAAGAAGAGAGACAAAGAGAGAGGGATAAATAGGGGGGCTGCAAGTGGTGACTTGCCCACTAATGCTCGTCACTAGTGCCCATGCAAAGTCCCGGGGTTTGCCGCCAGGGCCTTGAGCCGGCGGATGCGCTCCGCTGCCATGGCCTCGCCGATGGCTTTACCCGCCAGGCCCTCGGCGACGAAGGGGGCCGCGGACACGTCGCGGACGAGGTCCCGGGCCCGGTACAGGTAGCCGTCGGGGAAGCCCTCCCCGGCGAGCGCCGCCGCGCCCTCCAGGAACGCCTCGAAGCGCCCGTGGTTGCGCAGCGCACCGGCGGCTTCGAGGAGCGCGAGCAGTTCCTCCCCCGGGAGCTCCCGCGCCCGGGCCGCGCGCGCCGCCTGGGCGGTCAGCAGCAGCGCCAGTTCCCGGTGCCGGCGCGGCACCTTCAGGCGCTCGCAGAGGGCGTCGAGGGCTGCCGGTGCCAGGCCGTGGGTCAGCGCCGCGAAGCGCAGGGCGCTGTCGTCGCTGCGCTCGGCCGCGACGGCGAGCTGCTTCCGGGCCGCGTCGCCCCGCTCGACCAGTTCCGGGGCCAGGGCCGCGAGGGCGCCGCAGCGTTCGAGTACCGCGAAATAGACCGCCGGTTCCGCCTCGCGCAGGGCCTTTTCCGTTTCCACCCAGACCCGCTCCGCAGGCAGGTGCGCCAGCTCCCCCCGGGTCACGATCTCGCTCATGAGCGCGAGGGTCTCCGGGGCGATGGTGAAACCGAAGGGGTGGTAGCGCGCGGCAAAGCGGGCGGTGCGCAGGACCCGCAGCGGGTCCTCCACAAAAGCCGGCGAGACGTGCCGCAGCACCCGCGCCGCGAGATCCCGCTGTCCGCCGTAGGGGTCGATGAGGTGGCCGTCGGGATCTCGCGCCATGGCGTTGATGGTGAGGTCCCGGCGCTTCAGGTCCTCCTCCAGGGTGACCTCCGGCGCGGCGTGCACAGCAAAGCCCGTGTAGCCGTGGCCCTGCTTGCGCTCCGTGCGGGCGAGGGCGAACTCCTCCTTTGACTCCGGGTGCAGGAACACGGGGAAGTCTTTGCCCACCGGCGTGTAGCCCTGCTCGAGGAGATCCTCGGCGCGGGCGCCGACGACCACCCAGTCTTTTTCCGTGAACGGGTGGCCTAGCAACTCATCGCGGACGGCGCCGCCCACCAGGTAAATTTCCATGACCGCAGTGTAACCCGCGGACCGGCTGCGATCAGGCGCCGCAGGGCTCGCCCAGGCGCTCGCCGGTGTCGAGGTTGCAGAAGGTCAGCTCGCCACCCCAGACGCAGCCCGTGTCCAGGCCGACAAAGCGCGGGTCGCCCGTTTCGCCGCCGAGGGCGGCCCAGTGGCCGAAGACCACCCGCTCCCCGGCCGCGAGCCGGTGCGGGTGCCGGAACCAGGGGCGGAAGGGCTCATCGTCGCTATCGGCCTCCGGCGGACCCTTGCGCTCGAGGTCCAGGGTGCCGTCGGCGGCGCAGAAGCGCATGCGGGTAAAACAGTTGGTGATCAGGCGCAGCCGCGGCCAGCCGCGGAGGTCCTCGGACCAGGTGGCGGGCTCGTTGCCGTACATGGCACCCAGGAAGCGGTCGCAGTCGCTGCCCGTGAGAGCCGCGGCGACCTCCCGGGCCCGGGCTTCGGCCGCGGCGCTGTCCCACTGCGGCGGGATGCCGGCATGGACGAACAGGTCGTCTCCCTCCCGGCGCAGCAGCGGCTGCGCCTGCAGCCAGTCCAGGAGCCGGT
>CAYFVG010000195.1:0-4705 GCA_964346365.1 uncultured Alteromonadaceae bacterium
ATGACCGGCGTTGCCGGGCCGATGCCACCCTGGCCAGCTGCGGCATCGGCCCGGCAACGCCGGTCATTGCCTACGACGACGCCGGCTTCGCCTTTGCGGGGCGCCTCTGGTGGATGATGCGCGCCCTCGGCTACCGGCCGCCGGCGCTGCTCAACGGTGGCTACGGCGCCTGGCTCGCTGCCGGCGGCGAACCCGAGCCCGGTGAGGTCGCTGCCACCCCCTGCGCGGTGCCCGAAGTCGGCGACTACGCCGGCCGCCTCGGTATCGAGGACCTGCGCGGTGCCCGCGCGGCCGGCGCCACCCTGGTGGATGCCCGGTCCGCGGACCGCTACCGCGGCGAGAACGAGACCATGGATCCGGTTGCCGGGCATATCCCCGGTGCCGAGAACCGCTTCTGGGGCGCCGTTACCGACGACCGTGGCCGTCTCCTCGAGGATGCGGCTCTCGCCGCCCACTGGGGCGATCTGCTGCGGGCCGAGCGCCTCGTCGGCTACTGCGGCTCCGGCGTCTCCACCTGCATCAACCTGTTCACCCTGGCCCGGCTGGGGCGCGGCGATGCGCAGCTTTATGCCGGCAGCTGGAGCGACTGGTGTTCCTATCTGGCCGAGGAAAGCGCGTCATAAGAACGCTTCCGGGCTGGTCGCCGGGGTGTCAGTCTTTGCCGAGGGCCAGCCGGTAGGCGCGCACGGTCTGCGCAAGGCCCAGGCGCAGCGCATCGACGGTGAGGGCATGGCCGATGGAGACCTCGAGCAGGTCGGGGATCGCCGCATGGAAGGGGGGCAGGTTCTCGAGGTTGAGGTCGTGCCCGGCGTTGATGCCGAGGCCCGCCGCCCGCGCAGCGTCCGCCGCGGCGCGGAAGCGGCCGAGGACCGCATCGGCGTCTTCCCCCGTGGCGAAGGCACGGGCGTAGCTCTCCGTGTAGAGCTCGATGCGGTCGGCGCCGACCTCGGCGGCCAGGGCCAGCTGCGCCGGCTCCGGGTCCATGAACAGGCTGACCCGGCTGCCCAGGGCCTTCAGCTCGGCCACGACCGGTGCGAGGCGGTCGCCGTCGCGGCTGAGGTCGAAGCCGTGGTCCGAGGTCAGCTGGGCATCGCCGTCCGGCACCAGGGTGCACTGTGCCGGCCGCGTTTCCCGCACCAGCGGCAGGAAGCCGGGGTAGTCGTCGACGCCGGCGCGGTCACTGCGCCGGGGCCCGGCGAAGGGATTGCCCTCGATGTTGAATTCCACCGTGAGCATGCCCGCCAGTTCGCGGCAGTCGCTCGCGCGGATGTGGCGCTGGTCCGGGCGCGGGTGCACGGTGATGCCATCGGCGCCGGCGTCGATGCAGAGCTGGGCGTGGCTGGGCACATCCGGCGAGCGCGTGTCCCGGGAATTGCGGATGAGCGCGATCTTGTTGAGGTTGACGCTGAGGGCGGTCATAGCAGGGACTTGCGACGGATGCGTTCGATGACGATGGGCTCCACGGGCACGGCCGCGTGGCCGCCGACCTGCTGCACCGGCGCCGTGGCGATGAAATCCACCACCGCCATGCCGTCGGTCACCTCGCCGAAGACCGTGTAGCCCGGCTGCCCCGGGCGCCAGTCCAGGCGCAGGTTGGTGCGCTGGTTGATGAAAAACTGCGCCGCGGCCGAGTCCGGGTCCGCGGTGCGGGCCATGGCCACGGTGCCGCGGACATTGTGCAGCCGGTTCCGCGATTCGTTCGGGATGGGTGCCCGCGTGGGTTTTTCAGTCATGTCGGGGAGAAAACCGCCGCCCTGAATCATGAAGTCGGGGATGACCCGGTGAAAGATGGTGCCCTCGTAGAAGCCATCGTCCACGTACTGGAGGAAGTTCTCCACGGTGGCCGGGGCCTTGTCGCGGAACAGGCGCAGGGTGACGTTGCCCTGCCCGGTCTCGATGACCACCTGCGGATTCGGCAGGGAATCCTCGGCCCCGGCCGGTGCGGGGACCAGGAGCGCGAGGAGCGGCAGCAGCAGCTGCTTGAGAATGGCTGTCATGGTAGGGCTCGTCATGGTTGGGCTCCCGGGTTGCCGGCCCATCAGGCCCAGCTCGAACTGCTGCGCCGGCGCGGCCAGAGGCGCGGCACGACGAGGGCGATGACGACCCCGAGCAGCACGGCCAGGGCGCCGTCGAGGAAGGCGTTGCTCCGCAGCTTGTCCTTGAGGCGCTGGTTATCCGCCTGCAGCACGTCGACCTCCGAACGCAGGGTTTCCCCGGCCTCGGCCAGGCGCCGGTTCTCCTCGTCGAGGGCGAGCGCGCGCCCGGAGACCTGCTTGATCTGCGCGAGCTCCTCGCTGACCTCGGCGAGCTGTGTCTCCGTCGCGGCGAGGTTGCCGCTGGTGTCGGCCTGCGTCGAGCGGGCGTTCGCCAGGGCCTGCTCCAGCTCCCGGACCTCGGCTTCGAGGCGGTCGGCCCGGGCCTCGGCGGCGGGCAGGCGCGCCTGCGCCGGCGGCTGGCGGGTCAGGAATTCGCTGCGCACCCAGCCCTCGCTGCCGCCAGCCGTGGTGACCTCCGTCCAGGCGCCGTCCTCGGCGGTCGCCCCGGGCGACAGGCGGGTGCCGGGGTTGAGCTTGGCGATCCAGCGGTAGTTGGTCCCCGGGCCCGCGTGCAGGACGATGAAGACCTCGTCGCCGACCCAGGCGCTGTCCTGGGCGGTGGCGCCGGCGATACAGGCGGCGCAGGCGATGGCGGATAGCAGGCGGGCCAGCGCGGTCACGGAACGATCTCCTCTTGCGGTACGGTTGCGGTACGGTACTTGGCGGTGCGGTGCGGCCGCAGAGCATAGCACGGGCCGCCCTCAGGGCAGCACCGGCAGGAAGGGTTTGACGGTGACCGAGGCGAAGACGCCGGCCGCCGTGTAGGGGTCCCCGGCGGCCCAGGCCTCGGCGTCCTCGAGGCTGTCGAACTCGGCGACGATCAGGCTGCCGCTGAAGCCCGCCTCGCCCGGCTCCGCCGTGTCCAGGGCCGGATGGGGACCGGCGAGCAGTACCCGGCCGGCGTCCACGAGCGCCTGGATACGCACCAGGTGCGCGGGGCGGGCGGCACGCCGGGCGGAGAGAGTCTCCGCTGCGTCCTCGGCGATGATGGCGTAGTACACGGTCCGGGCCTCCGGCTCAGGCGTCGTCGCGGGCCACGTCGGTACCGGCGCCGTCGTCGCCATCCTTGAGATGGGGGCTGATGAGCAGGGCAGTGATCACCGTCAGCAGCAGCGTGAAACCGATCGCCGAGTAGAGCTTGTAGCTGACCCAGGTGGCCTCGCTGTAGCCGTAGGCGACGTACAGGTTGAGGGCGCCGACGACGAGGAAGTTCGCCACCCAGACGGCGTTCAGGCGCAGCCAGACACGGCGGGGCAGCTGCAACTGCCCGCCCAGGGTGCGCTCCATAAGCGTGCGCTTGCCGACGAAGCGGAACAGAATGAAGGCGAGGGCCAGCGCCCAGTTGAAGATCGTCGGCTTCCACTGGATGAAGGTCTGGTCGCGCAGGAGCAGCGTCGCCCCGCCGAAAACAGCCACGGCCAGCAGGGTCCACAGGGCCCGCTTCTCCACCTGCCGGGACAGGAGCGAGCCGATGATGAACTGCAGCGCCGTGGCCGCGATCAGCACGGCGGTGGCGGTGAAGATGCCGTCCACGGTGTGGGTCCAGGTGCCGACAGTCACGGTCTCGCCGTCGAGCTGGTAGACGATGAAGAACAGCGCGATGGGAATGAACTCGAGCAGTTGCCGCATAGGGTAGGGGCATCCTTCCGTGCTAAGCTCGCCGGCCAGCCGCGGCGGTGGGCGCCCGGTGACGGGCAAGAGGGCAATAGTAGCGAACTGTGCTGGTCGACTTCCACACCCATACGAGCGCATCGGATGGCGCCCTCGCGCCGGCGGAGCTGCTGGCCCGCGCCCGGGACGCCGGTATCGCCGAACTCGCGATCACCGACCACGACACCCTGGCGGGCTACCGTGCGGCGGCGCCACGGGCCCGCGACCTGGTGCTGCACGCCGGGGTCGAGCTGTCCTGCCAGTGGAGCGGGGCGACGGTCCACGTGGTCGGCCTCGGCATGCGCGTCGATGACCCGACGCTGGCCGCGGGGCTCGAAACCCTCCAGACCGCCCGGCGGCAGCGTGCGGAGACCATCGCCGACCGGCTGGCCAGCCGCGGCTTCCCCGGCGCTCTCGAGGGAGCCCGGGCCATCGCCGGGGAGAGTCAGCTCGGCCGGCCGCATTTCGCGCGCTGGCTGGTGGCCGCCGGGCACCTGCCCGACGAGGCCACCGCCTTCAAGCGCTACCTCGGGCGCGGCAAGGCCGGGGATGTAAAGGCCTTCTGGCCGACGCTTGCCGAGGTGACGGCGTGGCTGGTGGCCGCCGGCGGCATCGCCGTCCTCGCCCATCCGCTGCACTACAAGCTCACCCGCATGAAGCTGCGCCGGCTGGTGACGGCTTTCGCAGACGCCGGCGGCGGTGCGCTGGAGGTCCTGAGCGGCCGCCAGGCCCCCGGGCAGGCTGCGGGCCTGGCCCGGCTGGCGGCGGACTTCGGTCTCGCCGTGTCCGTGGGCAGCGATTTCCACGCCGACAGCCGCTACGGGGCGCGCCTCGGGGTGGCGGCGGCGCCGTTCGCCCGCCAGCGCAACGTGTGGTCGCTACTGGCGTCTCAGGGCTCGCCAGGGGAGACAGCAGGGGAGATAGCCGGGGAGGTAACCGTACCGTGAGCCAGTTCTTCC
>CAYFVG010000196.1:0-4698 GCA_964346365.1 uncultured Alteromonadaceae bacterium
AGCAGATTGATCGCCTGTCGGATTCGCTTGACCGGCACCGCGGCCGGTGGTCGGATGGAGCGCCACCGCGTCCGCTACGACCGCGCCCCGCGGGGCCGCGGCGGCGTATCGAGGATCGGGCTCGGCACCCCTCAGTCGTTCAGTATCTCCTCTGCCCTCTCCTCGTCCGTATCCATCACGAATGAGATGTCGCTGCGCTCGGCTGCGTCCCGCGTCAGGGCGCACAGGTCATCCCGGGAGATGTGCTCGGTGGAAAACTTCCTCGCTCCCGCCATGAGCTGTCGAAGTCCCTGGGCCAATCGCTCGTAGTACGTGAAAAGCCCGATCGCGCCCGCCGGCAGCCGCTCGAACTCCTCCTTGCCGATCTTCTCCTGCAACACACCCGCGGTGACGAATATCTTGTCTCGCTCTCTGCCGAACCGCTCCACATAGACCGGCACCTGTCCGCTCTCGATCGCGTTGCCGATGGTCTTGCCGACCATTGCAGCGGCGATCGGCGCCCGTGCCATTCCAGCGAGCTTGGCGTGCGGCGCTCCGAGGGCGAGACCCTTGTAGATCTGATCCTCGAAAGTGAAACCGCCGGCGACCACCAGGTCTGGAACGTACTCGCCCCGTTCGGCCAGGCGATTGGCGTATCGATACAGCAGCGAGTGCAACTCCACCGGTGGTATGCCCCATTCGTTCATCATCCGCCATGGGCTCATACCGGTACCGCCCCCGGCGCCGTCGACCGTGAGCATGTCGATCCCGTACCGCGAGGCCAGCTTGAGCGCCAGTGCCAGAGCCGCCGGGCGATAGGCGCCGGTCTTGAGAAAGATGTAGCGGGCACCCGCCGCCCGAAGCTCCTCGACGCGCCGGGCGAAAGACTCCTCGGTGACCATGCCCACCCGCGAATGCCGCTCGAACTCCGAGAAAGTGCCGTGCTTGAACGCCTCGATGACCTCCGGCCGTGAGGGGTCGGGAATCACCACGTAGCCGCGCTCGTGGAGCAGCTGGGCTTTCGCGAGATCGCCAATCTTGACCTCGCCGCCGATGTTCTTGGCGCCCTGCCCCCATTTAATCTCGACGCACTCGACCCCCAACTCACGGATGGCGTACTCCTGTACACCCAAACGCGTATCTTCTACGTTGGCCTGGACCACGATGGCGCCGTAGCCATCGATCTGGTTGTCCTGGAAGAGCTTCACGCGGCGTTTGAGGTCGACCGTGTCGACGACCTGGCCGTTCTTGATGACCGCTTCCGGATCCATCCCGGCGACGTTTTCACCGATGGTCAGGCCGGTGCCCGCGAGCGCCGTCCCAATCGCCAGCCCTTCCCAATTGTTGCGCGCCACGTTGGTCGAGCCGATACCGGGAATGATCCAGGGCAGCTTGAACTCGAGCCCCTTGTCACGGCCCAGGCGAACCGACAGATCCACCGCCGGGAAGATGGCCTTGTCCGAGTCGGCATCGATCCCCTCCGCCCCCTGGACACCGCCGATGATGTTGAAGTGCGAGTAATCGACCGGATAGGCCTTCTCGCCGGCGGATGTGATCACCCCGAACGGTTGCGGGTAGATGACTTCGTGGCCCCGATAGGCGGACTTTCCGATATCGCACATCCCGATGCAGCCGTCGACGCAGGTGACGCACATGCCCGAGGTCGGAACGATCGAACCCTCGGTCCGGTTCTTGCTCAGAGTCGCCGCCGAGGCGTTGACCTTGGATAGGCTCATGCCGAAGACCTCCTGTTGTCTTGTAGGCTTGTCATTCTGTCTCGCCCTTGCGATGCGCGATCTCGCACGCCATACAAGGGTTCATGCTGCACATCATGTCGTCGTAAGCGTCCGGCTCGACGCAGGGCGGGCTCAAGTTGGCGCAACCGCCGCAGATGGCCTTTTCCGGTTCGTTGTAGGTGCAACGCAACTCGCAAGCGGGGCAGACATAGATGCAACCGCCGCAATGGCGACACTGATCCGACTCGATGTCGAACGGCGTGCCGATGCTGCGGTTTTCTCCGCGTCCCCTGAAACCGATGGCGCTGGCCATCATTTGCTCGGCGCACATCCGGACGCAGCGGCCGCACATGATGCAGTCTTCGTACTCCTGTTTGAAACGCTGCTGGCGCACCTCGTACGCCGCGGCCAGATCCTGAACCGTCTTCGACTGCGGACAAGACGCCAACAGCAGCTCCAGTATCATTTTCCGGGCCCGGACGACCCGCCGCGATGCGGTCCGGACGTTCAGTCCTTCTTCCGCCGGGTAGGTGCATGCGGTGACCAACCGGCTGCGTCCGGCGGGACCGATCTCCACCACGCACAAACGGCAGGCACCATATGGGGTCAAGCCCTCCATATGGCAGAGCGTGGGTATCGGCATGCCGTACTGCGTTGCGGCTTCCAACAGCGTCGCACCCGGCTCTACCGTGCAGGCCAAGCCGTTGATCGTGAGATTGATCATGCCGCACCTTTCGATTCCGTATCAGCATCCGCCGGATTCTCGGCGCTCTCTGTGAACTCCAGGTCGCAGCGCAGACAGCGACGCGCTTCATTGGCCGCCTCACGCGACGAGATGCTGCTCTCCACCTCGACGAAGTTCCGCCTTCGCCATTTTGGTTCAGATTTGGGGGTCGCCACCCGGCCTGCGGCCTCATTCGACGTATCCGCATCTTCGACCAATGGTATGTATCTTCGCGGCAGCCGCGGCTGCTCCTCGGCGGCCACTTGCTCGCCCCGCAGATACCGTCCCATGACCTCTGCCGCCCGCTTGCCATGGGCCATGGCATCCACCACGGTGTTGGGCCCGGTGACCGCATCGCCGCCGGCAAAGACGCCTTCGATGGAGGTCGCCAGCGTCCGTCGTTCGACCTGGACACAGCTGTTCTTGGCCACTTCGAGCCGCCCCGCGGCCACCTCATCGATATCGACCGTATCCGGCCGTTCTCCGATGGCCACGATCAATGTGTCGAGTTCGACGGCGAACTCCGAGCCCTCGATTGGAACCGGTCGCCTGCGCCCGCTCGCGTCCCTTGCCCCCAACTCATTGCGGATGCAGCGCAGCCCGGTGATCGCCCCATCGTGCTCGATGATGCCGACCGGAGAGACCAGCGACTCAAGACGAATTCCCTCATCGAGCGCATCTTCAATCTCCTCGGCGAAGGCCGGCATCTCGTCCCGGGTCCGCCGATAGAAGACGGTCACCTCCTCGACATCATCCAGGCGGAGAGCGACCCGGGCCGCGTCCACGGCTGAGTTGCCGCCACCGATGACGCCCACCCGACCGCGGGCGAGTTCCCGGCCGTCGGTGTGAAAGGCCTTCAGAAACTCGATCGAGGGATAGACTCCCCGACTCTGCTCTCCCGGCAACCCGAGCTTGCCACTGCGGTGCGCGCCCATGGCCAGAAAGACCGCGCCGTAGCCCCGTTTGCGCAGGTCGTCCAGGCAAAAATCCTGGCCGAAGACCATGCCGCACTCCACCGCGACCCGTTCGTCGATCAAGGCCGCGATCTCGGCCCGAACAACGTCGCGCGGCAGACGGTAGGCGGGGATGGCTGCGATCAGCATCCCCCCCGGTTCGGCACCGGCTTCGAAGAGGGTCGAACGGATTCCCTGGCGGGACAAAAAGTGGGCGGCCGACAAGCCAGCCGGTCCAGCGCCGACGATGGCGACCGGCGGCAGATCATCGGCTGTCGTGACCGACTCCTCCGGTGAGAACGGTCGGGGCGGCACCCGGTCGGTGACGTATCGCTTCAGTGTCCGGATGGCGATCGGTTGACCACCGCTGGCGCCGGCCCGGCAGTGCTCCTCACAAGGATGGTGACACACCCGGGCCGCTACCGCCGGCAGCGGGTTCGAGACTCGAATCGCCCGATAGGCCTGCTCCAGCTCCTTGCGCCCCACATGGGCCACATAACGCCAAGCCTCTGTTCCCAGAGGACAGGCCGTTGCGCACGGTGCGCCGACCAAGTCCTTGCAGACGAAGGCGTCGCAGCGCTTGTCCAGGATATGGCGCAGGTACTCCTCGCGGAAGTAGCGCAGGGTGCCCTTGACGGGATTGGATGCAGACTGCCCCAGACCGCACATGGTCGTGTCGACCACCACATCGGCCAGCTCTTCGAGCAAGTCCAGGTGCTCCAGCGTCCCCTTGCCGCGGGTGATGTCGTCGAGCAGCTCATACATGCGTTGCGTACCCTTCCGACAGGGGAAGCATTTGCCGCAGGACTCGTCCTTGAGGAAGCTCATGAAGTAACGGGCCACGTCGACCATGCAGGTTTTCTCGTCCATGACGATCATGCCGCCGGAGCCCATGATCGAGCCGGCCTCCTTCAGGCTGTCGTAATCGATGGACAGGTCGAACATGGAGGCCGGAATGCACCCCCCCGAAGGGCCACCCGTCTGCACGGCCTTGATGTGGTTGTCGCCCGGAGCGCCGCCGCCGATGTCGTAGACCACCTTGGCGATCGGCGTACCGAGCGGAACTTCCACCAGACCGGTGTTGCGGATCTTGCCC
The DNA here is from genome assembly GCA_964346365.1 of uncultured Alteromonadaceae bacterium. GTDB lineage: Bacteria > Pseudomonadota > Gammaproteobacteria > Pseudomonadales > Halieaceae > Pseudohaliea. The sequence goes on from CAYFVG010000196.1 coordinate 4,489, forward strand.
ACCAAAGAGAAAATCTTCGTGCCGGTATTGCCCTCGATGCCGAGTTCGCGATAGGAATCGGCGCCGTTCCTGATGATGAGCGGGATATTGGCCAGCGTCTCGACGTTGTTGATGCAGGTCGAGTAGCCATGAATTCCCCGGTTGATCGGATATGGCGGGCGCTGTCGAGGCTCACCCCCCTGGCCCCCGCTCGACTTGATCAAAGCGGGC
>CAYFVG010000197.1:0-4611 GCA_964346365.1 uncultured Alteromonadaceae bacterium
GGTCTGCGGCTGAACGCCGGAGGAGGCGCAGAGCACAACCACGGCACCGTCGAGCACGCGCAGGGAGCGCTCCACCTCGATGGTGAAGTCGACGTGCCCGGGGGTGTCGATGATATTGATACGGTGCAGGTCGAGCTGCTGATCCATGCCCTGCCAGAAGCAGGTGGTGGCAGCGGAGGTGATGGTAATGCCCCGCTCCTGCTCCTGTTCCATCCAGTCCATGACAGCCGCGCCGTCATGCACCTCGCCGATTTTGTGCGACAGGCCGGTATAGAACAGCACGCGCTCGGTGGTCGTCGTCTTGCCGGCGTCCACGTGCGCGCAGATACCGATATTGCGATACCTGCCTATCGGTGTTTTACGAGCCACAATGTAATCCCCATTAACAGATGTCAGGCGGTTGCTCAGAACCGGTAGTGCGAGAAGGCCTTGTTCGCCTCGGCCATGCGGTGCACGTCCTCGCGTTTGCGCACGGCGTTACCCTTGCCCTGGGAGGCGTCGACGATTTCGCCGGCCAGGCGCTGGCGCATGGACTTCTCGCCGCGCTTGCGCGCGTGCTCAACCAGCCAGCGCATGGACAGGGCCACGCGACGGGAAGGGCGTACTTCCACAGGCACCTGATAGGTGGCGCCGCCGACCCGGCGGGACTTCACCTCGACCATGGGTGCGATATTCTCCAGGGCTTCGTCGAAGACCTCGATCGGATTCCGGTTCAGGCGTTCGTTGACCAGATCCAGGGCACCGTAAATGATGCCTTCGGCCACGGACTTTTTACCGCTCACCATGACGTGGTTCATGAATTTTGCCAGCGTGACGTTCCCGTACTTGGGATCGGGCAATACCTCGCGCTTGGCGACGACTCTTCTTCTCGGCATGAATAGTACCTTTTGTCTTCAGGTTATCCGGACACCGACTGCCACTCGCGAGGGAGGCAGTGGTCCGGCCTTACTCCGGGTTAGGACCCGACGCCATTGTCGAGTCCTGTTCACCGGCTTACGCAGGGCCCCACATGGGCCGCTATTTATTTGCGCGCTACCTACCTACTTGTAACTTGCTTACTTGCTTGGTTGGCCGCCACTTACGCAAGTGGTCCACTGCTCAAGTGCTACTTGGGCCGCTTGGTGCCGTACTTGGAGCGGCCCTTGCGGCGGTTCGCAACACCGGAGGTATCGAGGCTGCCGCGCACCGTGTGGTAGCGCACGCCCGGCAGGTCCTTGACCCGGCCGCCGCGAATCAGCACCACGCTGTGCTCCTGCAGGTTATGACCCTCGCCGCCGATGTACGAGGACACCTCGTAACCGTTGGTAAGACGTACCCGGCAGACCTTGCGCAGGGCGGAATTCGGCTTCTTCGGCGTCGTCGTGTACACGCGGGTGCACACGCCGCGGCGCTGCGGGCAGGCCTGGAGGGCCGGCACGTCGCTCTTTTCGACTCTGCGCTTCCTCGGCTTCCGGACCAGTTGGTTGATTGTTGCCATTGCTGTCTGAATCTCCAAAATTTGCCTTCACTGGCGCCGTCGCCCCGGGCCCTGGTAGCCGCCACCCTGCGGTCACCACGGCGGAGCGTGCACCGCCCCGCCCGTCGCGGAGCGCGCATCGTACAGAGGCCCCCACCGACCGTCAAGCAAAAGCCTGCGGGCGCCTACTCGCCGTGTTCCCCTTCCTGCAGCGCCTCGGTGAGCGCGGCCTCGATGTCCTGGGCGGACACAGAGAACTCGTCAGCTTCCTGCCGCTTGCGCTTGCGCTCCTCGTGGTAGGTCAGGCCCGTCCCCGCGGGAATCAGACGACCGACGACCACGTTTTCCTTCAGGCCGCGCAGGTAGTCGCGCTTGCCGGTGACCGCCGCTTCCGTGAGGACGCGGGTGGTCTCCTGGAAGGACGCAGCGGAAATGAAGCTCTCCGTCGCCAGCGACGCCTTGGTGATACCCAGGAGCTCGCGCTCGCCGGTCGCGGGCACCTTGCCCTCGGCCAGGAGACGCTCGTTCTCCTCGAGGAAGGCCACGTACTCGATCTGCTCGCCCTTGATGAACTCCGAATCGCCGGCGGTGCTGATCACGATCTTGCGCAGCATCTGGCGGACAATCACCTCGATGTGCTTGTCATTGATCTTCACGCCCTGGAGGCGGTAGACCTCCTGGATCTCGTTGACGATGTACTTCGCCAGCGGCTCGATGCCCTGCAGGCGGAGAATATCATGGGGACTCAGGGGCCCCTCCGAGATCATCTCGCCCTTTTCAACGGACTCGCCCTCGAAGACCGACAGGTTGCGCCACTTCGGAATCAGTGCCTCGTAGTGGTCGGAGCCATCCGGCAGCGGCTTGCCGTCCGTGGGGGTGATGACCAGGCGGCGCTTGCCCTTGGTTTCCTTGCCGAAGCTGACGGTGCCGGAAATCTCGGCGAGGATCGCCGGTTCCTTCGGCTTGCGCGCCTCGAACAGGTCCGCAACCCGCGGCAGACCACCGGTGATGTCCCGGGTCTTCGAACCTTCCTGCGGAATCCGCGCCAGCACGTCGCCGACCTCGATGCCGGCCTCGTTATCTACACCCACCAGGGCACCGGGCGGCAGGAAGTAGTGCGCCGGCACATTGGTGTCCGCAAGGCACAGTTCCTCGCCGCTGTCATCCACCAGCGTGATCGCCGGGCGGATATCCTTACCGGCCGCCGGGCGCTCGGCGGCGTCCATGACCTCGATGCTGGCCAGGCCCGTGAGCTCGTCCATCTGGCGTTTGATGGTGATGCCCTCATCCATACCGGAGAACTTCACGGTACCCGCCACCTCGGTAATGATCGGGTGGGTGTGCGGATCCCAGCTGGCCACCACGTCGCCGGCGCTCACCTCGGCGTTGTCGGATACCTTGATGATGGCGCCGTAGGGCAGCTTGTAGCGCTCGCGCTCGCGGCCCATACGATCGAGGATGGACAGCTCGCCGGACCGGGACACGGCGATCAGGTTGTCGTCCCGGCGCTCTACCACCTTCACGTTGTGCAGGCGGACCGTACCGTCGTTGATGATCTGGATGTTGTCCTGGGCCGTGGCCCGGCTCGCCGCCCCACCGATGTGGAAGGTGCGCATGGTGAGCTGCGTGCCCGGCTCGCCGATGGACTGGGCGGCGACGACACCGATGGCCTCGCCGTCGTTGACCTTGTGGCCCCGGGCCAGGTCCCGACCGTAGCAGGCAGCGCAGATGCCGTAGCGCGTCTCGCAGGTGATCGGCGAGCGCACTTCCACCTCGTCGATACCCATTTCCTCCAGGCGGCGGATCCACAGCTCGTCCAGCATGGTGCCCGCGGTGACGGCGATCTCATCTTCGGTGCCCGGCTTGATCACATCCCGGGCGACGATCCGGCCGAGGACCCGGTCACCCAGGGACTCGATGATATCGCCACCGTCGATGACCGGCGTCATGAGCAGGCCGCGATCCGTGCCGCAATCCTCTTCCGTGACCACCAGGTCCTGGGCCACGTCGACGAGGCGGCGGGTCAGGTAGCCGGAGTTGGCCGTCTTCAGGGCCGTATCCGCCAGGCCCTTGCGGGCACCGTGCGTGGAGATGAAGTACTGCAGGACGTTCAGCCCCTCGCGGAAGTTCGCGGTGATCGGCGTCTCGATGATCGAGCCGTCCGGCTTGGCCATGAGGCCGCGCATGCCCGCGAGCTGACGGATCTGCGCGGGGGAGCCCCGGGCACCGGAATCGGCGTAGACGAAGACGGAGTTGAAAGAGGCCTGCTCTTCATTGTCGCCGTCGCGGTTGATGACCGTCTCCTTGGACAGGCCCTCCATCATGGACTTGGAGACCAGATCGTTGGCCCGGGACCAGATGTCGATGACCTTGTTGTACTTCTCACCGGCGGTGACGAGACCCGCGGCGAACTGGTCCTCGATCTCCTTGACCTCGGCTTCGGCGCCGCCGATGAGGCGTGCCTTCTCCTCGGGGATCTCGAAGTCGTTGACGCCGATGGACGCACCGGAGCGGGTGGAGAAATCGTAGCCCGTGTACATAAGCTGGTCGGCGAAGATCACCGTGGCCTTCAGGCCCACGGCCCGGTAGCACTGGTTGATAACCTGCGAGATGGCGCGCTTGGCCATGGGCTGGTTGATCATGGCGAAGGCGATGCCCTCGGGGACAATCTCCCAGAGCAGCGTCCGGCCGACGGTCGTGTCGGCGATGAAGGTTCTGGACTCGCGCTCGCCGTCGTCACCGATGACCACCTCGCTGACACGCACCCGGATCCGCGCCTGCAGGTGCGCCAGACCGGCGTGATAGGCGCGGTGTACCTCGGCGACATCGCTGAAGATGCGGGCCTCGCCGGGAGCGTTAACGCGCTCGCGGGTCATGTAGTAGAGGCCCAGGACCACGTCCTGGGACGGCACGATGATCGGCTCGCCGTTCGCGGGCGAGAGGATATTGTTCGTGGACATCATCAGCGCCCGGGCCTCGAGCTGCGCCTCCAGCGTCAGGGGCACGTGCACGGCCATCTGGTCGCCGTCGAAGTCCGCGTTGTAGGCGGCGCAGACCAGCGGATGCAGCTGGATCGCCTTGCCCTCGATGAGCACCGGCTCGAAGGCCTGGATGCCGAGGCGGTGCAGCGTCGGCGCCCGGTTCAGGAGCACCGG